>NZ_VJWX01000068.1 GCF_007713715.1 Amycolatopsis rhizosphaerae
GCTCTGGCCTCGGTGAGCGAGCTTTCTTCGACTGCCCCGAACAGCCCCCGCCCCGCGTTGTTGACCAGCACGTCGATTCCGCCGAAGCGCTCCACCGCCGACTCCACGACGCGCCCGGCCTGCGCCTCGTCGGTGACGTCCAGCGGGAGCGGTAGCAAACGCGTGTCGTACTCGGCGAGTTCCGTCTCGAGTGATGCCGGGTTCCGGGCGGTCGCCACCACCGCGTCCCAGCCCGCCAGCGCCCGGCGCGCGATCGCGAGGCCGAATCCTCGCGACGTTCCGGTGATCAACCAGACCTTCATCGTTTACCCCCCAGGAAAACAGTCCTGGCGACAGTACCGAATCCGGCGCTGCTACCCCTGGCCGAGGTCGGGGCTGACGTGCGGCGCGCGCCCCTCCTGCCCCGGTACCGGGTTGATCACCGGCTCCCGGACCTGCTGGTCGAACGAGCGCGGATCCGCCGGTCGCACCCGGGTTTCCGCGGCGCGGCCGCGCAGGGTGATGTCCTCGACGACCTGCTCCTCCCGCATGCGCGCGAGGACGCTCAGCGTGATGGCGTGTGCCAGCGCCAGCACCAGGAACATCACGCCCAGCCGCCCCACCACCGCGGGCAGCGAGCTGCCGCCGGGGAAGCCGACCGTGGACAGCAGCGCGAGCGCGCCGAGCACGACCAGGTGGAACAGCACGGCGATCAACCGGGTCATCGAAGCCCCGGCACCCGGATTCCCGTTCGTGTTTTCCAGATAGCGCTTACCGCCGTGGTAGATGATCTGACCGTCGATCACGACCATCAGAACCCCCACCGCAAGGAAAGCCACATAGGCATTGGTGTCCATGTCGGGCTCCTCTCCTACGCAGCGTCGGCTACCCGGGACGCTCCGGGGTCAAACCCGGGCGGGTGAGTCAGCGGTACTGCTCAACCAGACGGAGTAGTGCGGCCCCCTGGGGACGGCGGCCGGGCCGGATGTCGCAGGTGGCCGCCTTCGCCTCCTGGATGTGCACGTTCGGGTCGAGCACCATCGACAGCAGATCGTTCGCGGAGTCCCCTGTGGACAGTCCGCGCCGCCCCCAGTGGTAGGGCAGGCCGATCTGGTGGATCACCTTTCCCTTGACGCGCAGGGGAGCCATCCGGTCGGTGATCAGCACGCGCGCCTCGACCGCGGTGCGCGCGGTGATGATCGTGGCCCAGCCGCCGTGCCGGAGCCCGCGTTCGGCGGCCAGCTCGGGCGAGACCTCGCAGAAGAACTCCGGTTGCAGCTCGGACAGGTAGGGCAGGGTGCGGCTCATCCCGCCCGCCGTGTGGTGTTCGGTGAGGCGGTAGGTGGTGAACACGTACGGGAACCGCCGGTCGTTGTACGGGTTGCCCGCGTGCCGGTAGGTCTCCAGTGCCGGGTTCTCCCGCTGTCGGTACAGCGGATTGTCCACAGGGGACTCGTACGGCTCGTAGTGCGTGGGCAGCGGTCCGTCGGTGAGTCCCGCGGGCGCGAACAGCCAGGCCTTCCCGTCGGACTGCATGATGAACGGATCCACCCCGGCCAGCGCGTCCTGCGCCTCCGCCCCCTTCGGCGGGCGGTAGTCCGGCGGCTTGGCCGGTTCGAAATCGGGCACGTCCGCTCCGGTCCAACGGCCGTCGGCGCCGTCCCACCAGACGTAGCGTTTCCTTTCGCTCCAAGGCTTTCCGTCGGGGTCGGCGGAGGCTCGGTTGTACAGGATGCGCCGGTTCGCCGGCCAAGCCCAGCCCCAGCCCGGCGCGACCCAGTTCTGCTCGGAACCAGGCTGCCGGTTCGCCGCTTGATTCCGCCCACCCGCGTAGACGCCGCAGTAGATCCAGCAACCGCACGAGGTGGAACCGTCGTCGGCCAGTTGTGTGTAGGAGGAAAGCGGCCCGTCCGGCCCGTAGCCGTTGATCTCGGCGAGCACGGCCTCCGCGCTGGGCTCCGCCGTTTCGCCGTGCGTCGGGTAGTCCCAGGCGAGCTGCCGGACCGGCAGATCGCGCGGATCGGTGCTGCCGGCCAGCTTCTCCCGGATGATCCGGCCCAGGTGGTAGTAGAACCACAGCTCGCTGCGCGCGGCGCCCGGCGGTTCGACGGCCTTGTGGTGCCACTGCAACAGCCGCTGCGTGTTGGTGAAGCTGCCGTCCTTCTCGGTGTGCGCGGCGGCGGGCACGAAGAACACCTCGGTGCCGATCTCCTCGGTGCGCAGCTCACCGGTCTCGATCTCGGGGCCGTCCCGCCAGAACGTCGCGCTCTCGATGAGCTGCAGGTCTCGCACCACCAGCCAGTCCAGATTGGCCAGGCCCAGCCGCTGCATTTTCCCGTTGGCCGAACCGACCGCCGGGTTCTCTCCGACCAGGAAGTATCCCTTGCACTCGCCCGCGATCTGGTTCATCACAGTGCTGTAGGTGCCGTGGTCCCCGGTCATGCGGGGCAGGTGGTCGAAGCAGAAGTCGTTGTCCGGCCTGGCGTGCTCGCCCCAGTACGCCTTGAGCAGGCTCACCGTGTAGGACCGCATGTTGCCCCAGAACCCGGTGCGGCCCGCGTCGGCCTCCACGAAGGTGTCGAGGTCGAGGTGCTCGTGGGCGCTGGGCATCGGGATGTACCCGGGAAGCAGGTTGAACAGGGTCGGGATGTCGGTGGAGCCCTGGATGCTGGCATGCCCGCGCAGGGCGAGGATGCCGCCGCCCGGCCGCCCGATGTTGCCCAGCAGCGCCTGCAGGATCGCGCCCGCGCGGATGTTCTGCGCGCCCACCGTGTGCTGGGTCCAGCCCACCGAGTAGACCAGCGCCGTGGTGCGCTCGCGCCCGGAGTTTTCGGTGACGGCCTCGGCCACCTTGAGGAACTCCTCCTTCGGCACCCCGCACACCTCTTCGACCAGTTCCGGGGTGTAGCGCGCGAAGTGCCGTTTGAGCACCTGGTAGACGCAGCGGGGATGGGTGAGCGTCTCGTCCAGCTTCGGCTTGACGCGCATGGTCGCCCCGCCGGAGCCGTACTTCTCCGCCCGCGCGGTCGCCTTGTGGTGTTCTCCCGGGCTCTCACGGCGCCCGGCCGCCGCGGCGGCCTCGGTGTCCTCGTAGGCCCAGCTTTCTACGTTGTAGAACCGCCTTTCCGGCTCGTAACCGGAGAACAGGCCGTCGAGGTCCTCGGTGTCGGCGAAGTCCTCACGCAGGATCGCGGCGGCGTTGGTGTAGGCCAGCACGTACTCGCGGAAGTCCTTCCCGTTGTTCAGGACGTACGCGATGAGCCCGCCGAGGAAGGCGATGTCGGTGCCCGCGCGCAGCGGCACGTGCTGGTCGCAGACCGCGCTGGTGCGGGTGAACCGCGGATCGACGTGGATGATCCGTGCCCCGCGTGCCTTGGCCTCCATCACCCACTGGAACCCGACGGGATGGCATTCGGCCATGTTCGAGCCCTGGATGAGGATGCAGTCCGCGTTGGCGAGATCCTGCTGGAACGTCGTGGCCCCGCCGCGGCCGAAGGAGGTCCCCAGACCGGGAACCGTGGAGGAGTGTCAAATACGGGCCTGATTTTCGATCTGTATCGCGCCGAGCGCGGTGTACAGCTTCTTCATCAGGTAGTTCTCTTCGTTGTCCAGCGTCGCGCCGCCGAGACTGGCGAAACCGAGGGTGCGCTTGAGCGTCCGGCCCTCCTCGTCGGTGTCCTGCCAGGTCTCGCGACGGGTCCGCAGGACCCGCTCAGCGATCATGTCCATCGCCTGGCCGAGGTCCAGCCGTTCCCATTCCCGGCCGTGGGGACGCCGGTAGAGCACCTCGGTGACGCGACCGGGACTGGTGACGAGCTGTTTGCTCGCCGAGCCCTTGGGGCACAGCCTGCCGCGTGAGATGGGGGAATCGGGATCGCCCTCGATCTGGGTGACCTTCCCGTTCCGCACGTACACCTTCTGGCCGCAGCCGACGGCGCAGTACGGGCAGACCGAGCGGACGACCCGGTCGGCGGAGCGGGTGCGGGGGGCCAGGGCGCGCGAACGGGCCGACTCCGCGGCCTTTCCGCGGCCGAGCGGATCCGCGCCGGTCAGCTGCCGGTAGACCGGCCAGCCCTCGATCCAGTCCCGCACACCCACGGGAACCACGCTAGCGCCGCTCTGACGATCTCGCAGTGCTTCGGGTGCCGTCGGGACGGCGCCGGGTCACCCGCCGGGCGTCGAGCTGCTCCAGCAGCGGTACGGCGACGCGCCGCGTGGTGCCGAGCACGCGACGTGCCTCGCTCACCGTGAAGGGCTCCGGCAACGCGGCGAGCAGGGCGGCGGCCCGATCCAGCGCATCGGGCCCGAGCACGACCCCCTCGGCGAGGCGGGCCAGGCGTCCGGCGCGGACCGCGGCGGCCAGCTCACGGGGACCGAGGCCGAGTTCGGTCAGCTCGTCGGCTTCAGGCGCGTGGAACGGCCGCTCGGCCAGCCGCCGTTCCACGGTCCGGATCGCCCGTTCCACCCGCTCCGGGAGGCCGGTACCCGGCCGCCGCACCCGGCCGCCGGCGGGCTCCAGGCCGGTCCCGCTCAGCAACTCCGGCACGAGTTCCGCGGCGGGCAGGCCGAGCTCCTTGCGCAGCGCTTCGACCGGCATCCCCGCCTCGACCTCGTGGCGCGCCGACCATGCGGCGACACGGGCGACCGCCTGTTCGCGCCGCCGCGCCCACCAGTCCGGGTCCACCACCCAACCGCCGATCCGCATCCCGGTCACGGACAGGCCCATCGCGCGCAGTTCGGCGGCCGTGGCGATCTCCGGCGGCCTGATCCGGCCGGTCGCCAGTTCCTCCGCCCGCGCCCGGGCGGCCCCACGCCGCCGCAGCGGCGGTGGGCGGACGTCGAGCACCTCGACGCCCGCGGCGATCCGGTGTTCGCCGGGATCCCGCAGCAGACCGCGGTCCCCGACTCGCAACGGCAGCTCCCGCGCGAGCCGCAACCGTGCGGCGTTCGTCCCAAGTGGACGGATGTGCACCGGCACCGCGGCCGAGCCGAGGTGCAGCACGAGATCCCGATGCAGCTCGCCGGGGCGGCGCAGGGCGACGTCGGCCTCGCCCGTGGTGAGCCAGGCTCCCGGCGTGCACAGCGTGTCACCGCGGGTGATCTCGTGCCGATCGACGCCGCGGAGGTTCACCGCGACTCGCGCGACCGCCGTGACCGTTTCTTCCCCGGTGCCCAGGGACTGCAGGGCACGCACGGTCACCCGGCGCCCCGCGTGCTCCAGTTCGTCCCCCACCCGGAGAGTGCCCGCGGCGAGCGTGCCGGTGACCACCGTGCCCGCCCCGCGCACGGTGAAGGACCGGTCGACCCACAGCCGCACGTCCGCGTCCCGCTCCGGCCGCGGCAGCCGGTCCACGAGCGCCACCAGCCCCGCCCGCACCGCGTCGAGCTCGGTGGCCACCACCACCGGCGGCCCTCCGAGCGAGGTGCCCTCGAAGCGTTCGAGAGCCTGCGCGGCGGCGGGCGCGGGATCGGCGAGATCGGCCTTGGTGATCGCCAGCAGGCCGTGCCGGACGCCGAGCGCGTCGAGCGCGGCCAGATGCTCGCCCGACTGCGGCATCCAGCCCTCGTCCGCGGCGACCACGAACAGCACGGCGGGCACCGGGCCCACCCCGGCCAGCATGTTCGGCACGAACCGTTCATGCCCCGGCACGTCGACGAAGGCGATCCGCCTGCCGTCGAGTTCGGTCCAGGCGAAGCCGAGATCGATGGTCAGCCCGCGGCGGCGCTCCTCGGCGAGCCGATCCGGCCACATCCCGGTGAGCCGGTGCACCAGGGTGGACTTGCCGTGGTCCACGTGCCCGGCGGTGGCTACGACGAACATCGGCGCACCGCCGCCAGCAGCAGCTCGTCGTCGGCCGGATCGACCGTGCGCAGGTCGAGCAGGCAGCGGCCCCGTTCCAGCCGTCCCACCACCGCGGGACGGCCCGTGCGCAGCGGCACCGCGCGGCTCTCGGGCAGGCTCACCGCGGCACTGGGCAGTTCCACCCCCGGCGCGCCGCCCCCGCCGACGGCCGCGGCGCAGTCGACCGCCACGGCGCCGGGTATGCGCGCGGCCAGCCGCTCGGCCCGCGCACGCAACTCGCCCCGGTCCGCCGCGAGCGCACTGGCCACCGGCGATGGCGGACCGATCAGGGTGGCTTCCAGCGCGGCGAGGGTCAGCTTGTCCACGCGCAGTGCCCGGGCCGCGGGATGCCGGCGCAACCGCTCGACGAGCTCCGCCCCGCCCAGCAGCAGCCCGGCCTGCGGCCCACCAAGCAGTTTGTCCCCGCTCGCGGTGACCAGATCGGCGCCGTCGGCCAGCGCGCTCGCCGCGTCCGGTTCGTCCGGCAGCCGCGGATGCGGGGCGAGCAGACCGGACCCGATGTCGACGACCAGCGGCACTCCGAGCCCGGCCAGCTCCCGCACCCCCACCGCCGAGGTGAATCCGGTGATCAGGAAGTTCGACGGGTGGACCTTGAGCACGAACCCGGTGTCCGGGCCGATCGCCTCCGCGTAGTCCCGCAACGCGGTGCGGTTGGTGGTGCCGACCTCGCGCAGCCGGGCCCCGGCCGAGGTCAGCAGCTCCGGGATGCGGAAGCCGTCGCCGATCTCCACCAGCTCTCCGCGGCTGAGCACGATTTCGCGCCCCGGCGCCAGCACGAGCGCGGCCAGGAGCAGCGCGGCGGCGTTGTTGTTCACCACGTGCACCGCCTCGGCACGCGGGACGGCCGCCGCCAGCGCGTCGAGCGCGCCCCGGCCACGTCGTGAGCGCCTGCCGGTGGCGAGGTCGAACTCCAGATCGGTGGTGCCGCCCGCGGCGACCACCGCCTCCAGCGCCGCCGGGGACAGCGGGGCCCGGCCGAGATTGGTGTGCACGACGACACCGGTCGCGTTGAGCACGGGCCGCAGGCTCGACGCGGTGGCGGGCAGGGCCGCGATCGCCTCCTGCGCCACGTCCGCCGGGTCGATCTCCCCGGCCCGCGCCCGCTGCTGCGCGGCGCTGATCACCGACTTCACCACGGCGCGCCCCAGCACCCGCTCGGCCTCGGCGATCCGCGGGTGCGCCAGGAGGGCATCGGTGCGGGGGACCCTGCTGCGGGGATCAGCCACCGGTCCCCCCGAAGCCCGTGAAGCACTGGCGGAGACGGACGGGAATCGAACCCGCCAGCGACAGGACCTGCCGCTCAACGGTTTTGAAGACCGCGCCGGTCACCAGACCGGATACGCCTCCCCGTGCCATGAATCCGATGATCGCAGCGCTGCCCCCGTCCCGCGACTCAGCCGCCCCCGCTCGAGCACTCACGGCTTGGCGAAGGCGGCACGCAGGTCGGACCGGTTGACGGCGAACGCGGCGGGGACGAGGGTGAGTGCGCCCGCGATCTGCATCGCGACGAACCACACCGGCAGGGCGCCCGGAACGCTGTCGATGGCGATGACTGCGATCGGTACGACGACGGAGATGATGCGCACCCGGACGTAGGCCCATCGTGCTCCCCGTGACGCGAGAACGGTCAGCCAGTAGGTCACCGCGGCGCCCGCGAGCATTCCGCCCGTCCGTCCCCACATGAACGAGGTCACCTCGCTCCCCCTGACCGAGAGGACGACGACCACCACGAGGACCGCGACACTCATCGCGCCATAGACCGCGACGAACCTCTTCACCTTGGCCAGTCCCCTGCCCACCAGTGCGTTTTCCATGTCTCCTTCTTCCTTTACCTCGTCCGATGTGGTCTCCGAAGTTAGGGAGCACGCGGCCGCGCCGGTATGGGCCTGGACGCACTCCGGGGTGGGGCTGGACCCACTTGTTCCCCGATCCGCCGGGAATCGGGCTCCGGGCGGTGCAGAGTGGACTGCGAACCGGTTCGGACGGCCCGTTCCAGGGGAGGGGAGAGGATCATGAGACGGCTGGTGTCGTGGGCGGCAAGCGCCTGCGTGGGGTTCGTACGAGCGTGCGTCGTGGTGGTCGTCGCCATGCTGGTCCCGGCCGTATGGGCCGCCGCCGCGGCGCTGTGGATCATCCTGTGGGGCGGGAACCCGTGGTCGGGGACGGTGCCGTTCCTGTGGGCGTGCATCGGCACCTTCGCCCTGTCCCGTCCGGTCTGCCGACTGGTCCGCTCCCTCGTCGAAAAGTGGACCGGAACCGTCATCCCCGGCGGATACCGGCAGGCCCCGGCGGTGACGCGCCTGTCGACCGGGTACTGGTGGAACGGGTACTCCTACGAGCGCACCAGGCGGGACGCCCGTCAGGACCAGCGGTGGCGGACCCGGTGGCACGACCCGGCCACCTGGCGCGACCTGCGGTTCATCGGGATCGCACCGATCACCATGGGCGTGACGGCGGCCGTCCCGCCCGCCGGGGTCGCGGCGGCCGTACTCGGACTCGCCCAGCCGTCGCTCGTCCCCCGTGTCATCGGGGTGCTCGGCGTGGCCGTGGCCGTCGGCGGTGCCCCGTACGCCTGGCGGTCCATCGAGCCGGTGGCCGTCCGCTTCCTGCGCCCGTCGACGGCGATGGCGCTGGCGAAACGGGTGGACGAGCTGACGGAGCAGCGCGCGGACATCACGGTCGCGCAGGCCGCCGAGATCCGCCGGATCGAGCGGGATCTGCACGACGGAGCCCAGGCACGCCTGGTCGCGCTCGGGCTGTCCCTCGCGACCGCGGAGAAGCTGATGGAAACCGACCCCGGCCAGGCCAAGGCACTGCTGCGGGAGGCGAGGATCGGGGCCGCGACGTCACTGACCGAGCTCCGCGACCTGGTCAGGGGCATCAGCCCGCCGGTGCTGAACGAGCGAGGACTCGTCGACGCCGTGCGCGCGCTCGCCTTGGACAGCCCGCTCGAAACGACCGTCACCGCCAACGACCGGCCGCGTCTGGACCCGCCGATCGAATCCGCCGTGTACTTCGGCATCGCCGAACTGCTGACCAACGCCGTCAAGCACGCCCACGCGACCCGGGCGCGGATCTCCATCACGCGGGATGGCACCGGGCTCGTCGCGGAGGTCGAAGACGACGGGCGGGGCGGAGCCGGGGTGCGAGCCGATGGCGGACTCGCGGGGCTGCGCCGCCGTCTCGCGGCCTTCGACGGCACGTGCGAGATCACCAGCCCGGCAGGCGGGCCGACCCGCGCGAGAATAGTGGTGCCATGCGAATCGTGATAGCCGAGGACCTCTACCTCCTGCGCGAGGGAATGGTTCGCCTGGTCGAGGCCTACGGACACCGGGTGGTGGCGACGGCGGCCACCGGCCCCGAGACGCTCGACGCGCTGCTGAGATGGCGGCCGGACGTGTCCGTCATCGACGTCCGCATGCCGCCGACCCAGTCCGACGAAGGCCTGCGGGCGGCCCTCGCCGCCCGCAGCGAACTGCCCGGACTTCCGGTCTTGATCCTGTCCCAGCACGTCGAACAGCTGTATGCCCGCGAGCTACTGGCCGACGGGGCCGGGGGTATCGGCTACTTCCTCAAGGAGAGTGTCTTCGACGCGGACCAGTTCATCGACGCGCTGAAACGCGTCGCCGACGGCGGGACCGCCATGGATCCGGCCGTCATCGGCAAACTGCTCTCCGCCGGGACCTCGAACCGGCGACTCGACCGGCTCACGGAACGCGAACGCTCCGTGCTCGCCCTCATGGCCGAAGGACTGTCCAACCAGGCGATCGCCGGTCGGCTCTTCCTCAGCGAAAGCGCCATCAGCAAGTACACCACGTCGATATTCGCCAAACTCGGCATCACGGACGACGACCGCGGCAACCGCCGGGTCCTCGCCGTCCTCGCCTACCTGAACAAGCCGTGACGCGGTCCCCGGAAACGGACACCCAGCGGAGTCCCGCCGGACGGGGCAGCATGAACCCATGGGCTACCGACTGACCCAGTACGCGCACGGCGGCGGCTGCGCGTGCAAGATCCCTCCCGGGGAGCTGGAAGAAGTCGTGCGCGGGCTGACGGGCGTACCACGCCCCCGCGATGCGCACGGCGAACTGCTCGTGGGCCTGGACTCGGGGGATGATGCCGCCGCGGTCCGCATCGAGCACGATCTCGCCCTGATCGCCACCACCGACTTCTTCACCCCGGTCGTGGACGACGCCTTCGACTGGGGGCGCATCGCGGCGGCCAACGCGCTGTCCGACGTCTACGCCATGGGCGGCAGGCCGGTGGTCGCGGTGAACCTGCTCGGCTGGCCGCGGGAGGTGCTGCCGTTCGAGCTGGCCACCGAGACGCTGCGGGGCGGGCTGGAGGTCTGCGCCGAGGCGGGCTGCCACCTCGCAGGCGGGCACAGCGTGGACGACCCGGAACCGAAGTACGGCCTCGCCGTGACCGGGCTCGCCGACCCCCGGCGGCTGCTGCGCAACGACGCCGGCCGCCCAGGGCTGCCGCTCTCGCTGACCAAACCGCTGGGCATCGGCGTGCTCAACGCCCGGCACAAGGCCACCGGTGAGCGGTTCGACGAGGCGATCGAGGTGATGACGACCCTCAACGCGGACGCCGCCTCCGCGGCGGTCGCGGCGGGGGCCCGATGCGCCACCGACGTCACCGGGTTCGGCCTGCTGGGCCACCTGCACAAGCTCGCAAGGGCCAGTGGGGTGACCGCCGTCGTCGAGGCCGCCCGAGTGTCCTATGTGGAGGGTGCGAGGGAGGCGCTGGCGGCGGGCTACGTCAGCGGCGGCACCCACCGCAACCTCGACTGGGTGCGCCCGCACGTGGACCTTTCGGCGGTGGGCGAGGACGAGGCCCTGCTGCTGGCCGACGCGCAGACCTCCGGCGGCCTGCTGGTCGCCGGAGAGATCCCCGGGGCACCGGTCGTCGGCGAGTTGCTGCCCCGCGGCGAGCACACCGTGGTGGTGCACTGAACCGGAAATTCCGCCACGCAAACCGTTCAACAAAACTTGAGGTGATCATGGTCGATATCGCCGAACGCGCCCTGTCCTCCGCGAACACGATCGCGGTCGTGGGCCTGAGCCGGAACCCGGCCAAGGCGGCACACGCGGTGCCCAAGAGCATGCAGGCCGCCGGATTCCGGATCATCCCGGTCCATCCGTCGGCCGACGAACTGCTCGGGGAGCGGGTGTACCGATCGCTCACCGACATCCCCGAGCCCGTGGACCTCGTCGACGTGTTCCGTCCGGCCGCCGAGGCTCCCGGGATCGCACACCAGGCCGTCGAGATCGGCGCGAGATCCCTGTGGCTGCAAGAAGGAATCGTCTCGCCCGAGGCCCGCCGCATCGCGATGGAGGCAGGACTCGACTATGTCGAGGACGAGTGCATATCCGTGGTGCGCAGCCTCCGGAACATCACCCGCCGCTGATCCGGCCGCGGGAGTAGACCCGGGGGTGGAGGGGAATCTCGGCGTGTGGGCCGACGCGCCGGGCGGCCGATCACGGTTGAGTTCCCCCATGACCATTCGCGTACCGGTCCAGGAGCGAATCCGTTTCGAGCGCGTCGCACTGGGTGCCCTGCTACTCGCCGCCGCGGCGCTCTACGTCTGGTCCCCGGCGGGGCGGACCTTCCAGCCCTACTACGCGGCCGCCATCCGCTCGATGGCGCACAGCGCCCGGGCGTTCCTGTTCGCCGGGTACGACCCGGCCGGGGTGGTGACCCTGGACAAGCCGCCGCTCGCGTTCTGGGTGCAGGCCACCGCGGCCTGGGCCTTCGGCTACCACTGGTGGCTGATCGCGGCCATCCAGGCGGCCGAGGGGGTCGCCGCGGTGTTCGTGCTGCACCGCCTGGTGCGGCGGTGGGCGGGTCCGGCCACCGCACTGCTCGCCGCGGCCCTGCTGGTGCTGTGCCCGATCACCACCGCGATCAGCCGGGACGACACTCCCGACAGCCTGCTGGTGCTGATCCTCCTGCTCGCGGCCTACTGCGCGACGCGTGCGGCGAAAGACGGTCATACCGGCTGGCTCACCGGTGCGGGTGCGCTGATCGGGCTGGGGTTCCTGACGAAGATGCTGATGGCGTGGGCGGTGCTCCCGGCGCTGGCCGCCGCCTACCTGGCCGCCCCCGTCCCGTGGCGGCGGAAGGTGGCCCGGCTCGCGCTCGCCGGGGTGGTCATGCTCGCGGTCTCGCTGTCGTGGCCCCTGCTGATCAGCCTCTGGCCCGGGGACAAACCGTTCGTGGGCAGCACCGGTGATGGCTCGATCTGGCAGCTCATCCTGGGCTACAACGGTTTCGGCCGCCTTGTCGGTGCCGACACCGGATCGCTCTCGGCGCTGGGCGGCACGCTCGGCACGGGTTTCGGCGGCTCCCCCGGCCCGTTGCGGCTGTTCGACACCGAACTGGGCGGCCAGATCGCCTGGCTGCTGCCGCTGGCCCTGGTTTCGGTCGCGGTCGCCGCCTGGCAGGGGGTGCGTCGCCGGGCCGGGACCGCGCGCGAGCGGGCGGGCTGGCTGCTGTGGGGCTGCTGGCTGATCGTCTACGGCCTGGTGTTCTCGTTCACCGGCGGGATCTTCCACGGGTACTACACCTCGCTGCTGGCCCCGGCCGTGGCCGCGGCGGCCGCCGCCGGACTCGTCACCTGCGCGGCCTGGTACCGGGCCGGGACGAAGGCCGGAGTGCTGCTGCCCGCGGCCATCGCCGGGACCACCGCACTGTCCTTTTTGATCCTGTCCCGCACGCCGGACTGGCTGCCGTGGTTGCGCTACACCGTCGTCGTGCTCGGGCCGGCGGCGGCGCTGGGCGCGCTGACCCGGCGGCGCTACCCGGCACTGATCGCCGGCCTGGTGGCGATCCTGGCCGGTCCGGCCGCGTACGTACTCGACACCGCGGCCGCCGAACCGGACATCATCGCGGCCGCCGACCCGAGCGCGGGCCCCGCCCGGGACGCCGCCGCCGGGTTGGGTGCGACGCTGAAGGGCGACGCCGCGGCGGCCTACGCGGCGTTCATGGACTCCGCGGCCACGCTCACCGCCGGTCAGGACGAGATGCTGCGCTACGCGTCCGCGAAGGCCCCGGACCTGCCCATCACGCTCGCCGTCGAAGGCGGAAGCTACGGCACGGACCCGTACCTGATCCACCGCGGCGCCACCGTGGTGCCGCTGGGCGGCTATCTCGGTCTCGACCCGGCACCCACCGCCGGGCAACTCGCCGCCTGGGTGCACGGCGGCCGGGTCAGGTTCGTGCTGCTGCCCGCGGTGTTCCTGCACTTCAAGGGCAGCGGCGGCGGGTCCGTGGTGCCGGGTTCCAGCCCGGTCGTCGAGCGGATCGCGTGGTTCACGCGGCAGTGCCGCCCCGTCCCCGCGGCCTCGATCGGCCAGGACGCCACCCGCGCCGGTGTCCTGTTCGACTGCGGTTAGGAGTTGCCGAGCGCGCGGAGCGCGGCGGCGAGGATTTCGGCTCGGGCGGCTGGTGTGATACGTCCGGTGGCCGCCAGGAGGGTCAGGGTCGCTTGTTTGGCCACCGCATATGCGGCATGCGCGCGCACACGCCGGGCCACAGCAGGGTTCGCGACACCGTCTGACCCGTTGGCCGCCAGTCCGGTCGATCCGCCGACGGTCCCCGGTAGGACTCTTGTCCACCACCGCGCTGACTGTATATAGTGTCCATATACAGTCAGCGCGGATGGATGGAGGGTCGTCATGCGGGTGGTGTTGTCCAACAAAGCCGGTGTGCCGCTCTACCAACAGATCAAAGAGCAGGTGATGGCGGCCATCCTGTCGGGCGAGCTCGCCGAGGGCACCGCTCTGCCTTCGGTCCGCACCCTCGCGCGGGACCTGCGGATCAGCGTCATCACCACCACCCGCGCCTACACCGAACTGGCCACCGAAGGCTTCATCGCCACGGTCCCCGGCAAGGGCGCCTACGTCCTGCCGCTGGACTCGGCCCTCGTGCGGGAACAGCTCCTGCGCCAGGTGGAAGACGGCCTGCAGACGGCACTGGATGCCGCGCGGCGGGCCGGTCTCGATCGTGACGATCTCATCCGGGTACTGGACGGGCTGATGCATGCCGAGCAGCAGGACGCCATCCGCTAGCAGGCCACAGGAACATGCCTGGAAACCAGGAGGATCCAGCAGTGAGCACCGACCTCGCATTCGCCCTGCGCGGCGTAAGCACCGCGGTGGGCGACAGCTTCGCGTTGCGCGACGTGAGTTTCGAACTGCCGACGGGCTACGTCATGGGCTTGATAGGCACCAACGGCGCAGGCAAGACAACGTCGATCCGCTGCCTGCTGGGCATGCAGCGGATCGACACCGGTGAGATCGACCTGCTCGGCCACCGGATGCCCGGACCGGTCGCGGTACGTCAGAACATCGGGGTGGTGCTCGACCACACCTACCTGGTGGGCGACTGGCGGCTGGCGGAGGTCGAACGGGCGCTTCGCCCCTTCTACGACCGCTGGGACGGCGTGCGCTACCGGCAGTTGCTCGGCGATTTCGGCCTGGACCCCCGAGCCAAGGTCAAAGACCTGTCCCGTGGCATGGGGATGAAACTCATGATTGCCGTGGCACTGTCGCACCAGGCAAGGCTGCTCGTCTTCGATGAGCCGACCAGTGGTCTGGACCCCGTCGCCCGTGAAGAGCTCATCGGCATCATCGGGGACTTTCTCGTCGAGGAGGGACACAGTGTCCTGTTCTCCACGCACATCACGTCGGATTTGGAGCGCATCGGGGACTACGTGACGCTCATCGACGGCGGTCGCATCGTTTCGACCGGCACCAAGGACGAACTCCTGGAGGCCTACCGCGTCGTGCGTGGCGGCCCGGACGACCTGAGCGACCTCGTCGGCGTCCAGTTGATCGGTGTCCGGCGGACCCCGGCCGGAGTGCAGGCCCTCGTGCGCACCGAGGAAGCCGACCTTCTCGACGAGGACGTCCTCGTCGAGCCGCCCACCCTCGAGGAGATCGCCGTCCACATCGGATCCGGGGATCCCGGTGGGAATCCGCACACCACCGACCGGCCCGGTTCTTCGTTGTCCACCAGGGGGATCGCATGAACGCCGTTGCCCGCATGGCCTTGCTGGACCTGCGCACCGTCGCGCCGTACCGCATCCAGGGCCTCGTGCTGTTCGGCCTGCTGGCCGTCTCTCTCGCCAACACAAGCCCCGTGATGGTCCTGCCCGCGCTCGTTCTGCTCCTCACCTCGCAGGCCGCCGCCCATCCGTTCATGATCGCCGACAAGGCGGGCCTGGAGACCCTGTACGCGGTCCTGCCCCTGTCCCGCCGTTCGGTGCTGTACGGGCGCTACGCCTGGGCCCTGGCAAGCTTTCTCGCCACCGCCATCCTGGGCACGGCGCTGGCTCTTCTCTTCGCGCATGCCCACGCCGTTCCGTTCGACGGCCGCACTCTCGCGACGATGCTGACGCTGTCGTGGGCGCTGTTCGCCCTCAGCGTCGCGATCCAGTTCCCCTTGTTCATCCGGTTCGGATACAGCAGGGTCAGCGCTTTGGGCACCGTCCTGCCGCTGGCGTTGATCATGGTGGCCGTCGTCCGGCTGCACCTGAACATCGCGACCATCGCGCCGCTCTGGATCTGGCTCCCCGTGCTCTGGGTGGCAGGCGTAGCGGCACTCGCGGCATCCGTGGCCGTGGCCACGGCCACGGATCGTCGGCGCCTGCCTGGGCCGATCCGCGACGGCCGGGCCAAGCCGTAAGGAACCCCCTCACGGCACACGTCCGAATGTTTGCCCCCTGGCCGGGCGGCCGTTTCAGGCGGGCGCCACCACGATGACGTGCAGTGTCCGGGGCCCGTGCACCCCTTCCACCCGGTCGAGCTCGATGTCGCTGGTCGCGCTCGGCCCGCTGATCCACGTCTGCGGGCGCCCCGGGTCGAGCGCCGCGACGGCATCCGGCACGCCGGACACGATCTGGTCCTCGCGGAGCACGCACACGTGCAGATCGGGCACGAGGCTCAGCGCCCGCCGCCCCTGCCCCGAACCGTGGTCGAGCACGATGGTGCCGGTGGTGGCGATGCCCAGCGCGGCGACGGTCACCACGGCGTCGAAGGTGTCGAGTTCCGCGGCGGTCTCGCCGGTGCCGGGCACCGAACCCTCGACGGGGACAGGGAAACCCTCGGGCACCAGTATCCGCCGCGCGGGACCCAGCGCGGCGCGGATCGCCGCGGGCAGTTCGGATTCGGCGCACCGGCTCAGCGCCGCCCGGTAGTCGCGCACGCGCTCGGCGAACAGCCCCACCGGGTCGGGAAGCGGCGGCGCGGAACGGTATCCGCGTGGCACGGTCGCTTCACTCCGGTCCGCCTGGCGCAGCGACGCACGCACCGCGGCGAGGATTTCTTCACGGGCGCTCACGAACGGCCTCCCCCGGTACGACGCCACCACGCCCGGAACGACTCCGCCGGCGGTGCCGGCAGGTCGCGGGCATTGCTCCACAACGAACCCGGCCACGGCAGGCGGCCCAGCGCCCGCCGCCCGCCCGGCAGCACCTTGCGGCCGAACCGGCCGAGCAACCTGCCCGCCACACCGAGACCCCGCTCGGCGAGACCGAGCCGCCGCGCATCGGACAGCACCCAGCTCGCCGCCCGCATCGCGACCGCCTCCGGTTTCGGCGCCCCGCCCCGATGGGCATCGACCACTTCGGACCGGAGGTGCACCAGCACCTCCGGGATGTCGATGCGCACCGGGCAGACCTCGAAACAGGCCCCGCACAGGCTGGAGGCGTAGGGCAGCGAGTCGGTCTGCTCGTCCACACCGACGCCCTTGAGCAGCGGGTTGAGGATCGCGCCGATCGGCCCCGGATACACCGAGCCGTAGGCGTGGCCGCCGGTGCGCTCGTACACCGGGCACACGTTGAGACACGCCGAACACCGGATGCAGCGCAACGCCTGCCGCCCCACCTCGTCGGCGAGCGCGCGGGTGCGGCCGTTGTCCAGCAGCACGACGTGCATCTCCTGCGGCCCGTCACCCGGGGTGGTCCCCGCCCACGTCGAGGTGTACGGGTTCATCCGCTCGCCGGTGCTGGAGCGCGGAAGCAGTTGCAGGAACACGTCCAGATCGGACCAGGTGGGCACGATCTTCTCGATCCCGACGACGGAGACCAGCACCTCCGGCAGGGTCAGGCACATCCGGCCGTTGCCCTCCGATTCGACCACCACGAGCGTGCCGGTCTCGGCGACCGCGAAGTTCGCCCCGGACACCGCCATGCGCGCGCGGAGGAACTTCTCCCGCAGGTGCAGGCGCGCCGCGGCGGCGAGGTCGGCGGGCCGGTCGGTCAGGTCCTCCGGCGCGGGCCTGCCCGCCGCGGCCATGTTGCGGCGGAAGATCTCCCGGATCTCCGCGCGGTTGCGGTGGATCGCGGGCACCAGGATGTGGCTCGGCAGGTCGTCGCCGAGCTGGACGATCAGCTCGGCGAGGTCGGTCTCCCACGCCGCGATGCCCTGCGCGGCGAGCGCCTCGTTGAGCCCGATCTCCTGCGTGGCCATGGACTTCACCTTGACCACCTCGTCGATGCCGTGGCCACGCGCGATCCCGGCCACGATCTCGCACGCCTCCCGCGCGTCACGGGCCCAGTGCACGGTCGCGCCCCGGTCCTGCAACGACTTTTCCAGCCGCAGCAGGTGCTCGTCGAGATTGCGCAGCGTGTTGTCCTTGATCGCCGCCCCGGCCAGCCGCAGCTCCTCCCACTCCGCGACCTCGCCGACCACGGCGGCGCGCTTCGCGCGGATGGTGCCGGTCGCGTGCGCGAGGTTGCGCCGCAACTGCGTGTCGGCCAGCGCCTCCCGTGCGGCCTGGGGGAACGCGGGCATCCCGACGAAGGTGGCGCTCACTTCATCTCCTTGGTGTCACCCTCGGTCGAGGCGAGTACGTCGGCCAGGTGCGCGATCCGCACCCCGGTCCGCTGCCGCGAGAGCATGCCGCCGATGTGCAGCAGGCACGAGTTGTCCCCGGCGACGAGGACCTCCGCCCCGGTCTCGCGCACGTGCCGCGCCTTGTCGGCGCCCATCGCGGTGGAGGTTTCGGCGTTCTTGAGCGCGAAGGTGCCGCCGAACCCGCAGCACTCGTTCGCGCCGGGCAAGTCGACCAGCTCCAGTCCTCGCACCGCGCGCAGCAGCCGCAGCGGCCGGTCCCCCACCCCGAGCATCCGCAGCGAATGGCAGGTCGGGTGGTAGGTGACCCGGTGCGGGTAGTACGCGCCCACGTCCGTCACGCCCAGCACGTCGACGAGGAATTCCGACAGCTCGTAGGTTTTCGGGCCGAGCTCCGCGACGCGCTCGGCGAGCCGCGGGTCACCGCTGCGGCGCGCGACGATGCCGTGCTGGTGCCGCACCGAACCGGCGCACGAACCGGACGGGGTCACGATCGCGTCGTACCCGGCGAACGCCTCGGCGAAGCCACGCACCACCGGCACGGCCTCGTCCAGGTAGCCGGTGTTCACCATCGGCTGGGCACAGCAGGTCTGCCCGGGCGGGAACCCGGCGTCCACGCCGAGCCGCCGCAGCAGGCGGACCACCGCCCGGCCCGTGTCCGGGAACATCGCGTCATTGATGCAGGTGACCAGCACCGCGACCTTCATGTCCTCGTCCCCGTCTTCTCGATCAACCGCGCCTCCGCCTCGGCCCACCGCGCATCCGCTTCCCCCGGAACGTAGCTTGTCAACGGCTGGGTCGCACGGACGAGGGCCCGCATCGCGGCCAGGTCCGGCAGATCGGCCCCGAGCGCGCGGGCCTGCACCAGGACGTTGCCCAGCGCCGCCGCTTCCACCGGGCCCGCCAGCACCGGAACCCCGCAGGCGTCGGCCGTCAACTGGCACAGCAACTCGTTGCGCACCCCGCCGCCGACCACGTGCACCACGTCCACCGCGCGTCCGGTCAGCTCGGCGGCGCGGCGGACGGTCCGCCGGTACGCCAGGGCAAGGCTGTCGAGGATGCATCGCACGATCTGTCCCCTGCTCTCCGGGGCGGGCTGGCCGGTCCGCGCGCAGGCCGCCGCGATCCGCGACGGCATGTCCCCGGGGGGCAGGAACTCGGGCGCGTCGATGTCCACCACGGACACCAGCGGCCGCTCGCCCGCCGCCTCGCGAAGCACCGCCGCCAGCTCCACCGGCCGCCCGCGGGCGGCCCAGGTGCGCAGGGTCTCGGTCAGCACCCACAGGCCCATCACGTTGCGCAGGAAGCGAACCTTGCCGTCCACTCCGCCCTCGTTGGTGAAGTTCGCCGCGAGGGCCTCCTCGCCGAGTTCCGGCCGGTCGAGTTCCAGCCCGGCCAGCGACCAGGTGCCCGAGGAGATGTAGGCGAAGTTCGTGCCCGGTTCGGCGGGCACCGCGACCACGGCGGAGGCCGTGTCGTGCGAGCCGACCGCCACCACCGGCAGTTCCGGCAGCGCGTGCTCGGCCGCCGGCTCGGGCAGCAGCGTGCCGACCAGCTCGCCGGAGTCCCGCAACGGGGGCAGCAGACGGGGCGGGATACCGACCCGCTCGGCCAGTCCGGTGGCCCAGGTTCCGGTTCGCACGTCGTAGAGCTGGGTGGTCGACGCGTTGGTGCGCTCGGCCCCGATCCTCCCGGTCAGCCAGTAGCCCAGCAGGTCGGGAATCATCAGCATGGTCTCCGCCAGTTCCAGCCTGCCAGTGTCCACTTCGGACAGGAGCTGGTACAGCGTGTTGAACGGGAGCTGCTGCAGCCCGGTGATGTCGTAGAGCTCCCGCGCCGGAACCGAACGCAGAACCCGCTCCATCACACCCTGGGTACGAGTGTCCCGGTAGTGCACGGGATTGCCGAGCAGTGCGCCGGAACGGTCGAGCAGGCCGTAGTCCACCGCCCAGGAATCGATGCCGATGCCCGACAGCGCCCCGCCGTGATGCGCCTTCCGGATTCCGGTCAGCACCTCGCGGTGGATACCCAGCACGTCCCAGTACAAAGTGGACCCCGCGCGGACACCGCCGTTGGGGAACCGGTGCACCTCGGTCACTTCGAGGCGCCCCGGTCCCACGGAACCGGCCATCACCCGGCCGCTCGTGGCGCCGAGATCGACCGCCGCGAGTCGCATCACACCGTCACCACGTGCAGTTCGAGGCCGAGCAGATCCGCCACCGCCCGCAGTTCCGCCACGCGGTGCCCGGTGCCCAGCGCCCAGTGGTGCGCGATCCCGGTCCCCGACCAGGCGTCGGTCCACTCGCCGGGATCGCAGCCGAAGTCGACCCGCGACGTGGTGTTCCCGATCCGCAGCAGTGGTCCCGGCACGACCTCGCCCTCGGAGGCGACCAGCCGGAACGTGCCGTCCTTGAGCTGGCCGAGGCCGAGCGCGGTGACGGGGCCGTGCTTGACGTCGAATTCGACGGACACCCCCCAGCCGCGCTTGCCGTGGTAGACGCCGAGTCCGCGCAGCAGCGGCTTCCGCGCGCTGATCGCCAGGTGCGCCGGGCCGTCGTGGCCCATCTCCACCACGTTGTCCAGGAAGTTCAGCGCCTGCAGTTCGGTGAAGGAACCGCCCGCGCCGAGCCGGTCCATCAGCAGCATCGCCAGCGAGGTCCGCAGCTCGTATTCGCCCACGGCCGGGATGCCGCGCGCGGTGAGCAGCGAGGCACCGAGGATCAGCCCCGCGCCCACCCGCTCGTGGGTCTCCCCGTTCAGACCACGGTGGTAGTACGCCAGCGAATCGAGTTCGAAGTCCGCCACCAGCCGGTCCAGCGCGACCGAAACCCGCGCACCCCAGGCGAAGTCCTCCTCCACGACCGACTCGTCGAGGGTGAAGATCTCCCGTGCCAGTGCCATCCGCTCCGCCGTCTCGGCGTCGGTGACCTGTTCCACCCTGACCCGCAGATCGTCGATCTCCAGGATCTCCACGTGCCCGCCGAGCTGCGCGGAAACGAGCGTCGGGTCGGTGGAGACGTCCATCATCCCTGGGTAGAGGTGCCCCATCAGGCCATGGCGCCCGGTGCGCAACGCCGCCCGTACCCCGGCCGCCTTGATCCACCGGCCGATCCTGGTCCAGGCTCGCTCGTCCTCCAGATAGCCGGAAACCGAACGGAACTCCACTCCCACCCGGCGGAACGCGTTGGCCATCTCCGGCAGCGGGCAGGCGCCGCAGTAGGCGAGCCACGCGCCGGTGTCGAAGGTGGCGTGGTCCATCGCCTCGGTGGGCTGCAGGTTCAGCAGCAGCACCGGCGCACCGCTGCGCTGCGCGATGGGCACGAGCATGCTCGCGGTCAGGTACGTGGTGAGGAAACCGACGATCAGGTCGCAGTCGGCCATCCGCAGCTTTTCCGCCGCGGCGGCGCCTTCCTGGGCGTCGGAGACAAACCCGACGTCGACCACCTCGCAGTCCATTTCGGACAGGCGAGCGGACACGCGGCGGGCCGAAGCCCGCAGCTGCGGCAGCAGTTCCGGGAACTGCGGCCAGTAGGCCCCCAGCCCACCCGCCACCAGGCCGATCCGGGTCCTGCGGGGCGTGATGCGCTCCAGCCCGGCGAACGCGAGTCCTTCGAGCGGCTCGGTCATGAGGTTCCCTCCTCCTCAGCGCAGGAACGCGGCGGCCACGCCCGCGTCCACCGGTACGTGCAGGCCCGTGGTGTGGGTGAGATCCCCGCC
>NZ_VJWX01000690.1 GCF_007713715.1 Amycolatopsis rhizosphaerae
GTCACGGGCACCGGGGCGGCGGTCTGCTGGGGAGCCGGATCCGAGCGCGACGGCTCGGCGGTCGGAGCGTGGGTCGTGGTCGCCGGGGCCGGAGCGCCCCCGCCGGAGGCCGCCAGGGCCGTCCCGGTGACGGCCCCGGCGACGATCACGAAAGCCCCCGCGGCCAGGCCGATCCGCATCCGTGTGCTGAGCACATGTCCTCCCAGAGATGGGGTGTCGCCCGATGCGACACCGTCATGGTGAGACATGCACGGCGATGGCCGCGGGGTTGCATCGAATTTTCAGCGGTTGAGCGCGGACATCTTCGTCCAGTCCGCCCACGAGTAGGTCCAGTCCGCGTAGTCGCCGTCCTCCGGCCCCAACTGCTGGGTGCTGCCGACGATCTCCACCGGGTCGCCGGTGAGCACACCGTCGAAGTACACCTTGGCGTTCGCCGGCGAGAGGTTCAGACAGCCGTGCGAAACGTTCGCCTTACCCTGCACCGAGACGGTGCCCGCGAGACCATGGATGAACTCGCCGTTGTTGGAGATCCGCACCGCCCACGGCACGTTCACGTCGGTGTAGCCGTAGCGCGGGTTGCTCATCGACTTGATGGTGTACTTCTCCATCGTGACGTGGATTCCGCTGTGGGTGACCCGGCCCGGGTCGGAGTCCAGGCCGTAGCTGACCGGGTAGTCCGCGATCTGCTGGCCGTCGCGAATGACCTGCATACGGTGGGTGCGCGTGTCACCCTTGACGATCTGCGAGCGGCCGATGGAGAAGGAGGAGGTGATGTCGGACTTGCCGTAGGTGCCGTCGCCCATCTTCACGCCGTAGACGTGCGCGGCGATCTTCACCGTGGTGCCGGCCTGGAAGTATTCCTTCGGCCGCCAGTGCACCTGGGTGTCCGACAGCCAGGCCCACGAGCCCTCGGTCTTCGGGGTGGTCTCCACGGTCAGCGCGTGCTCGACGGCGGCCTTGTCGGTGACCTTGCTGCTGAAGGTGAGCGCGATCGGCATCGCGATGCCGTAGGTCTGCCCGTCGCCCACGTTGAGGCTGGCCGAGATCTGGCGCTTCGGCGTGACCGTGGTGAACGAGCCGGACAGGGCCGCGGGCTTGCCGTCGGTACCGGTCGCGCTGCCGGAGAACGTGTAGGTCTTGCCGTAGCCCAGCGGTTCCGTGGCGGTCCAGCTGTGCTTGTCGGCCGCGATCTGGCCGGCGACCTGCTTGCCGTCCGGGTTGGTCAGCGACACGTTCTGGATCTCGCCGTCGACGACGCTGACCTTCACCGGGTCGCCGGGCGCGACGTCCGTCGCCCCGGCGGTCGGTTGCGTGGTGAGCTTCGCGGGCGCCAGCGCGACCCCGTCAGCCCCGCCGGCCGGTCGCGCGCTGGTGTTGGCGTTGGTCGTGGCCGTCGCGTCGGACCCGCTGCTGCAACCGGTAAGACCGAGGACCGCGGCCAGTCCTAACCCGATCAGGGCGGCCGGAATGCGGCGTCCGATGCTGTGTGTGCTCACGTCTGTACCCCTTCTCCCCATTTGCCCCAGAAGACGCCCGACCAGGGGAAGCCGTTGACACTCGAAGGTGTGATCGAGGTCACACAAGCAGTAGGAGGCGGGCGCGATCATCAGCCTATCGGGTAGGTCGAGGTCCAGGTCGAGCCGCTCGATGTACGACGTTCCGGTGACTTCGGCGAAGGGGTCGGCAAAGGGGTTCAGATTTCGCCAGATCCCGGTAGGCTGCCCACTAGGCCGTCGTTTTGCGTGTTAGTGGCTTCACACTCGCGGAACTTCTGACGCGAGCCCTGAGCCGAACACGCTCTTTGCTCGTCTCGTTGGAACCGCCCGGGGCGGCCCGGGTCGCCGCCACGGCGGGGCCCGATGCGGATGTAACGAGGAGTAAAGCGGTGGCGCAAGGCACTGTGAAGTGGTTCAACGCCGAGAAGGGCTTTGGTTTCATCGCCCAGGACGGTGGCGAGGGCGACGTCTTCGTCCACTACTCGGAGATCGACGGGCGCGGCTTCCGCACCCTCGAGGAGAACCAGCGAGTCGAGTTCGAGGTCGGCCAGGGCCAGAAGGGCCCGCAGGCCCAGAAGGTGCGCGTCATCTGACGCCCCCTGCCCCATGAACGTCGCAGGCCCCCGGCGGTGATCCGCCGGGGGCCTGTTCTTCTCCGTGGGTCGCTTGGGGTCTGATCAGCTCAGGCTCTTGCCGAAGAAGTGCTGGTCGGTGTCCGCGATGCCGTCGTGGTCGGCGAACTGCCGTCGTTCCGACGAGGCGGCCTGCGCCTCCCAGGAAAGCCGTTCGAGGACCCAGTCCCGGGCGAGCGCCTGCGGGGAGGTGCCGCGTTCCTGTGCGAGGTCGCGCAACTGGGCGCTGGCGACCAGGTTCATGCGGAGCTGGTAGACCTGCGCCTCGCCGAAGCGCTTGCCCGTGCCGGTGCTTTCCGGGGCGGACTCGGGGGCGAGTGCGGCGAGGTAGCTGGTGAGCTCGTGATCTTCGGCCGCGCCCTCGTCCTCCTTGGCGGGGCCGTTGCGGTGACGGCCGGGGCTGACCGGCTTGAGATCGTTCCGGGTGTTGCCGCGGCGTCCTAACGAGGGAAGAGGCACCCGGACACGATAACGTTTGGATCTCGCCGCGCTCCTGAATGTGATCCAAGACACGCCGTGAGTGGTTGTGGTGACGGTGCTGGGGCCGGCTGACACCCACATGTCGCAATGGCTGCTTCACGAACTGTCATTACCCCAGGAAAAACGTGATAAGGCAACGCGGTTGCCGGACGCAATGGTGGGAAACCGACCAAACTTGGGGTGTCGGTGGAAATGGAGAGGCCCCCGCGCCAGGGGGAGGAACGCGGGGGCCGGAGGGGATCTCCACAGGCGCTGAC
>NZ_VJWX01000691.1 GCF_007713715.1 Amycolatopsis rhizosphaerae
GGGTGGGCTGGTGCGGGTCAGTTTCCGGAGGGAGTGGCATGGTTGTGGTAGCTCTCGTTGGCCCCGGTGAACGGCTTCACCGGCGCGGTGACGGTGAGCGGATCGCCGTGGTCGAACGTGAGGGTGAGCTTCACCTCGTCCCCGGCGGCCAGGGTCCGCTTCAGGCCCATCAGCATGATGTGGTCGCCGCCGGGCTTGAGCGTCACCGAAGCACCGGCGGGAATCGGCAGGCCGCCCTGCTTGGGCTGCATCGCCATCCCGGACGGCGAATTCACCGTTTCATGGATCTCCACCTTGTCCGCGACGTCGGTGGTGGCGGAGATCACGGTCACCGCGGAGCCGCCGCTGTTGCGGAGGTTCATGAAGGCACCGGTCATCGACGCGGTGGTGCCGTCGGTTCCAGTGGCCTTGACCCAGGCGTCGGTCGCGGCGACCGGGGAGGTGCCCGCCGCGGGCGCGGCCGGATCCGGTGATCCGCAGGCGGTGACTCCGGCGAGCAGGCCGAGCGACACCACGGTGGCGCCCAGCCGCGAGGCGAACGAGAATTTCTTACGCACGGCGCGACAGTACGCCCTTGCCCCAAACGGCGTTTTTGTCAGGTTTGCCTAATCCACTGCCCACTCAGGACCGGAAAATCCTTGCCCCGCAAGCAATTGAGCGCGCAACAAGACGAACGGGCCCCGGCCGGCGGACGGCCGGGACCCGTCTTCCCCGGTCCCCTGAGGTTCATCTTCTGTGCGGCGGCGAGGCCGCCGACGAGGTCAGTGGTTCACCTTGAACCAGGGCTGCGCCCAGCCCAGGTAGGTCTGCCCCCACTTGCTCTTGATCTCGGCGATGGTGGTCTGCGTGTAGGTCCCCGCGCCGTGAATGTCGTTCGACAGGAACTGGCCGCCGCCAAGGGAGATCATGGTGTGACCGGCCCCTCCGTTGCTGAAGAAGGCCAGCCCGCCCGCGGGCACCTCGGTGTCCCCCGGATGCTTGTAGCCGGACGGGATCTGGGTCCAGTGCACATAGGCGGTGGTGGATCCGCTGGCGCTGAAACCGTAGGCCCAGGCGTTGATGCGATCGCAGTAGTCGTAGTAGTCCGCGTCGTAGGTGGTGTGCACGTGCGCCTTCGCCCACGTCACCGCCTCCGCACAGGTGTGCGGGTCCCCGGTGCCCGCGGTGGAGCACGACTGCGTGGCGCCCGCGCAGTCCGGCGCCACCCGGCCGTCGGAGCCGGTGTAGACGTAGGTGTCGCTGACGTAGCCGTTGCTCGCCGGGAGGTAGTCCCAGATGTCACTGGTGCCGTACTTCCCGGTGACGGTCTCGCCGTTGGACTGGCAGCCGATCGTGACCGCCGTCCCGTTCGCCACACTGCCCACAGCCGAAGCCGAGGTGCTCGGGGCGGCCCGCACGGTCAGCGGGAGCCCGGAATCGGTGTGCACGGTGCCGGCGGCCGCCAGCGCCGGCGCGGCCCCGGCCAGCACGGCGGCGGCCGTCATCGCGATCGCCGCCGCCATGCGCTTCAGGGTCCTCGACCGCATCGCCATGTCCGTCCTCCATGATCAAGAGCAGTGGGGGCGGACAGCATGACCGGCGGCCGTACAAGGCACGTACAAATCCCTGCGCACAGCGGTGCGACGCGCCATCCTGGAGGCAGGACACCGAGAATGGAGGGAGCCATGAGCGGGAAGATCGGGTACCACCGGGTGTACGACGAGGCAGCCTCCGACGGCGCGAGGGTGCTGGTCGACCGGGTCTGGCCGCGCGGGCTGCGCAAGGAAGACGCCCACCTCGACGAGTGGCTGCGAGACGTCGCGCCCTCGACCGAACTGCGCCGCTGGTACGGCCACGAACCGGAGCGGTTCGCCGAGTTCCGCCGCCGCTACCTCGCCGAGTTGCGCGAACCGGACCGGCAGCAGGCGGCGCGGCATCTGCTCGAGATCGCGCGCGAGCGCGACCTGACCCTGCTCACCGCCACCCGTGACGTCGACCACAGCCAGGCAGCCGTGCTGAGCGAATGGCTGCGGAAACGGGGGCGACCGGGCGAGGACGCGCCCCAGTAGTCCACAACAGACTGTCTATTGTGGACTATTCGTGATCGGCG
Organism: Amycolatopsis rhizosphaerae; assembly: GCF_007713715.1. Taxonomy (GTDB): domain Bacteria; phylum Actinomycetota; class Actinomycetes; order Mycobacteriales; family Pseudonocardiaceae; genus Amycolatopsis_E; species Amycolatopsis_E rhizosphaerae. The sequence continues at coordinate 2,090 of NZ_VJWX01000691.1, forward strand.
CGGTCCGCAACCGAATCGCTACCGGAGCGCCGTTTACCCTCGGCGAAGGAACGGGTACCCGCACGACATGTGGCTCGCGCTCGGTTTCCCGCTTCTGCTGATGGTGCTCCTGCTCGCCATGGAGCGCTTCGAGGCGCGGATGCGGAGGCTCGAACGCCGAATACGGCGCAGCCGCACGCCTTAACCGATGTCCGTCTCCGCGACCACCACCGGCGCCAGCCGTCCCCCCGTGCCGAGCGGCCGCACCAGCGCCATCCGGCGCCCGCTGAGGTGCTCGATGTCGATGGTCAGGAGCAACCGCTCGGCCGCGGGCGCCCAGGGCCGCTCCCCCGCGGGCGGAAACCCCTGCAGCGACGCGGGATCGGTCACCAGCCGCGCCCGGCCCACCACGACCACGCTCCAGCCCTCACGGGTGGCCTGATCGATGTCCTCGACCTCGAAGGCCACCACGGTGCCGTCCAGCTTCGGCCCCCACGAAGCCCCGCCCGCCGGGATGATCACCTCGCCGTCCGGTGCCACGAAGGTCACCGGACGGACGGCGGGCAGGGCGGATTCGGTGAACACCACACGGCCGAGGGAGACGGTCCGCAGCAGGCGCAGGCACTCCTTCGGCTCGAGGGCGGCATCGCGGTCGACGGCGTTCATGCGGGGGCCTCACAGAAAAGCTTTCGAATCGGGGTAGGTCCACACTGCCCGTTACCGGCTCCGGGCAGCAGGGCACAAGGTCACAACGTCACCGGCGCCCGGTGGCGCCCACCCGGACGGTGGACCCC
>NZ_VJWX01000692.1 GCF_007713715.1 Amycolatopsis rhizosphaerae
CGCTCGTACTGGCCTGACCGGGCCGACGCTGGCCCTTCTCCCGTGAGGGGTCCCCTCACAGTCATATCGACCGTGAGGGGACCCCTCACAGGAAACCGCAGCACCATTCCGGCGCTCACCCAGCCCCCGGACTTCGCCGCGGCTGAAGGGGGGATCAGCGGGTGGGTTTGGCGGCGCCCACGACCCACATCGAGAAGTACTGCGAGCCGCCGCCGTAGGCGTGGCCGAGCGCGATGCGCGCCCCGTCGACCTGGTAGTCGCCTGCCCGGCCCATCACCTGCTTGGCCGCCTCGGAGAACCGCAGCATGCCCGAGGCGCCGATGGGGTTCGACGAGAGCACGCCGCCGGACGGGTTCACCGGCAGCCTGCCGCCGATCGCGGTCTCCCCGGCCTCGGTGAGCTTCCAGCCCTCGCCCTCGGGCATGAACCCGAGGTTTTCCAGCCACATCGGCTCGAACCACGAGAACGGCACGTAGATCTCCGCGCAGTCCACTTGCGACAGCGGATCGGTGATGCCGGCCTCCTTCCACAGCGCGGCCGCCGCGTCGCGGCCCGCCTGCGGGTTGACCTGGTCCCGCCCGGCGAAGGTGGTCGGCTCGGTGCGCATCGCGGTGGCGTGGATCCAGGCGGCCCCTCCGGCCACCGCGTCGCCCGCGGCCTCGTCGCCGATCACCATGGCGCACGCGCCGTCGGAGGACGGGCAGGTCTCGTCGTAGCGGATCGGGTCCCACAGCATCTGCGAAGCCTGCACCGATTCCAGCGTGATGTCCGTCTGGCGCAGGTGGGCGTACGGGTTGAGCGCGCCGTTGCGCCGGTCCTTGACCGCGACCATCGCGCCGACGTGCTCCGGTGCGCCCGAGCGGCGGATGTAGGAGCGCACGTGCGGCGCGAAGTAGCCGCCCGCACCGGCCCCGACCGGCATGGAGAACGGCGGCATGATCGACAGCGCCCACATCGCGTTCGACTCGGACTGCTTTTCGTAGGCCACCGTCAGCACGCGCCGGTGCACCCCGGACTGCACGAGGCTCGCCGCGACCAGCGCCGTCGATCCCCCGACGGAACCGGCGGTGTGGACGCGCAGCATCGGCTTCCCGGTGGCGCCGATCGCGTCGGCGAGGAACAGTTCGGGCATCATGACGCCCTCGAACAGGTCCGGGGCCTTGCCCAGCACGACCGCGTCGATGTCGGCCCACTCCACCGCGGCATCGGCCATCGCCCGGTCGATCGCCTCGCGGACCAGGCCCGGCATCGACACGTCGGTGCGCTTGGCCCGGTGGTGGGTCTGCCCGGTCCCGAGCACGGCGGCGAGTTGCTTGGCCATCAGTCGAGTCCTTCCATGACCGCGACGAGGTTCTGTTGCAGGGCGGGACCGCTGGTGGCGTGGGCCAGCACCCGGTTCGCGCTGCCGGTGAAGATCTGCTTCGCCGCCTCGCCGATGCGCGCGAGCCCGGCCGCGAACATCGGGTTGCCCGCCAGCGGGCCGCCCGAGGGGTTGACGCGCACCCGTTCGCCCAGGCCCAGCGCGTCGCGCAGGATGAGTTCCTGGTGGGAGAACGGGGCGTGCAGTTCGGCGACTTCCACGCCTTCCACGCCTTTAACGACTCCGCCGACCCCAGCGCCCATGGCCTTGGCGGCCGCCTCGGCGGACGGGGCCCGGGTGAGGTCCCGCGCGCCGAGCACCGGCGTGTCCACGCGATGCTCGATCCCCCTGATCACCGCGGGCCGTTCGGCGAATTCCTTCGCCCGTGCCGCGGACGAGAGGATGATCACGGCGGCGCCGTCGGTGATGGGAGCGATGTCGTGGGCCCGCAGCGGGTCGGCGACGTAGGGGGTGTCGAGCAGCCCCGCCGGGTCAAGGCCCCGGCTGCGCGCGGCGACCTCGGCGAGGTCCTTTTCGCTCCACAGCCCGCTTTCCAGGCCCAGGCGTGCCTGGAGAGCGGCGATGCTGACCGAGTCCGGCCACAGTGGAGCGACGGTGTACGGGTCGAGCTGCATCGCGAGCACGCGGCGCAGCTGCCCGGCGGAGGACTTGCCGAAGCCGTACACCAGCGCGGTGTCCACTTCGCCGGTGCGGATCTTCAGCCACGCCTCGTACAGCGCCCACGCGGCGTCCATCTCCACGTGGGACTCATGGATCGGCGGGAAGGCGCCGATCGCGTCCACCGCCGAGATGAACGAAAACGCCCGGCCTGCCAGGTAGTCCGACGAGCCGGAGCACCAGAAACCGATGTCCTTTTTGGATAACCCGGTCTGCGCGAACACCTCGGCGAAGATGGGCACGAGCATCTCGACCCCGTTGGTGGTGCCCGAAGTGCGGCGGACGTTCGGCGCCTGCGCGAACCCGACCACGGCGACGTCTTGCATGAATGCACCCCTCACAGGTGGTGGGCGAACGACTCGTACGGCGCGTCGGGCTCGCCGGTCGGTTCGAAATGGCTGATGTTCTCGAGGCTGGTCCACCACTGCTCGCGGGGCTTCCAGGCGGCGCGGACCCGCATGCCCATCCTGACCTCGGAGGCGTCGCAGCCCAGCACGAGGTGGAGGAACGGGATGTCGGCACCGTCGAGCAGGATGTAGGCGGCGACGTAGGGCGGCTTGATGCGCTGACCGAGGAACGGGACGTTGACGATGCAGAACGTGGTGACGATCCCGGTGTCGGGCAGTTCGACCTCTTCGGAGGTCGGCACCCCGTCGGTCGGGCAGGCGCCGCGCGGCGGGATGTAGACCTTCTCGCAGGCGGGGCAGCGCTGGCCGATCAGCTTGCCCTCGGCCAGTCCCTGCAGGTACCGGCTTTCCTCGGGGGAGGCGGAATGCTGGTAGTGCAGGTGCACCGGGGTGATC
>NZ_VJWX01000693.1 GCF_007713715.1 Amycolatopsis rhizosphaerae
GGCGGGAACTCAGTCGGTCTTCGCGGCGGGCCGGGGCTGCCAGGGCGGCGCGGCACCCCAGTTCCACCGCGGCATCGGCTCGTCGGCCCCGGCCGGGGCGCCCGGCTGGGAAAAGAACACGGCGAGCCTGCTGCCCCATTCGAGATAGCCCGCGAAGGCCGCGCGGAATTCCGGATCGGCGGGCAGGCCGACCTCGTCGGCGGTGTCGAGCAGCAGCGAGACCCAGCGGCGGCGCTGCTCTTCGGTGATGCCACGGCCGCGGTGCCTGCCGATCATGTGCCGGTGGCCGCCCCGTTCGGTGCTGTAGCGGGTGGGGCCGCCGAACACCTCGGCGAGCCAGTCGGCGACGTGCCGGGGATGGTGCGGATCCATGCCGGCGAACACGGGTGCCAGCAGTTCGTCGGCGAGCACTCGCCGGTAGAACGCCTCGAACAGGCGGATCAGGGCCTCCTGTCCGCCTGCCCAGTCGTAAAGGGTGGGCAGACTGCCGCCGCCCCCGGTTCCGGCGACCGCCGTCCGCTCGTAGTGACGCATCTCCTCGATGTCGGAGACGTAGGGGCGGATCTCGGCGAAGAACCGCGCGAACTCCGGCCCGGAGCGGAAGCCCTTCAGATGATCTTCCACTGAGGTCCAGGCGATGCGCAGAATGTAGTGGTCGGGGTCTTCGACGCAGCGGGACAGTTCGTAGTCGAGGCACTGCCCGGCCATCGCCAGCGCTTCGGCGGCGCGGGCGTAGGCGGCCTCGAACTCCGTTCGGCTTGGTCCGGACACGCGGTACCGGATGTACTCGACGATCACGCCCTCGATGGCAACACCGTGGGGGAAACCGGTCAAGTACGCACTTTTCGGTGCGTGGGGAGGGAAAACCGATGGCGCGGGACTACTACTGCCCGGTCGAGTTGACGATCGAGGTGATCGGCGGCCGGTGGAAGCCGGTGATACTGGCGCATCTGAAGGAGGGGGTGCACCGGTACGGGGAACTGCGGCGGCGGATGCCCGGGATCAGCGAGAAGATGCTCACCCAGCAGCTGCGGGATCTCGAGTCCGCGGGCCTGGTCTCACGGCGTCCGGTGGAGGACGCGGTGCCCCGGGTGGAATACCGGCTCACCGAGGAGGGCCTCGCGCTCGGACCGGTGTTGCAGGCGCTCTACGACTGGGGTGTCCGGCGTGCGGCCGCCACCGGCGTCACCTTCGCCGCACTGCCCGGCGCCGCGGTCTGACCCCTTGCTCCGGGGAGATCAGCCCAAGGTCGTGGTTGCCGCGCGAAGGTCCTCCAGGGCGGCGAGCGCATGGGGCGCGAGCCCTGTCGCGTCATCACGGTCGGCTTCGGCCCACCGCGCGTAGCCCCGCTTGAACGCGAGGACCCCCATCTCGGCCGCGAGGTGCGCGGTGGCGTCGGGGACGCCGCGGGCGGCGAGCGCGGCTTTCATGGCGGTCGCGAGGCCGACGCTCTTGAGGGTGTCCCGCTCCTGAAGTTCGGCACTGGCCGCCACGGCGGCCTTGAGGCGGGGGCCGAGTTCGCGGTTCATCGGTCCCATGGCACCCGAGGCGCGTTCGAGCCCGGCAGCGACCGCTTCGAGCGGGCTGGCGCCCTCGGGTGCCTCGGCGATCCCCTCGGCCAGCAGGTGGCTCAGCGTCTCCTGTCCGGCCACCAGGACCTCGCGCTTGTCGGAGAAGTGCCGGAAGAAAGTGCTCCTGGTGACCCCGGCGCGCTCGGCGATCTGCGCCACCGTCGTGGCGTCGTAGCCCTGTTCGGTGAACAGGTCGACGGCGGCCACGACGAGTCGTTCGCGCGCTCCTGGTTCCCATCGCGGCATGGGCCGATCCTACAAGGTGATGAGACATGTGTTCCGTCACCCTGCTACCGTGGTGATGCGACAGTAGTCCCGTCACTTTTCAGGAGAGTTCATGCACGTCTTCGTCACCGGCGGTACCGGCACCATCGGCTCCGCCGTCGTCGCCGAGTTGCTCGGCAACGGCCACACCGTGCTCGCGCTGGCCCGCTCGGACAGCTCCGAGCGGACGCTCAAGGACGCCGGCGCCGAGGTGCTGCGCGGAGAGATCGCGGACCTCGACGTCCTGCGGGCCGGGGCCGCGCGGTCCGACGGCGTCATCAGCCTCGCGTTCGGGCGCGACTACAGCAGCCCGGACGTGCTCGCGGCGGGCATCGCCGAGGAGAGCGCCGCGATGGCCACGTTGGGAGCCGCGCTCCTCGGCAGCGACCGCCCGATCGTCACCGTTGCCGGAACGCCCTGGGTGCCCGGCCGCGCCTCCACCGAGGCAGACCCGGTGCCGACCGACGGGCCGGTGGGAGAGCGCGGCCGCTCGGTGAACACGCTGCTTTCGCTGGCCTCGCGTGGTGTTCGCGCCACGGCTGTCCGGATGCCGCGCACGGTGCACAACGAGGGCAAGGGCGGGTTCGCCGGCCTGTTGACCGAGCAGGCGCGCCGCACCGGAGTGGCGGGCTACCCGGGCGACGGCACCCAGCGCTGGCCTGCCGTACACGCCCTCGACGCGGCCGTCCTGTTCCGGTTGGCCCTCGAATCCGCGCCTGCCGGGACCGCCTGGCACGCGGTCGCCGACGAGGGCGACGCGGTGCGCGACATCGCCACCGTCATCGGCCGCAGGCTGAACCTGCCGGTGCGGCCCGTGCCGGAGGAGAACTTCGGCCCGTTCGGCCCGATCTTCGCGATGGACCAGCCCGCATCCAGCGCATACACCCGCGACGCGCTCGGCTGGCAGCCGGCCCACCCCGCCCTCCTCGAGGACCTGGAGAACCTGCGACCCTGAAAACTCGCGCGGTTTAGGCTGGGGCGGTGGAGTTCACAGGGTTCGGTG
>NZ_VJWX01000694.1 GCF_007713715.1 Amycolatopsis rhizosphaerae
GTGCCCGACAGCCGCATCCGCCGAGCCCGCGAATCCGACGTCGAGACCCTCGTGCAGCTCGTGCACGACCTCGCCCATTACGAGAAGGCGCCCGCGGAGTGCCGCCTGACCGCCGACAAACTGCGCGCCGCGCTGTTCGGCGCCTCGCCCGCGGTGTTCGCCCACGTCGCCGAGCAGGACGGCGAGATCGTGGGCTTCGCGCTGTGGTTCTTGAACTTCTCGACCTGGCGCGGGGTGCACGGCATCTACCTGGAGGACCTCTACGTCCGGCCGGAGCTACGGGGTTCCGGGCTGGGCAAGGCCCTGCTGGCGACGCTGGCCCGCGAATGCGTGGACCGCGGCTACGCCCGGCTCGAATGGTCGGTGCTGGACTGGAACCCCGCCACCGGTTTCTACCAGGCGCTCGGCGCCGTTCCGATGGACGAGTGGACCGTCTACCGGCTCACCGACACCGCACTGGAAAAACTCGCGAACAGCGACGGGTGATGGGTTGCCTATAGGTCCTTCTCGCGCTGTGCGGCGCGGCCTGCCATCCCGCCGCGGCGAGCGGCTTCCTCTTCGCTCTCACCCTCCTGCTGGCCCAGCGACCAGGCCCGTGCGGGCTGGCGGAACAGCAGCACCAGGATCAGCAGACCGAGCAGGATCACCGGCACCCCGAAGGCGGGCCGTCCCGACGGCCCGGTGAGGTACCAGCCCACGCCCGCGGTGATCAGCGCGAACACCACCCCGGGCGAGCGCGCCCAGGTGTGGCCGAAGCCGAGCCCGGCCGCGCAGCCCAGCACGGCGACCGCGAGCAGGGCGTAGAACGCCGCCTCCGCGAGCAGGTTGTTGCTGGGCGCGTCCGAGGTGCCCGGCGCGACGAGCAGCAGCACGCCGAGGACCAGGAGGGCGACACCGGGCAGCGCCGTGAAGAGCCCGGCGAGCCGGACCTCACGCGGCGCCGGAACGATCTTGTCTGCGAGCCACACGGGAAACGAGCCTCTCACCTGGGTCTGTGACCTTGCGTGAACAGTTTCGATGGTATGCCACCCGGTCGGCCGTTTTCGAACCCCGGCCAAGAGGGTCAAGATCGGGGGGTCGTCGGCGAGCGGGCGGTCGGCCCGGGTGCACTTGTCACGACGAGCGGCCCGATCGAGTGATGGGAGGTCTCACCGGCACTCGCAACGGTTACTCGTGACTTGCAACTCCGCGGCCCCTCCCCTGGCCCTCCGGTGACCTACCCTGCGGTAGTGCGCGCGCTTCTCGTCGTCAACCCGCAGGCCACCTCGACCACTCCGGGCGGCCGCGATGTGCTGGCGCACGCCCTCGCGAGCCAGGTGAAACTCGAGGTCGTCGAGACCGACTACCGCGGCCACGCGCACGCACTGGCGCGCAGCGCGGCGCGGGAGGGGATCGACCTGGTCGTCGCGCACGGTGGCGACGGCACGGTCAACGAGGTGGTGAACGGCCTGCTCAGCGGCGGGCCGGGCAACGCGCCGGCGCTCGGTGTGGTGCCGGGCGGGTCGGCGAACGTGTTCGCGCGCGCGCTCGGGATCTCCCGCGACCCGGTCGAGGCCACCCATCAGCTGCTCGGCGCCATCGAGGGCGACCGCCGCCGTCGGGTGGGGCTCGGCCGCGCCGACGACCGCTGGTTCACCTTCAACGCGGGGCTCGGCTGGGACGCCGACGTTGTGGCCGCGGTGGCGGACCGCCGCGGGAAGCAGACGAACGCGCTGCTGTACCTGCGGGCGGCCGTCACCTGTTACTTCCGGCCGCCGCTGGGCAGGATCCCGCTCACCGTCCACCTGCCCGGCGAGGAGCCGGTGTCCGTGCGGACCGCCTTCGTGTCCAACACCGACCCCTGGAGCTACCTCGGCAACCGTCCGGTGCGCCTCAACACGGGGACCTCGTTCGATACCGGACTGGGTCTGTTCGCCCTGCGGAAGCTGGGCCTGCCCACGGTGTTCCGCCACGGACGCCAGGCGTTGCGCGCCGATGCCGTTCATCGCAGCCGCCCACTGGTCCGCCACGACGACCTTCCGACGCTCGGCGTCTCGGCCGAACAGCCGGTAAACTTCCAGGTAGACGGAGATCCGGTAGGCCTGCGAACCCGTGTCGAGTTCGTGAGCGTGCCGGGAGCCTTGACCGTTTTGGTATGAGCGGGGCGCGCCCTCACGGTCTCCCTGGGTGATCGTACCGGGCAAAGTGCGAGCTGCCGCTCATCGACGCCAGGGCCCCGCTCACCGCATCGTCCTTCGCGACGGAAGGTCGTTTCGGCGAGAAACCGCAGGTCAGGCGGGTCGCCCGAGTAGGTGAGCTCACTCACCGATGTGTAAAAAACCCTTGTCGAACCCGGTGCTTCGTGAAAGCATTCACAAGCACCCCAAAAAACGACCGCCATGACGACCTGTGGCGCAAAAACTTGCGCCCCCAGAAGGAGCTCACGAAATGGACTGGCGCCACGACGCGGCCTGCCGAGACGAGGACCCCGAGCTGTTCTTCCCGGTAGGGAACAGCGGTCCCGCTCTGTCGCAGATCGCCGCGGCGAAAGCCGTATGCCACCGCTGCACGGTGGCCTCCGACTGTCTGGCCTGGGCTCTGGCCAGCGGTCAGGACGCCGGTGTGTGGGGCGGTATGAGCGAGGACGAGCGTCGCGCCCTCAAGCGTCGCCGCGCTCACATCGGCACTCGCAGCAACGCCTGAACCAAACGATACGGCGCGGCTTGGCGCGGCCCTGCACCGGGGCCTCCCACCGGCCGCGCGGGACTGTTCAGTCCGTCGCAAGACGCCCTGAGGGCCGGTACCCCCTGTCGCCGGGTACCGGCCCTCACGCGTCTGATCAGGAGACACAGCGG
>NZ_VJWX01000695.1 GCF_007713715.1 Amycolatopsis rhizosphaerae
GCTGCGGGTCGGGCTGGCGGTACAACTCCCGCGCCAACAGGCCGCCACCCACCATCAACGAGACGACCACGATCCCGGTGGGCAGCAACCACCGTTGCGGGGTCCAAGGCGCTGGCACAGCTGACACATCGGCAGGGTAGTGGTCGGCGTTAGCGGCCCGCCCGCCGTGTCACCATTCATGACCCGGTCGTGCCCTCACCGAAGGCACTCCCGGTCACCCCACGCGGTGCAGCCAGGTGACGGGGGCGCCGTCACCGGCATGCCGGAAGGGTTCCAGCGCCTCGTCCCAGTTCGCGGCGAGCAGCTCGTCGACGCGGTGGGCGAACGCTTCCCCGGCGCGGGCCTGGCGCACCAGGGCACGCAGCTGGTCCTCACCGACCACGATGTCGCCGTTGGCACTGATCCGGCCGTGCCACAGGCCGAGACCGGGCACGTAGCAGAACCGTTCACCGTCGACCCCGGCACTGGGCTCCTCGGTGACTTCGAAGCGCAGCATGGGCCACGCCTTCAGCCCGGCGGCGAGCTTGCCGCCGGTGCCGGCGGGCGCGCTCCAGTTGCATTCGGCCCGCAACTGGCCGGGCGCGGCGGGCTGCGCCGTCCACTGTAGATCGACCCGGGCACCCAGGGTGCCCGAGATCGCCCACTCGACGTGCGGGCATACCGCAGACGGCGACGAGTGGACGTACACCACGCCACGGGTGTTGCCACGGGTGCTCACTGCTGACCTCCGCTACTCGACGAGGGGCGTCTTCCCCTACGACCTCGCGAGTCTCGGTTGCTTCGCTCGTGACGCGGCTTAGCACATTCTGCACTGTGATCACCCATTTGGCCACACGAACATCGAGGCCCGCAACTCGTTCCAGGGCAAGGTCTCCCGCGCGGTCGCGGTACGCGGGAGACCCTGCCGTCCTCAGCCGCCGGAGGTCAGGTACCGCGCGGCGGCCACCGTGTCGACCAGCCCGGTTCCCTTGTCGTAGCTGGACGGATACGGTCCCGCCTGCTGATACGCGGCGCCGTCGGAGTACCGGTGGGCGGTGGCCTTGAGAGCGCTTTCGATCCGGGCCGGAGTGGCGGACGGGTCGGCCTGAAACAGCTGCGCCACGATTCCGGTGATCTGCGGGGCGGCCATGGAGGTCCCGCTGATCACGTTGTAGGTGCCGACGTCGAGCAGCCCTGGACCGTTCTCCGGCTGGAGCCCCTGCGCGCACACGATCAGGTAGGGACGGCAGGAGGACAGGATGTTCTCCCCGGGGGCGGACACGTCGGGCCACGTGGCCGGGTCGCTCGCGAGCCCGCGGGAGGAGTAGGCCGAAACCGCACCGTCGCGCGTACCGGTGCCCTGGTCGTTGTAGGAGGCCACGGAGATGATCCCGGGCGTCGGGTCCTGTCCCGGCGGGTTGGACAGGTTCTTGCTGCCGTCGCCGCCGTCGTTGCCGTTGGCCCAGACGGTGACCACGCCTTCGGCGGCCAGGGCCCGCTGCAGCTGGACGGTCGCCGAGTTCGGATCGAAGGCGCCGCCACCGCTGGGCCCGTAGGAGTTGTTGATCACCTTGATGGGCGGGCAGACCGAGGCGGGCACCCCGGCGCCGCAGGGCGCGTCGTGGTTTTCCAGCACCCAGTTCAGTGCCGCGTCGGTGCCGAGCAGGAGAATGCCCAGCCCGGTCGAGATCGCGACGATCTTGGCTCCGGGTGCGGAGCCGCCGACCCTGGTGCCGTCCGGCAGGGTGAGCGCGGCTCCGGCGGCGATGCCGGTGACGTGGGTGCCGTGCCCGCCGAGGGAGGTGGTGTCGGTGTCCAGCGTGGTGGGCACGTCCAGGATGCACGAGGCCGCCGTGCCCGAGGTGCAGGCGCTCTTGAGGTTGCGGACCACGCGGGTGGTGCCCCCGGACCGGAAGGCCGGGTGGGTCGGGTCGACCCCGGTGTCGATGATCGCGACGGACACCCCGCTGCCGTCCAGCGCCGCACCGTCCGCCCCGGTGAGCGTGGTGCGGGCCTCGGCGCTGCGGGTGGCGGTGGTGCCGGTGTCGCCGAAGGCGACCAGCGGATCGTCGTGCTCCACGTAGGTCACGCCAGGCTGCCGCCGGAGCGCGCGGACCTGCCCGGCCGTGCCGCCGGCGGCGACCACACCGATCCGGGTGAACCGGGTGATCTCGGCCAGCCCGGCCTGCCGCACGGCATGCTCGGCGGTGGCCACGTCCGTGGCGTGGACCAGGGTGGTCATCGGCACCGCGTCCGCGACGGTGGCCAGCAGTCCGGCCAGGCTCGCGGACACCGGGGCCTGCTCGTCGGCCAGCGCGGCCGGAACGGGAACGAGCAGGGGAAGCACGAGGGCGGCGGCGATCGCGAGTGATCTCGGCCGCCCGGGGATGCGCCGTTGCATCGGCTCTCCTGGGGATCGGGGACGAACGAACCTACTAACCAGTAGCACTTCGCTGGGTGATCGCCGTCACTCGATCGTTCCGCCTCGCGGGAAGGGCACGTGAATTTCACACTGTTGGCGGCATGGACAACTACCGCGCGCTACCGTGAGCACCCAGCCCACCACCGCTTCGGGGAGAGACAGGTGCGACTCGTTCGCCTGGCGCCACAGCCGTCCCGGGTCGCCGACGACATCCGAGCGGCGCTGACCTCACTCGGCCGCGGCGAGACCGTCTCCGGCGGCGTGGCGCTGATCGGCGCCCGCCCGCTGCCATCGGGCAGACCCGTGGACGCCGCGGTCGTGCTGCCCCGCGGGGTGCTGCTCGTGCTCGGCATCGACCTGCCCGGCCCGGCACTCCGGCTCGAAGCCCCGCTCGACGCCCCGTGGAAGGCCGATGGCTGGCCGGTACCCACC
>NZ_VJWX01000696.1 GCF_007713715.1 Amycolatopsis rhizosphaerae
CTTCACGGCCAACGCTCACGCGACATTGCCGGAACCCTGGCCGTCCGGGACCGGGACCGGGACCGGGAGCGGCGGGGGCACGGCAGGATGGCGGGGTGCAGGTACCTTCCGAGGACCGGGCGCTGCGCCCGATCGACCTGGCCCGGCTGACCGGTTTGTCGACACAGCAGATCCGCAACTACGCCGACGCCGGTGTCCTGCCCCCGGCGCCGCGCGCCCCGTCCGGCTACCGCCGTTTCGACGCGACACATCGCGAGGCGCTGCTCGCCTTCCGGGCGCTGGCGAAGGGTTTCGGCATCGACACCGCGCGCGCGGTGATGCGGGCCGTGCACGAGGGGGACCTCCCCCGAGCCCTCGCCCTCGCCGACGCCGCACACGCCGCGCTGCACGACGAGAGGACCTCGCTGAGGGCGGCCGGGGAGGCACTCGAAGCGATCGCGGCGGGAGAGCCGGACACCTCGGCCCTGCCCCACGCGACCGTCCGGATCGGCGAGGTGGCCTCGCTGCTCGGTGTCCGCACCTCGGCGCTGCGCGTCTGGGAATCGGTCGGGCTGCTGCGGCCGGAACGGGACCCCGGCACCGGATACCGCCGCTACCGGCCCGCGGACGTGCGGGACGCGCGCATGATCAGGATGCTGCGGCAGGGGCAGTACCGGTTGCCGCAGATCCGGTTCATCCTCGACGGGCTGCGCCGGGAGGGCAGCGGTGAGGCGCTGCGGGAGGCCATCGCGCGCCGTCAGGCCGACCTCGACCGCCGGTCCCTGGCCATGCTCGCAGGCGCCGCCCGCCTCCACCACTACCTCGATCACCGAGGCCCGCCGCGCGGGTGACCTTCTGCTCTTGCCGGTACCGCCGCGCACCCCGCACGGTGGGCGGAACACCCGGGCGAGGAGGTTCGATGCCGGTATCGCCGGATCGCGAGGCGAAGGCGGCGGGGGCGGAGGGCGACGCCCCGGCTCCGCGTCCCGAACTGCTGCTCGTCGAGGACGACGACGCGATCGCGGAACCGCTGGCCGAGGGCCTGTCGTACGCGGGATTCGGGGTGCGCCGCGTGTCCTCCGGAAACGAGGCGCTGCGGGCCCCTCCGGCGGACCTGGTCCTGCTGGACCTCGGCCTGCCCGATGTGGACGGCAACGAGGTCTGCCGCCGGTTGCGGGCCAAGAGCCCGGCGCCGGTCATCGTGGTCACCGCGCGGGGCGAGGAACTGGACCGGGTGCTGCTGCTGGAACTGGGCGCGGACGACTACGTGGTCAAGCCGTTCGGGTTCCGGGAACTGGTGGCCCGCATCCACGCGGTGCTGCGGCGCTCGGGCCGGGAGGCCGCGGCGCCGCGCGAAGAGCTTTCCGTCGGCGCGCTGCGCATCGACCCGCGGGCCCGGCGGGTCTGGCTCGGGGAGCGGGAACTCGAACTCACCGGCAAGGAGTTCGACCTGCTCAGTTACCTCGCGGCCGAGCCGGGAACCGTACGGCGGCGCGAGGACATCATCGCCGAGGTGTGGGACGAGAACTGGTGGGGTCCGACGAAGACCCTGGACGTGCACATCGCAGGCCTGCGCAGGAAACTCGGTGATCCCGGCTGGATCAGCACGCTGCGCGGGGTGGGATACCGCCTGAACGAGCCGGCATGACCCGGTGGCTCCTGCTGTCGTACCTGACGATCACCGTGCTGGTGCTGACGGTGCTGATACTGCCGCTGGGGCTCGGCTTCGCCAACCACGAAGGCGACGTGCTGCTCGCGGACATCCAGCGCGACGCCTACGACGTGGCGTCGATGGTGGAGGACAACCTGGAAACCGGGACCAAACCGGCCATCGACCCGCTGCTCGCGCACTACGCGGCCTCGGGCGGGCGGATCGTGGTCGTGGACGGGCACGCGAGGGCGGTCGCCGACTCCGACAGCCCCGCGGGCTCGCCGCGGGACTTCTCGGCCCAGCCGGAGATCCAGGCCGCGCTGCGCGGCGAGCGGGTCCAGGGGGTGCACTGGTCGGACACGCTGCGCCGGAACCTGATGTACGTCGCGCTCCCGGTCAGCTCGGGGGGAGTGGTACACGGCGTGGTGCGGATCAGCTACCCCACCACGGAACTGGACCGGCGGGTGCGGACGTACTGGCTGGAGCTCGCCCTGCTCTCCGCCGGACTGCTGGCCGGGGTGGCGGCGGTGGGATTCCTGCTGGCGCGCTGGGTGACCCGGCCGGTGCGGTCCCTGCAGGAGGCCGCACGGCAGCTCGGCCAGGGACGGCTCGGGACGCGCGTGGCGACCGGCCCGGCGCCGCCGGAGCTGCGGTCCCTCGGCGAAACGATGAACCTCATGGCGGGCCGGTTGCAGCGGCTGATGGACTCGCAGCGGCTGTTCCTGGCCGATGCCGCGCACCAGCTGCGGAGCCCGCTGACCGCGCTGCGCCTGCGGCTGGAGACGCTGGAACCGGCACTGCCGCCCGGGCAGCGGCCGAAGCTGGACGCGGCGGTGGCGGAGACCGCCCGGCTGGGGCGGCTGGTCGAATCGCTGCTGGTGCTGGCCCGCGCCGAGGTCGCCACGAGCGAGCCGGAGCCGGTCGACGCGGCCGGGGTCGCCCGTGACCGGGTCGAGGCGTGGGGGGACGCCGCCGCCGAAGAGCGGGTCGAGCTGGAACTCGACGCGGCGCCCTGCCCGGCGGCGCTGGCGGTGCCCGGCAGTCTCGAACAGATCCTGGACAACCTGGTGTCGAACGCGATCACCGCCTCGCCCCCGGGCGGGGTGGTGCGGCTGCGGGTCGGGCCGGACGGGCCGCGGGCGGTTCTGGTGCGCGTGATCGACCAGGGGCCGGGGCTGTCCGAGCAGGAA
>NZ_VJWX01000697.1 GCF_007713715.1 Amycolatopsis rhizosphaerae
GCCCCAGCCCCCCGCGGCCGTCGCGCAGCAGCCCGACCAGGGCCGGTTCAGCGGGACACTGCCCGCCCCGGCTCCGGCGAACACGAAGACGAAGACGAAGAAACCGGCTGTGAACAAGGCCAGTACGCCACCGGCGAATCCGTCGATGAGCGTGCCGCGACCCTTCCGGCTGCCCGCGTCCGACTACACCTGGGCCTACCAGCAGTACGACCAGGCCCTGGCCGACCACCAGCACCACGGCGGGCACCACCGCCACTGACCGGCACCGCCCCTGCCCGGCCCGGGTTTCACCCTCCTGGCCCGGGGTAGGAGAAACGGTGATGACCGGCTTGGACCCCTACGTCGGCGTCGCCGTACGCGGTGACGCCCTCGAAGTGCGACTGAAGTCCGGCAGGACGTTGCCCGTCGAGGTTACGGTGCCACTGCCCGGAGTGCTGCGCGTGCGGCTCGGCACTCCCCCACCCGCCGAGTCCGGCATGCTCGTGCACTCGGCCGAACAGCCGGCGGACCTGGCTCACCGTGACGGCGGTGTGGAGATCAGCGGCCCCGGCGTCGAGGCCTTCTGGGAGGCCGACGGGCAGGGCTTCCGGTGCGGTGAATACCAGCGGTTCAGCGAACCCGGCGCGTCGACCGTGCCGTACTCCTCGGGATACCGCGAGGCCGGGGCCGAGTGGCCGGGAGGCTGGGTCGAAACGGTCCGGCTGTCGCCGGACTGCGCCGTCTACGGCGGTGGCGAGAGCTACCAGGGCATCAATCTCAGAAAGCGGTTTCGCCGGCTGCGCAACACCGAGGTCGACCGCAGGGCCGGTCGCGACACCGCCTACCTGAACGTGCCGTTCCTGTGGTCGGACGAGGGCTGGGGACTGTTCCTCAACACCGGCGCGGTGATCGAGGCCGATCTCGGAGCGACCCATTCGGAGGCCGCGCGCATCGAGGTGGACGGGGACCGGCTGGATCTGTTCGTGCTCTCGGGCGATCCGCCCGCGATGCTGCGGCAGTACCACGCCCTCACCGGGCTGCCGAAGCCCATGCCGGACTGGGCCTTCGGTGTCTGGCTCGGCCGGTCTTCGTACTTCACCGCGGACGAAGCGGTGTCCGCTGTGGACGACGTGCTGGCGGCGGACTGCCCGGTGGACGTGGTGCACGTGGACGAGTGGCTCGACGAGGTGGTGCTCGACGCGGCGGCCTGGAACACCGGTGCCGACCGTGCGCGCTTCCCGGCCGGGTGGACGCGGCGCCTGCGCGAACGAGGGGTGCGCACCAGCCTGTGGATCAACCCGTACCTCGGCAAGGGCACGCCGATCGCCGAACGGGCCGCCGAAGCGGGCTACCTCGTGAGCACGCCGGAAGCGGAACCGTCGGCCACCGACGACAACCCGGAAACCCTGCCGGTCGACTTCACCTCGCCCGAGGCCCGACGGTGGTGGGTCGAGCGCCTGGCGCGCACGCTCGACGAAGAAGGCGCCGACGCGGTGCTCGCCGATTTCGGCGAAGAAGTGGCCGCGGACGCGCGCTTCGTGGACGGCACCACCGGTGCCGACCGGCACAACAGCTACGGCCTGCTGTACGCGGAGGCGGTCGCGGAAGCGGGTGAACGCGCGAGGAACGGCGATTTCGTCGCGCTGTCCCGTTCCGGCACCGGCGGGCAGCAACGGGCGTCCGCTCAGTGGGCCGGGGACCTGCCCTCCACGTGGAGCGGGCTCACCTCCACGCTGCGGGCCTGCCTGTCGATGTCGCTGAGCGGCCTCGCGTTCGTCACGCACGACGCGGGCGGCTACTGGACCCCGGCCTCGTACCGGCACGCACTCGAACTGCGCAGGACCATGACCCCTGGTGAGATCCGGGCGGATGTGGAACCGGAACTGTACGTGCGGTGGGCGCAGTTCGCGGCGTTCTCGCCGATCATGCGGTTCCACGGGGTCGGTGCGCGGGAACCGACCGCCTATCCGGCGCCCGCTCGCGACGCCGTCACCGCGATCTGCCGGCTCCGCAAGGAGTGGCAGGACTACCTGATCTCGGCCGCGCTGGAGGCGACCGGAACGGGAATGCCGATGATGCGCCCGATGGTGCTGGCCTTTCCCGGCGACCGGGCGGCGCGCGACGCCGATCTGCAGTACCTGCTGGGTCCGGACCTCTTCGTCGCGCCGCTGCTCGAACCCGGCGGCGGCCGCCAGTTGTGGGTACCACCGGGAGACTGGGAACCGCTCGTCGGCCTCGATCCGGTTTCGGGCCCTGGCTGGTATCGCGTGCACTGCGAACTCGGCGAGTTCCCGGCCTGGCAGCGGGCGTGATTGTTTACCGTCCACCGGAACGGGTAAGTCCGTAACGACCAACTTTCGGGGGCGAGGAGGTAACGATGTTGGCCATTGTTCTGGTTCTCTTGCTCGCACTCGTGCTCGGCGGAGTCGGATTCGTCCTGCATGCACTGTGGATCGCCGCAGGCGTCGTTCTGGTGCTGTGGCTACTCGGTTTTCTCATCCACCCTTCGTCCGGGTCACGCTGGTACCGCTGGTAGTGCCACACTTCCGGGGCATCCGGCCGGCGGGTAAGGCCGCCGGGTGCACCGGCCCTCCGGACAGATTCCGTCACCCGGAATACGGTTGTCAAAGCGAATAAGGGCACTTCACTCAAAGGTGCCTTTATTGTTCTGTTATCCGCTTTCGCGGGCATTCCTGCGCGGTCCCGGCAGGAATTGCCCGACGAAGGAGAGAGCAGATGACAACCGCATTCCGGATGAGCCGCAGATCCCTCGCGAAGCTCGCCGCGGCCGGCCTGGCCTCCGCCTCGTGCTGCCTAGGCC
>NZ_VJWX01000698.1 GCF_007713715.1 Amycolatopsis rhizosphaerae
GCGCTTGGAAGGACATGTGTCCGCGATGGCCACCGCCGAACTGCTCTTCGGCACCGCCCACCACAGCGAAAGCCTGCTCTACTTCTACGCCCGGCAGGTGGTGGGCATCGCGGTGGCCGTGCACGGGCGGCTGCACCGCGGTCCCCGCGGTTCCGGCAGCATCGCGCACCTCGGCGTGGGCGGGTCGATCCCGTGCTCCTGCGGGCGGACCGGCTGCCTCGAAGCGACCGTGGCCGAGGAGACCGTGGTGGCGCGGGCCGTGCGGGAAGGCATCATTCACGAGCCGTCGATCGGGCACCTGCACGAGGAGGCGGCGGCGGGCCACGCCGGGGCGATCCGCCTGCTCAGGGCGAGGGCGCACGCGCTGGGCAGGGCGGTGGGCATCCTGCGCGACGTGCTCGACCCCGCCCGCGTCGTCCTGGGCGGCCAGGCCGTCACCGGCGCGCCGGACTTCCTGCCCGACCTGCTGGCCGGGTTCGCCGCCACCACCACGCTGCCCGGTACCGACATGGTCGAGGTGACGCGCTTCGGCGCCGACGTGCAGGCCATGGCCGCCTGCTCCGTCCTGCTGGCCCAGCTCTACGCCGACCCGGCCGCCCTCACCTGACCCCGTTGTGTCCCACGCTCGTGCGCTTGTGTCCCACGCTCGTGCGCTTGTGTCCCACGCTCCGGGTCACGAGCGTGGAACTCGTGCCGCCGAAGGTGGGACACAAGCGCCCCGAGGTGGGACACAACGCGCTGAGCGTGGGACTCAACCGCGCATGGAGCCGGTGCGGACGTAGTTTTCGTGCCAGGACAGCGCCTCGGACAGCAGGTGCGGGGTCTGCGCGCCGAACGACGAACGCTGCGCGCGCTCGAAGTAGTCCCGCAGGGCGGGACGGTAGTCGGGGTGCGCGCACCGCTCGATGATCAGCTCGGCCCGGCGCCGCGGCGCCAGCCCGCGCAGGTCCGCCAGGCCCTGCTCGGTCACCACCACGTCCACGTCGTGCTCGGTGTGGTCCACATGCGACACCATGGGCACGATCGTGGAGATCGCGCCGTTCTTGGCCAGCGACGGCGTCATGAACATCGAAAGGTAGGAGTTGCGGGCGAAGTCGCCCGAACCGCCGATCCCGTTCTGGATCCGGCTGCCCATCAGGTGCGTCGAGTTGATGTTGCCGTAGATGTCGGCCTCGATGATGCCGTTCATCGCCAGGCAGCCCAGCCGCCGGATCACCTCGGGGTGGTTGCTGATCTCCTGCGGCCGCAACACGATCCGGTCGCGGTACTCGGCCATCCTCGCGTTGAACCGGTCCATCGCGGCCGGGCTCAGCGACACCGCGGTCGCCGACGCGCTGCGCATCCGGCCCGAGTCGATCAGCTCGAGCATGCTCTCCTGGATGACCTCGGTGTAGGCGGTCAGCTCGTCGAACGGCCCGTCCTGCAGCCCGGCGAGCACCGCGTTGGCGATGTTGCCGACCCCGGACTGCAGCGGCAGCAGGTTCTTCGGCAGGCGCCCGGCCCGCACCTCCAGTTCCAGGAAGTCGAGCAGGTGACCCGCGATGCGCCGCGAGTCGGAGTTGGGCGGGGTGAAATGGGTGTTGCGGTCGGGAGAGTCGGTCTCCACCACCGCCACCACCTTCTCCGGCGGGCAGTGCAGGTAGGCCGAGCCGATCCGGTCGCCCGGCCCGATGATCGGGATCGGCCGCCGCCCGGGCGGGAGCGCCGTGCCGTAGTAGATGTCGTGCATCCCCTCCAGGCTGGTGCTCTGCCACGAGTTGACCTCGAGGATCACCCGGTCCGCCTGGTCGAGCCACGTCTTGTTGTTGCCGACGGAGGTCGACGGAATCAGCAGGCCCTCCTCGGTGATCCCGCTCACCTCGACGACGGCCACGTCGAGCTTGCCGAAGAAGCCCTGCCACACCCGTTGCGCGACATGCGAAAGGTGGATGTCGGTGTAGTCGAGGCTGCCGCGGTTGATCTTGTCCCGGGTGACCGGATCGGACTGGTAGGGCATCCGGAGGTCGATGCCGTCCACCTCGGCGAGCACGCCGTCCAGTTCGGGCGCGGTGGACGCGCCGGTCCACAGCCCGAGCTTCATCGGGGTTCCCTCGACACCGGCCTTGGCGACCCGCTTCGCGAGCGCCCCCGGTACCTCCTTGGGGTAGCCGGCGCCGGTGAATCCGCTCATCCCGACGTTGTCGCCGTTGCGGATCAGTGAGGCGGCCTCTTCGGCATCCACGACCTTGCGGGCCAGGTCGCGGTTCCGGATCCGTCCGGTCATCCAAGCCTCCTTGCTTCGACGGCACCCAGGTCACACTGTGACGGCGATCCTAAAAGCGGGAAACGCAAGGAAAAACCATGTTGCCACCCGGTGAACACCGGCACATGATCGCCGGCCGCCGCGCCGACCTCGCCAAACACGCCTCGGGTCCGCTTGGTGAACCGGGTCACCCGCGGTTCGCTGGGCGACCGCGGCGCTCGCCCAGCGAACGTCCCGGCGCGCTTTCAGACCGGTCCGGGTTTGAGCCTGAGGTCCGCTTCGATCCTGGCCGCGGTGGCCAGCAGCAGCGGCACGACCTCGCGGCGCACGTCCTCCGGTGACGCCTGATGCGCGTCGAGGGACACGTTGACCGCCGCGAAGATCACGCCGCTCTCGTCGCGGACCGGTGCCGCGACGCCGCGCAGCCCTTCCTCCAGTTCGCTGTCGGAGATCACGTATCCCTGCTTGCGCACCTTGGCCAGGTCGGCGAGCAGGTCCGCGGTGCCGGTGATGGTGTGCCGGGTCAACCGGTCGAGTTTCATCC
>NZ_VJWX01000699.1 GCF_007713715.1 Amycolatopsis rhizosphaerae
GTCAACTTCCTGTACGGCTCACCGGCTTTCGCGGTGTCGGTGGCCGCGCAGATCGACGGGGTTTCGGTCGCCGGGGCGGTCGTGGAGCCGGTCGACGGCCGCTGCTGGAGTGCGGTGCGCGGTCAGGGCGCGTGGCTCGACGGGCGCCCGCTGCGCGTCTCGTCGGCGGACCGGCTTGACCTCACCCTCGTCGCCACGGGTTTCTCCTACGGGGCCGAGCGCCGTGAACGCCAGGCCCGGGTGATCGCGAACCTGCTCGGGCACGTCCGGGACATCCGGCGGCCGGGCGCGGCGTCGCTGGACCTGTGCGCCGTCGCGGCGGGCTGGACGGACGCCTACTTCGAGCACGGGCTGCACCGCTGGGACTGGGCCGCCGGTGCGCTGGTCGCGGCCGAGGCCGGCGCGCTGGTCAGCCTGCCCGGGGAGGACCCCGGCCTGGGCGCCGACGCGACCTTCGCCGCCGCACCCGGCATCGCGGGCCCGCTGCGCGACGTCCTCGTCGCCTCCGGCGCCCAGGACGTCTAGCCACCCACCACGCCCTATCGCCGAAAGCCGCGGGGGCCGCGCATTGCCGTGAAGGGTCCCTTCACAGCCGATCCGACCGTGAAGGGACCCTTCACGGCTCACACCGGGGCCCCTTCACAGCCGTATCGCGGAGCTCAGCAGGCGACGTTGCGGGCGGCGGTGAGCAAAGCCGGGTCCAGCACCGGCGAGCCCGGCGCGGACTGCTCGTTGCCGTTGGGATGCTGGGTGGACCAGGTCTGCAACTGCTGCAGGATCTGGCGCGCCTGCTGGGTGGGCCGGATGTCGCCGAAGGTGCCGCCGATGGACAGGTCCACCGAGGCATCGGCCCTGGTGTCCTTGACCAGTTCGACGCACGGCAGCACGAGGCTGAGCGTGCGGGCCGCGGACACGCCGTTGTCGCCGAAGCGGATCTGGCCGCGGCACTTGGCCGCGGTGTCCTTCGGGTAGTACGGGTCGTTCTCCGGCTGTGCGATCTGCGTGAAGCCGAGCTCGCGCAGCCCTTCCGTGGTGATCGCGGCCTGGCCGCGCAGCTGGCTCGCGTTGAGCACCTTGACCGCGACCTTGTCCGGCGGGACCGGCGCGATGTCGTCGAGCGCGGAGTGGCTCAGTGAGGTGAAGGTCATGCCCTGGGCGGGGGTCGGTCCCGGGTCGCAGCGCAGTACCGCGTCGATGTCCGCCCGGCTGGTGATCGCCCGCACCCAGATCACCATCGCGACCAGGCCGAGTACCCCGATGAAGATCATTGCGGGTAGTGGACGACGTCTGCGATAGCCCCGCTTCTTGCGGTTGCCCAGCCCGATCCCCGACGCCACCAGCCCGACATCCTTCCCGACTCCGCCGACCGTCCCCGCTGCCTGGACCGTCGCACCTGATCAGCGTAAGCGTTACAGTGCACCAACGCCCAAACCGCCTCTCGAGTGGGTCTGACTAGGCGGTCCACCTGGGATTTTCCCCCTCGGATCTCCCCCTCGGGGGTGAGGTCGGCGCGCCGTGGTCTAACCCGTTGCAGCTCTGGGTATGTGGTGAGCTACCCTCTGCGGGCTCCAGCCGTAGATCAGGGTCCCCACACCACTCGCCGAAGAGAGACCCGACTCACTACGGCGCCGGGCACAAACAGGGGCGCTGGAACGTTGTCCAGCGGCACGAAGGGCGCGCGGAGGTGTATCGCGAGCCCGGAGAATCAACATCGAAGCTATCGCAGGGGTGAAGGACAATGGCGACCGACTACGACGCTCCGCGCCGCAGCGAGGCCGACGAGCTGGCCGAAGACTCGTTGGAGGAGCTGAAGGCCAGGCGGAACGAGAACCAGTCCGGGGTTGTGGACGTCGACGAGGACGCGTCCGCGGAGAACTTCGAACTCCCGGGCGCGGATCTGTCGGGACTCTCGGGTGAAGACCTGACCGTCAAGGTGGTGCCGAAGCAGGCGGACGAGTTCACCTGCTCCGTGTGCTTCCTGGTGCATCACCGCAGTCGTCTGGCCGAGGAGCACAACGGCCAGATGATCTGCCGCGACTGTGCGTGAACCAGGTCGAAGTCCGGTTACGGCGAACGTCGCGAGGGCGCGCTCACGGGCGACCGTGAGTGCGGCCTGGGCTACCGCTTCCGCAGCAGGGCGGCCACGGCCTCGGGCTTGCGGGTGCTGAACACCCAGTACGGGGTCGGATCGTCCGGGTCGGTGAGGTGCACCCGCACCACCGGGCCGACCCAGCCGCGATGGACGACGAAGGCGGCGGGGTCGAGTTCGGGTCCGAGCGCCTTGCGCTTGCGGTCGCGGCCGATCACCTCGGCCTCGCCCGCGAACCGCAGCGGCAGGTGGGCCTTGCCCACGCGCAACTCGGTCTCGGTGACCTCGACCTTGGTCCGGCTCATCGAGACCAGCCAGGCGATCATCAGGGGGACCAGCACCACATAGGGCAGCCAGGCCCGCACGCCCGGGTATCCCATGTGGACTTCGGCGGCCAGCAGTACCGCCGCGAGCAGCGGCAGCGGCCAGCCCCACCAAGGTACGTACAGCCGCTCCGCGTGCAGCGTGCGGTCGGCTCCGCGGTCCTGGTTCACCGGCGCACCGGCCGTACTTGCGCTCTCAGCCACGCCTTCAGGGTAGTCTCGCCGCCCGTGCCCTCCGTGCAGGTCCTGCTTACCCGTCTCGATCCGGATGTTCCCGTGCCCGGCTACGCCCGGCCCGGCGACGCCGGCGCCGATCTCGTGACCACCAGCGATGTGGAACTCGCGCCGGGGGAGCGGGCCGTGGTCGG
>NZ_VJWX01000069.1 GCF_007713715.1 Amycolatopsis rhizosphaerae
GTCGCGGCCAGCGTCGGATCCGCGGCCAGCAAGGCGGCGAGTGCGTCGGCGTCGGCCGCGGCCGCTGCCGCGTGGACCGAGGCGTTGGTGAGTTCGGGGTGCACGGCGAGCAGTTCGGCGGCTTGGTGCCAGCGGACCGGATTGTCGTCGTGGCCGTAGCTCAGGCAGGCCAGCAACGGGAACTGCTCGGCGGGCGAACTCGCTGTGTCGACCTGATCCGGGACGCGGCGGTAGTGCTGGATGGTCTCGACGTGTCGCTTGAGCGTGGCCCACGACGAGAACCCGTGACGGCGGGCCACGACCAGTTGCGCGCCGGCCAGTGACGGCGGGTGCGGGCCGTCCGGGTGATGAGTACCCACGAGGCCCAGCGCCTCCGACACGCCGGCCCTGGCCTGGTCGCGTAGGTCCTTCGCCTGCTTGCGCAGCTGTTCGAGGCTGGGGTCCTCGGGAAGACGAACGGTCGCCATGGCGACCTCCTTCCATGGCCCGCGGTCCGCTACGCCGGCCTGAAAGGAGGTACAGGGCCATACCGATGCCGCACACACCAACCGGGTGGGCTCAGCCCTGTCCGCGGACCGGTGGCGTCCCGGAACGCCACCCGCAGTCTAGCCAGCGGCCTCACCCACCGCACCGCCATCGCGTCAGCCGAATCCGCCCGCTGGTGCGCTGACGCTCGCTTCGCCGCGGACCGCCGCACCGGCATGGCCGGTGCGGTTGGATCCTGCGTCGGCGTCAGGTCAGCAGGGGATCCCGAGGGTCTTGCCCAGATCGGTCCACTCGTGGGTTCCGGCGGCGTTGACGATCACCAGACGGTCCACGAGGCTGGTCCTGTTGGGGCCGCAGAGATTCTGGCGGGCTTGCTGGCTCTTCTTGCCTTTGAGGAATGCCTCCACGGCGGGACGGATGCCCCCATACATCATTGCCGGCCCGACGGAGGGCTCCAGCTCGATCACCAGGACGCGCTCGAAACCCGGCGGGCAGTTCTCGTCGGATCCTGTTTTCTGGCCGTTGAGCTGCTGGGCCCCATCGCGCACGTTGGACCCCAGGCTGCCCAGGCTCTTCAGGGCCTTGACCTGGACGCAGCGCTTGACCGGCTTGCCGTCTTGGGTGCTGGTATAGATCGCATCGGCGTGGTACTGCTTGCCGTCGTCGGCGGTGTAGTTCCCGTCGTACCAGACTCGTGCGGTCGGGTCGGTTTGGAGAAGGTGCACGAGGTGCTCCAACTGGCGGCGTTTGCCGAGTTGGCCGGGCGCTCCGGCATCGCTGACCCGCCTGCGCAGATCGCCGGGGTTCTGCAGCCTGCCGGAGTCGACGATCTTCTCCCACAGCGGCAACTGGCCGCTCCGGTTCGCGCTGTTGAGGGCCTTCAACGCGGAGGCGTTGACCTTCTCGGCGTCCGAGCCCGACGTCGGCGTGTCTTTGGTCATCGCATCCAGCAGGCGGGTGGCCGCGGGCCGCAGCGGTACGTCGATACTGCTCAGCTCGGATTGCTTGTCGGGCTGCAGGCCCCGGGCCCGCAGCCGCTCGGCGACGTCGGGGTCGGGGCCATACAGCGCCGAGGAGTACACCCACACGTTCACTGTGTAGTTCACCGTCCCGCCCGTTGCCGGCGCCAGGTTGGCGTGAGAGAAGGTCACCTGCTTGGACTGGCCCGGCGCGAGGGTGCCCAGCGGCGACGGCGCGCCAGGGTCGCCGGGGTCGTTGGTATAGAGGGTCGCGTCGGCCGCCTGCGCGCCGGAGTTGGTGACCTCGATGGTGTGCGTGCAGGTCGGGCTGGTGCACAACGACGGGGTCAGCTCGTTGATCTCGAACTCCGGCCCACTTGATGCCCGCTGGCCCCCTAGCCGGCCGGCTCCGTCGTCGGTCACGGCCTCGGCGGAGGCGGAGGCGACCGCAGAACGTGTGGCGTCGGCCTTGTCCTGCGTGGCCTGCCGAGGCGCCATCGACACGTAGGGTCCGGTGTCGTTGCCGTCCGGGTCGTCGGCCTGCAACGGCCGGTAGACCGCGGGGCCCGCCACCATCGGCCCGGCCGGGCGCCAGGCGGCGGGGCGGACCGGGCCGTCGCTCGCGTGCGGGTTCCCGCCCAAGGCCAGCACGGCGTGCGGTGCCTCGTCGCCGATCAGCACTGTCCACCCGCGTGCCGTGTATGCCGTGGCCGGGTGCCCGTCCTGGGTCTGCCAGGGCCCGTCCCGCTGCACGTCCGGGGCGGAGGTGACCTGACGCACCAGCTCGGCCAGCGCCTTGGGGGTGATCGTGCCCGCGTCCACCCCGAAGTTGTCCAGCATGTAGTAGCCCGAGCGTTTCTCCGGCTTCACCCATCGGCCGGCGGAGGTCAGAATGTCGGCGTACTGCGGATCCTGCTGCGCCCAGAACTCGGGATCGCCCTGCAGGTACAACTGCCCCCCGGACCAGGCGGCGTCCGCCGACCCGGCCTCCGGCTCCCGCAGCGTCCCCGCGGCCTGTCCGTCCGCGGTGACCGTCAGGTCGGCCTCGGTCACCGGCGGGTCCTGCTCGCCGTAAACGCCAGGCTGGTAGGACACCGTCAGCTGTACCGCCGGCCACGCCTGCAGCGCGTCCGCCGCTGCCGCCCCGACCTCGGCCGGCGGCGCACCTGACGCGGACGCCGCAGCACCGGCGGGGTCCGCGGAGCCATTCGGCACCGACACCCAGACGACCAGCCCGGCCACCAGCGCCACCACCAGCCCGGCGCCGCCCAGCAACACCGCCTTCCGCCGCCGCCACGCTGGGCGCGCGGCCCCCCGGACATCGGGCGGGGCCTGCGCGAACGGCTGCTGCTGCCATTCCGGTCCAGTCACGGTTGCCCCAATCCAACCTAGGAAACACCGACGACACATCGGCACACGGACAGTAGCGGTCCTTGATGAAATCTTCATGACACCGCATGACGTATGTCCCCGGTGCTCACTCACGGCCACAACCAGCAAGAACGCGACGGTTGAAGACGCGAACTCGCCAGTCGGCGATCCCTGCCCCCGAAAGCTAACCGCTCGGTCAGTGCTCTGACCGAGCGGTTAGAGTGAGGTCATGGAACGGACCACCTGTTGTGTCGTGGGCGGCGGGCCCGCCGGAATGATGCTCGGCCTGCTGCTGGCCAGGGCCGGGATCGCGGTCACCGTCCTCGAGAAGCACGGCGACTTCCTCCGGGACTTCCGCGGCGACACCGTGCACCCCTCGACCCTCCGCCTGCTCGACGAACTCGGTCTCGCCGACCGGTTCGCGGCGCTCCCAGCTCGCCGGCTCGAAGAGATGCGCATGCTGATCGGGGAAACGACGGTCGTGGCGGCCGACTTCCGGCGCATCCCGGGCAAGTACCGCTACATCGCCATGGTCCCGCAGTGGGACTTCCTCACGCTTCTCGCCGACGCGGCCGCCGAGGAGTCCTCGTTCACGCTGCGGATGAACACCGCGGTGACCGGCCTGCTCACGTCGGGTGGCCGGGTCACCGGCGTGCGCTACGTGGACGAACACGGCACCGACGGCGAACTCACCGCCGACCTCGTCGTCGCCTGCGACGGCCGCGACTCGCTGGTCCGGCGGGAGGCCGGGCTCGCGTTCACCGAGTTCGACGTGCCGATGGACGTCTGGCAGGCCCGTGTCCCGGCACCGCGCGACGCGCTCAAGGACGGGCGGGTGTTCGCCCGGTTCACGGCGGGCCAGGCGGCGGTGACCATGGACCGGGGCGACTACTTCCAGACCTCCTACCTGATCGGGAAGGGGCTGGACGGGCAGCTCCGCGCCCGGGACATCGGCTGGTTCCGCGAACGTCTCGGCGAACTGTTCGACTGGGACGAAACGGTCACCGCCGCCATCACGTCCTGGGAGGACGTGAAACTCCTCGAAGTGCGGATGGGTCGCATGCCGCGCTGGTACAGCGAAGGCCTTCTCTGCCTCGGCGACGCGGCCCACACCATGTCTCCCGTGGGCGGGGTAGGTGTCAACCTGGCGGTGCAGGACGCGGTCGCCGCCGCCCGGCTCCTCGCCCGGCCACTGCGGGACGGCACCGTCACCACCGCGAACCTGGCACGGGTGCAGAAGCGGCGGTGGCTGCCCATGGTGGTCACCCAGCGGTCCCAGCGTGGCGAGCACGCGATGCTGCTGCGGCCCGCGTTGGACGGCACGCTGCGTGGTGACCGCCTGCCGGTGCCGCTACGGCTGGTGCGGCGGATGCCGTTCCTGCGGGCCATGACCGCCTACCTGGGCGGGATCGGTATCCGCCCGGAGCACGCCCCCGGCTTCGCCCGCCGCTGAGTCCTCACCGGTCGATCGCGCGGCGGGTGAACTCCTCCAGCTCGTCGGCCGCGCGGTCCAGGTCCAGGTCGGGATGGACGAGCCAGTGCGAGACGACGTTGTCGATGGCGCCGCCGATGGCCAGCGCCACGACCTGCGGGTCGAACTCGCGGAACTGCCCGGCCCGCTGCCCTGCCACGAGCAGGTCCGCCAGCGTCTGCCAGCGCCGCCCGACGTCGTGCTGCCCCGGCGTCTTCAGCTGTGTGCCGCCCTTGTCGTCGAGCAGCATTTCCGTGATCACGCGGACGTGGTTGCGGTTGTCCCGCTGGTACTCGATCATGCCGCGCACCGAGGCGAGCACGGCCGCGCGCGGGTCCGGGGCGTTGTCCACCCGGTCGCGGACGAAGCGGGTGAAGCGCTCCAGCACGTACGTGAGCGCGGCCTGGGTGAGCTCGTCCTTGGACGAGAAGTGGTAGAGCACCGCCGCCTTGGAGATCCCGGCGTCCTCGGCGATGGCCGCCAGCGAGGTCGCCGGGTATCCGCGTGTCGAGATCAGCCCGATGGTGCTGTCGATGAGCTGTTGCCGGCGGGCGCGCTCCGTGAAGGTCGGCGTGTCCCGGTCCCGGCGGGGCGTCATCGCGCGGGGACCTGCCCGCCCTCGGCCACTGTGCCCACGGTGCCGCCCACAGTGGCGCCCATGGTGCCCGCCCGTTGCCGCTGCCACGCGCCGACCAGGCCCAGCGGGTCCGGGCGCAGCAGGGACGCGGCCGCGTACAGGCCGAACGCGATGGTCACCGCGACGAACCACCAGTCGTAGAGCGCCTGCTCGCCGGTCGGGTAGTACGCCATCACCAGGAAGATCGCCACGGCGACCACGATCGCCAGATGGCGCCGCCGCCACGGGAAGGCGGCGGCCACGACGAAGCCCCAGGTCAGGTACCAGGGCAGGGTCGGCGGGGCGAGGATCGCGGTGGCCAGCAGGGTCATCGCCATCCGGAAGATCGCCTCGTTGCCACCGAAGCGCGCCTTCCACCACTGGCGCACGAAGAACACCACGAGTGCCAGCCACGAGAACAGGCGGGCGACGGTGACGAACGGCGACTCCGGCACGTTCACCACGAGGTGCACCAGGGTGTAGACGATCTGCCCGATCCCGGTCGACGGGTTGAGCCAGTTCGTCACCAGCTGAGGCGCCTTCAGGCCGGTGACCCAGCCCAGGTTCACCGAGCCGAGCGAGACCCAGGTGCCCGCCACGAACACCACGGCGAAGATGCCGAGTGACGCCGCACCGGCCTTGACCAGGTTGCGCATCCGGTTGTCGCCGGGCAGGTGGTTGACCCACACCCAGACCAGGAACGGCAGCGCGATCGCCGCGGTCGGCTTGATCAGCATGCCGACGGTGACCAGCGCGATCGCGAGCACGTGCTTGCGCTCCAGCGCCGCGAGCACACCGACGGTGAGGGCGCCGATCATCAGCAGGTCGTTGTGCGGGCCGCCGACCAGGTGGATCACCGTCATCGGGCTGGCCACCGCCAGCCACATCGCGATCGGCACCTTGCCGCCGAGGTGGCGCACCAGGCGCGGCAGCGCCCAGATCATCGCGCCGAGGCCGACCAGCAGCACCAGGCGGGTGACGATCACACCGGCGATCACGTTGTCCCCGGTCACCGCCACGATGCCCTTGGCGACCAGCAGGAACAGCGGACCGTAGGGGGCGGGCGTGGTCTGCCACACCGGGTGCACGTTCTGCACCACGTTCGGCAGGATCGTCAGCTCGGCGGGGCCGTGCGCGTACGGGTTGAGCCCGTGCAGCAGCTGGGCGCCCTGGCCGAGGTAGGAGAACACGTCGCGGGTGAACAGCGGCGGCGAGATGATCAGCGGGCCCATCCAGCACGCGGCCGCGACCAGGATGGGTTTGCTGCCGATCCGGCCGGCCAGCATGTACCGGCCCAGCCGCACCCAGGCCCACACGACGAGCGCGAACCCGCCGTAGAGCACGGCGTTCGCCAGCATCCGGCCGTGCCCGTAGCGCAGCCAGGACAGCGGTCCGGCGCCGATGACCGGGTCGCGGATCAGGATCCCGGCGGCACCCAGCGCGCCGAGAAGCAGCAGCAGGCTGCCGATGGTCCCCATCGCGATGGTGCGGTAGGGAAACGGGGAACCGCCGCGGACGCCGTCCACCGCCGGAGACGCCTCGGCAGGCGTTCCGGGGTCCTGGCCCAGTGAGGGGGCGTCCGGCGCGGGATCAGTAGTGGTCGCCATTTCGATCTGGAAGATTACACACCGCGCTGAGACGGTTTCTCGGTGGCGGCTGTTTTCCTTGACTCAGTTCGTGGAGGACGGTATGTGAGTCCTGCTCACCCCGCCCGGGAGCGCGGCGAGCAGTGACTTCGTGTAGTCGTGTCGCGGATCGAGCAGTACTTCCTCGACCGTACCCACCTCGACCAGTTCGCCGCGATACATCACGGCGACGCGGTCGGCGATGTTCCAGGCCAGTCCGAGGTCGTGGGTGATGACCAGCCCGGCGAGCCCGAGTTCCCGGCGCAGCCGCAGCAGCAGGCCGAGGATCTCGCCGCGCACCGAGGCGTCCAGCGAGGCCACCGGTTCGTCGGCGACCACGACGCTGGGGCGCAGCGCGAGCGCGCCCGCGATCACCACGCGCTGCCGCTGGCCGCCCGAGAGCTCGTGGGGAAGCCGGGCAAGGAAATCCTCGGCCGGGCGCAGTTCGGCGGCCTCCAGCGCGGCCGTCACGATTTCCCGCTCGTCCCCGGGCAGCCGGTGGATGCGCGGGCCCTCGGCGACCGCCTCGTACACCGTGTGCCGGGGGTTCAGCGCGCTGGTCGGGTCCTGCAGCACGAGCTGCACCTGCCGCCGGTACGCCCGCAGGCCCGCCCCGGAGGTCGGCACCGGCTCGCCGGCGAACCGCACCGAACCCGAAGTCGGTTTCTGCAGGCCGAGCAGGGTGCGGGCGAGCGTGGTCTTGCCGGAGCCGGACTGCCCGACCAGGGCCACGATCTCGTTGCGGCGGACCTCGATGTCGACCCCGGCCACGGCCTGGATCTTCGCGCCCCTGCGGTCGGTGAAGGCGACCCGGAGATCGTGCGCGGACAGCAGCACGTCCTTCTCGGCGGGGACCTCGGGTTCCGGCGGCAACGGGGTGCTGGTCGCGGGGGCGAACCGGGACACCGGGTCGCCGACCGTGGGGAAGGCCGCGGCCAGTGCCCGGGTGTGGTCGTGCCGCGGTTCGGCCATCACGTTCGCGCTGGGGCCGTGCTCGACGAGTTCGCCCCGGTACATCACGGCGATGCGGGAGCAGGTCGAGGCGAGCACCGACAGGTCGTGGCTGATCATGATCAGGCCGAGGTGCTGTTCGGCGACCAGCTTGCGCATCAGGTCGAGCACCTGGGCCTGCACGATCACGTCGAGCGCGGTGGTCGGCTCGTCGGCGATGATCAGCCGGGGGCGGCAGGCCAGTGCCATCGCGATCATGACGCGCTGCTTCTGCCCGCCGGAAAGCTCGTGCGGGTACGCCGTGGCCCTGGCGGGTGGGAGGTCGACCTGGTCGAGCAGTTCGGCGACCCTGGCGTCGACCTCGGCGCCGCCGAGGCTCTTTCCCGCGTGCAGCCGGATCGGTTCGGCGATCTGCGTCCCGATCTTCCGCACCGGGTTCAGCGCGTGCATGGCCCCCTGGAACACCACGGACGCCTCCGCCCACCGCACCGCCCGCAGCCTGCCCCACCGCATGGCGGTGACGTCCTCGCCGTCGAGCAGGATCTCGCCGCTGACGCGGGCCGACTTCGGCAGCAGCCGCAGCACGCTCATCGCGACGGTGGACTTGCCCGAGCCCGACTCCCCCGCCACGCCGAGGGTCTCGCCCGGCTCCAGGCGCAGGTTGACGTCCCGGACCGCCGCCACCTCCCCGCTGCCGGCGCGGTAGGTGACGCCCAGGTTCTTCAACTCGAGCAACGCGGTCACGACCGTTCTCCCCTAGGACCTGTATCGAAGTCGAGCGTTGGTCGACGCAAGTCGGATTTTGCGTCTTGAAGCGGCGTCAGCCGCTTGCGCCACGCTGTCAACTGGCACCGCCGCGGGTTCTCAGGCGGTTCCTGGCGAGGAAAGCTCCGACGTGGTGAATTGGCATTCATGAGGAGGAGATCCCACAGCCAGGGACCGCCTGAGGTTCCGCCACCCGCACCGCCACCCAAGCCACTTTGATACACGCCCTGGCGTCTTGCGGGACACCCGCGACGCGATTGTCACCCATCACGCCTCCTCAGCCGCGGGTTGAGCACCGTCTCCAGCGCGCGGCCGACGAGGGTGAAGCACAGCACGATCACCACGATCGCCAGCCCCGGCGGCAGCAGGTACCACCAGGCACCCGAGGTCACCGCACCCGAACCGAGCGCGCGCTGCAACATGGACCCCCACGACACCTGGCTGGGGTCGCCGAGGCCGAGGAACGACAGCGTGGACTCCGCGATGATCGAGTTGCCGACCACCAGCGTGGTGTTGGCCAGCACGATCGGCAGCACCCCCGGCAGCACGTGCTTGCCGATGACGTGGGCGTGCCCGCCGCCGAGCGCCTTCGCGCGCTCGATGTAGGGCCTGCTTTCGATGGTGAGGGTCTGGGCCCGCACCAGGCGGGCGGTGGTGGGCCACGAGGTCACGCCCACCGCGAGGATGATCGTGGCCACGCCCTGCGGCAGGACCGCGGACAGCGCGATCGCGAGCACCAGCGAGGGCAGGACCAGGAAGAAGTCGGTGAACCGCAGCAGCACCGCCGCCACCCAGCGGCCGAAGTGCCCGGCGGCGAGCCCGACGAGCGTGCCGATGAACACGGACAGGATCGTCGCGGCGAACCCGACCAGCAGCGACACGCGCGCGCCCCACAGGGTCAGCAGCAGCACCGAGCGGCCGTCCACGTCGGTGCCCAGCGGGAACCGCCCGCTCGGCGGCTGCAGGGGCCGCCCCGGCGCGTTGACCACGTCCAGGCCCGCCGGGTCGGTGATCACCGGGGCCAGCACGGCCAGCACCACGATCACCGCCAGCACGCCGAGACCGGCCAGTCCGCCCCGGTTGGCCGCGAACTCCCGCCACACACGCCCCGCCGCCGCGCGGCGGCGCTGCCAGGCGATCGCGGTGCTCATTGCGCCCGCACCCTGGGGTCGAGCACGCGGTAGAGCAGTTCCGCGATCAGGTTCATCACGATGACCGAGCCGGCCAGCACCACGAAGACTCCTTGCAGCAAGGGAAGATCCGGCACGTTCAGCGCCTGGTAGGTGAGCAGGCCCAGCCCCGGCCACGAAAACACCGTTTCGACCGTGACGGTGCCCGAAACCACCATGCCGAACTGCAGGAACACCAGCGTCACCGTGGGCAGCAGCGCGTTCGGG
This sequence comes from Amycolatopsis rhizosphaerae, assembly GCF_007713715.1. Taxonomy (GTDB): domain Bacteria; phylum Actinomycetota; class Actinomycetes; order Mycobacteriales; family Pseudonocardiaceae; genus Amycolatopsis_E; species Amycolatopsis_E rhizosphaerae. Next base: position 9,642 of record NZ_VJWX01000069.1, read on the forward strand.
ACCGCGTGGTGGCGGCGCACCAGGTCGTCGCGCAGGCCCTTGGCCCGCGCCGTGGTCAGGTATTCGGCGTCCATCTCGCCGAGCAGCGACGACCGCATGACCAGCATGTACTGGGCGTAGAGCACGGCGAGCAGGGTCAGGCACGGCAGGACGAGGTGGTAGGCCACGTCCAGCGTCTGGCCGAGGAAACCGGTCCCGGCGTTCGGGGAGCGCATTCCCCCGCTCGGGAACAGCCCGTGCGTGGCGATGAGCAGCAGCAGCCCGAGCCAGAACTGCGGCACCGACCACAGGGTCAGCGCGATCCCGGTCTGGGTGCGGTCGAACAGGCTGTCCCGGCGCCAGGCCGCGCGCACGCCCAGCCACATCCCGATCGCCACGGCCAGCACCGTGGCCGTGCCGACCAGGAGCAGCGTGGGCCAGAACCGTTCCGCGATGAGATCGGCCACCGGCCGGTTGTAGGCGTAGGACGTGCCGAGATCACCGCGGAACAGTCCGCCCAGGTAGTCCAGGAACTGCTGGATGACCGGTTTGTCCACCCCGAGCCGTTCCCGCAGTTGCGCGAGTTGCTCGGCGGTGGTCGGGCGGTCCCGGGTGAGCGTGGCGACGGGGTCGCCGGGGATCGTGCGGAACAGCACGAACCCCAGCGTCACCACGAGGAGCAGGCTGGCCACCGCCCCGCCGAGCTTGCCGAGCAGGAACCGGGCCGTGCCGGTGCCCGCCCGCCGTTCGTCGGGGTCGGTGAGCCCGGCACCGGTGAGTGCTTCGGTCACGCTCACTCCTGGTCGTCGGCGGACTTCTTCCGCCGTGCCACCGCGGTTCCGGCCAGTGCCAGCACGATCACCGCGCCCGCGCCGATCCCGACCCAGGCGCCCGCGGACAGGCCGCCGCCCCCGGCGGAGGACTCACCGGCCGGAACGGCGCCGTAGTAGGACCAGTAGCCGCTCTGCTCCATGATCGTGCCGGTGTTCGCGGGCTGCTTCGGGAAGCTCACCCAGCGGTCGGAGCGGTAGGCCTCCAGCGGGTTGTCGTACTCCAGCACGAAACTGGGCACCTGGCTGTAGTAGCGGGCCTGGGCCTGCTTCACCAGTTCGGCCCGCTTGGCCTGGTCCAGTTCGGTGCTCTCCTGCTGGTAGAGGCTGTCGAACTGCGGGTCGCAGAAGAACGCGCTGCTGCTGCTACTGCCTGCCGTGGCGGGCAGCGCCGAGCAGGTCTGCTTGCCCAGCACGTAGTCGGGGTCGGGGCTGGTGCCCCAGCCGGAGAAGGCCAGGTCGTAGTTGCCGTTGTCGGTCCGGTCGGAGACCTCGTTGTCCGACACGAGCTGCTTGGTGGCCTTGATGCCGACCGCGCCCAGCCAGCTCACCACGTAGTCCGAAGCGCGCTGGGAGAAGTCCTCGCTGGCCTTGCCGAGCAGCCGCAGGGTCAACGGGCGCATGCCGTCCGGCCCCTTCGGGTAGCCGGCCGCGTCGAGTGCGGCGTTGGCGGCCGCCGGGTCGTACTTGAGCCGCTCGCCGTCGCTGGGGTCCCAGTGGTAGGCGGGGAAGGACGCCGGGACGATGCCGCCGCCGAGCTGCGCGTTGCCGCCCATGACCTTGTCGATGAGCACCTGCGGGTCGAGGGCGCGGGCGATGGCCTGCCGGACGCGGACGTCCTTGAGCGCCGGGTTGCCGTCGCCGATCGGCTGGTGCGCGGCGTTCTGCGCGCCGGGGTTGATCAGCAGGTCGCGGTAGCGGCGGCCGTTGGCCTTGTTGGTGGTGATCCCGGACTGGCCCTGCAGGGCGTTGAACTGGGTCGCGGTGAGCCGGTTGACCACATCGACCTCGTTGTTCTTGAGGGCGTTGACCGCGGCGTCGGCGTTCTTGTAGCTGATGAACTGCAGCTCGTCGACCTTGGAGCGGCCCCGCCAGTAGTCCGGGTTGGCCTTGAGCCGCACCAGCTCGTTCGGGCGGTATTCGCTGATCAGGAAGGGCCCGTCGCCGACGCCCACGACGGGCACGGTGTCGGTCTTCGGGTCGTTCATGTCGCCGACCGAGGACCAGACGTGCTCGGGCACGATGGGCACGTCGAGGGCGTTCATGCTCGCCTGCGGCGCCTTGGTCCTGATCACCAGGGTGGCGTCGTCGGGCGCGGTGACGGAGGCGAAGTTCTCGACGTAGGTGCCGTTGGCCTCCTGCGCCTTCGGGTCGCTCATGATGCGGTTGAAGGTGTAGGCGGCGTCCTTGGCGGTGACGGGCTGCCCGTCGGACCACTTCATCCCCTGCCGGATGGTGTAGGTCCAGGTCAGCTTGTCGTCGGAGGCCTTCCACGAGGTGGCCAGGCCGGGGCTCGGCGTGTTGTCCTCGGCCGAGGGCAGGGTGAGGAACTCCCAGGCCATGCGGCCGATCATGGTGCTCGAGGCGAAGGAGGCGAGGAACGGGTTGAGGTGGTCGACCTCCTGCACGAGCGCCACCCGCAGCACCCTGCCGCCGCCGGTCTGCGCCTGGGCCTGGGGTGCGAAGGGACCCACCGCCAGCACCGCGGCCAGCGCGGCGGCGGCAGGCCGCCACCGTCTCGGGGAACTGATCGCCACTTGCGTCCACCTCTCTGAAAGCTCTCGAAGCGGAAAAGTAACCACCTTGGCGCCCGTCAAGTCAACGACCATCCTCGTTAGTTTCCGAGCCGTAACGTAAGGTCTGGACCATGCGCATCCTGATCTCGGCGGACATGGAGGGCGCCACCGGCGTCACCTGGACCGACGACGTGGTGCCGGGCACCCAGCAGTGGCAGCGCTTCCGCCGCCTGTTCACCGGCGACGTCAACGCCGCCATCGCGGGCCTGCACTCCGGCGGCGCCACGGACGTCCTGGTGAACGAGGCCCACTCCTCACAGCGCAACCTGCTGCTGGAGGACCTCGACGTGCGGGCGCGCCTGCTGACGGGCAGGCACAAGCCGCTGTCGATGATGCAGGGCATCGACTCGGGCGTGGACGGGGTCGTCTTCCTCGGCTACCACGCCGGGGCCGGGTTCGACGGGGTGCTCTCGCACACCTACCTGGAAAACCAGATCACCGGGGTGTGGCTGGACGGGGTGGCCGCGAGCGAGGGCAGGCTCAACGCGGCGCTCGCCGCGGAGTACGGCGTGCCGGTACTGCTGGTCACCGGGGACGACGAAACCTGCGACGACGCCGCCGAATACGCGCCCGACGCGGTGCGCGTGGCGGTGAAGGAGTGCGTGAGCCGGTACGCGGCGATCTGCACCCCGCCGCAGCGCACCGCGATCGCGATCCGTGAGGCGGCCGAGCGGGCCATGGAACGGGCGGTGCGGGCCGCGCCGGTAACCGCCCCGCACCGGATCGAGGTCGAGTTCGACGCGAGCCATCTCGCGCAGGCCACGGCGGTGGTCCCCACCGTCGAACAGATCGGGGTCCGCCGGGTCGGTTTCACCGCGCCCGGCATGACCGAGGCGATGAAGGCGTTCAAGGTGGTCACGGCGATCGCCGCGGGCGCGGTACAGGGGATCTATGGCTGAGGGCACCACCGGGCCGGATGTGGTCGAACTGTGTGCCGCGCTGCTGCGGTTCGACACCACCAACACCGGTGATCCGGAAACCTCGGCGGGTGAGCGTGACGCGGCGGAGTACGTCGCCACGGTGCTCTCCGCCGCCGGGATCGAGGCGAAGCTCCTCGAATCGGCGCACCGCAGGGCCAACGTCCTGGCCCGCATCCCGGGCCGGGACCCGTCGCTGCCCGCGCTGCTCGTGCAGGGCCACCTCGACGTGGTGCCCGCGGACGCGGCGGACTGGTCGGTGCCGCCCTTCGCCGGGGAGATCCGCGACGGGTTCCTGTGGGGCCGCGGCGCGGTGGACATGAAGGACTTCTGCGCGATGGTGCTCGCCGCGGTGGCCGCCGGGCTGCGCCCGCGCCGCGACCTCGTGCTCGCCTTCGTCGCCGACGAGGAGGACCGCGGGATCTTCGGGGCGCACTGGCTGGCCACCGAGCACCGCGCCGAGTTCGACGGCTGCGCCGCGGCGATCAGCGAGTCCGGCGGGTACACCTACCACGTGCCCGCGGCGGACGGGCGGACCGTGCGGCTCTACCCGGTGGGCACGGCCGAACGGGGCACGGCCCATCTCCGGCTGACCGCCCGGGGCCGTGCCGGGCACGGTTCGCGGCGCAACGACGAGAACGCGGTGGTGCGGCTGGTCGCCGCGCTGAACCGGATCGCCACCCACCGCTGGCCCGTCCACCTGACACCGACCGTCGAGGCCTTCCTCGTCCGGACCGGGAAGGCCCTCGGCGTCCCCATCGATCTGTCCGATGTGGACGGTTCGCTGGCACGCCTCGGCCCGGCCGCCTCACTGGCCGAGAACACCGTCCGCAACAGCACCACGCCGACCATGCTCGAAGCCGGGTACAAGGTGAACGTGATCCCGAGCGTGGCGCGCGCCCAGGTGGACACGCGGGTCCTGCCCGGTACCGAGGACGCGCTGTTCGCCGAGCTCGACCGGCTGCTCGGGCCCGGGGTGGACCGGGAGTTCGTCGCGCACCAGCACCCGGTGCAGGCGCCGGTGGACTCGCCGTGGTTCACCGCGATGGAGCAGGCGCTGGTCGCGGAGGATCCCCAGGCCGTGGTCGTCCCGTACTGCCTGGGCGGCGGCACCGACGCGAAGGCCTTCACCCCGCTCGGGATCGACTGCTACGGTTTCGCCCCGCTGTGGCTGCCGGAGGGCTTCCCGTACCGGGCCATGGCGCACGGGGTGGACGAGCGGGTCCCGCTGGACGGCCTGCGCTTCGGCACCCGGGTACTGCGCCACTTCCTCACCCACTGCTGAAATGTCTGGCACCACCTTCCGCTGACAGCGGATCCGGGGTCGGTCCCTGCCAGGAGCCGGTAGCGCGACCCGGACGGATGCTGTGCCGGAAATCAGCTGTGGCGATGCAACCTTCCTGGTGCGTGGGCCCGTATCAAGGGGGCGACAGAGGAGGGTCGCTCATGGCCGAACGCCAGCTGTTCACCCAAGTCGCGCGTGAGCGCGCCGTGTCCTGGCGTCGCGTGGCGTTCCTGATGTGCGGCGACTGGGTCCAGGCCGAGGACATCGTCCAGATGGCCCTGATCCGCCTTGCCAGGCACTGGCACCGGATCGACTTGGCGGGGGTCGAGGCCTACGCCCGCAAGGTCATCGCCAGGCTTGTGGTGGATGGGGCCCGGCGCTCGCGCCACCTCGAGGAATTGCAGGCCTTCACGCCCGACCAACCGGTGATGGGCCCGAACAGCGACGAAGTCCTGGATATCCGCGAGGCGTTGCGGCATGTCCCCCCGCGGCAGCGTGCGGTGCTGGTGCTGCGGTTCTACTGCGACCTCACGGTCGCGCAGACAGCGGCCGCTCTGGACATCAATGAAGGGACCGTGAAGTCCCAGACCGCACGGGGCCTGGACACGTTGCGGTCCTTCCTGCGTGACGCCCAGCCCGCTTTCCAAGCATCACGCCTTCAGGAGCGGCCATGAACAGTGAACAGGAACTTTTCACACGTGCGCTCGGGACCGACGAGCCACCCCTCCGCCTTGACGTCGACGCGCTCGCCGACGCCAACTTGCGCAGGCGCCGTCCACATCCAGCGTTGTCGCTGGCAGGGACCGCCGCCGCGGTGGCGATCGTCATCGGCGGTACCGTTCTGCTGACCTCCCACAATGCGACATCCCCGAGTCGGGCCGGTTCGCCTGGAGCGGCCGTCGGCACACCGGAAATCAAAGTCGAGCCTCCGACCAGGCGCGACATCGCTTACTGCTACCGGACCGCGGACATCAGCAGCCAGGAGCCCAACCAGCACGTCCCGATCGGGATCAACGGGAAGGGCAAGGACGGCCGGGGCGACGTCGCCGCCGACGCCATGCAGATCTGCAGTACCGCCTGGCAGGAGAACTACTACAACTGGCAGCGACGGCCTGCCGCTTCCCAGGGCCAGTACCGGTTCGCCATCCCAGCCCTGGTCTCCTGCGTTCTCGATCCGGATGCCGTCGGCGTCGAGTCCGGAGCCGTCGGGGTGTTCCCCGGGGACACAGCAACCTGTGCGGGCATGGGGCTTTCCGTCGCGCAACTGCCGTGAACAACGATGCCCAGACACGACCACGCGGTGCAGCGGCTGCGAGTCCCCCGAACCGGGGAGATCGCGCGGCCCGCGTGAGGAACAGCACTCCTGCCCGGGTCCAGGAAGCACCGGGTGTTCCTACATCCGGTCCGGCATACGCCGGTCAGTAGCGCCCTGCACTGGTTTCCGGGCCGAGCGAGGGCCACCTCACCAAGGAGTGCAATGTCCACAAGACAAGAAATGCTCCCGACGCGCGGGGGGAAACGCTTCCGGGCCGCCCGCCGGACCGCTGCTGTCGTCACGGCCGGCGCGGCGGTCGCGGTCGGTGCTGGTTTTCCACTGGCCGCTGCCTCTCCTGGCACGCCTGGCACGCCCCAGGCCCCCAGCACGATCTACCTGGAGGATTTCCAGAACGTCGCCTCACCCGCCCCCGTCCTCCGGCTCAACCAGTACACCGGCGCGAACGGTCAGAGCTACTTCGCGGATCCGGCTTGGCTGAGCAACTGCAACGGCTTGGTCACGTCCTTCGGCCAGGATCCCAACGCCCCTGGCCCGACGTCGATGTCGGACTGCGGCCCCGTGACCTGGAATGGCTCACAACAGATCGCGTACGCGCTGGGTGGCGGTTCGGCGAACCCGGCCGGAAACTACGCGATCACGGCCGCCACGGGACATGACGGTGTCGCTGTTGATCCAGGTGCCCCCAAAGTCGAGTTCCAGACCGGTTTCCAAGCGGGGCGGAACATCGCGTTGCCGGGGAAGAATCGTTTTCTGCTGCTGAGCTACGACGTCGCGGTCGAGGGCTGCCAGGCCGCACATCCGTTCTTGTACTGGAACCTGCTGGACACTGCCGGCACGCCATCGCCTCTCGGCGTACAGATCGATCCCTGTGGTAGCCCGGTTCTGCACCCGGTCACAGTCCCGGGAATCGGCACCGCTCCTGGCCCCGGCACCATCGACGTCGGCACCTTCTACGCGGGCGCGACCCTGTACGCCGGTGACTCCGCCGGTCTCCAGCTGGTCAACAACCAGCCCTCCGGCGGCGGCAACGACCACGCCTTCGACAACGTCAAGCTCATGGATGCCACACCGCAGCTGGACAAGTCCTTCGACCTGAGCAGGGCCCAGCCCGGTCAGGCAGTGCCGCTGACCTTCACGATCACCAACACCAGCGAACTGGCGGCCAAGAACGGCTGGTCCTTCACCGACACCTTGCCTCTGGGACTGGTCGTCGCGGGCGCAGCCGGCACGAACTGCCCCAGCGGCGTGGTCACCGCCCCGAACGGCAGCTCTTCGATCTCGGTGACCGGCAACCTCGACCTTGGTATGGCCTCCTGTACCGTCACCCTGAACGTCACGGCGGCCCAGGACGGCAACTACACCAACGGTCCGGGCAACATCACCGCGGTCGGGCTCAATCCCCCGGCTGACACAACCGTCCAGGTCGTGCCCATGATGTCCTGGCCTGTCGGACTCGCGGCAGCGGTGCTCGGCTCCGGCGCCTGGCTGCTCGGACGGCGCAAGGAAGAGGTGATCACCAGCTAGCGTGTTCGGGGCGGGTGCTGGTCTCCCGGTGCCAGGTCCGGCGCCGGGAGACCGGAGGCGTCGTCGAGCGTTGTCCGGTTTCGGTCAGGATCAAGCGGAATCCTTGACGGTGGTGGTGATCACGGGTTGAGCTTCGCTGCATGGTCCGAACCAACGGAGTGTCGGTGCTGCTGTCCGCCGTCGTGCTGGCGGCGGGGTTGCTGGCCGTAGGGCCGGCGAACGCCGCCGAAACGAGTTTCTCCTCTTCCTTCGAAACAACCGATCCACCGCCCAGCTGGGTGGACACCGTGGAGACCGGCCCGGACGGGCAGCCGAAGACCTCCGGGGTCAACGGCGCCAACGGTTCGGCCATCCCCGGCGACATCCGGGGCAAGGTCACCGACGTGACCGCCAGTGACGAGAACACCGGCGCCGGCGAAGTCGCGGTCAACCTCATCGACGGCAAGCCCGAAACGAAGTGGCTGGCCTTCTCCCCCACCGGCTGGGTGCAGTTCGCGCTGACCGAACCGACCGCGATCACCCATTACGCGGTCACTTCGGCCAACGACGCCCCCACCCGCGACCCGAAGGACTGGACCCTGCAGGGTTCGGCCGACGGCCAGACCTGGACCACCATCGACCAGGAGAGCGGGCAGTCCTTCCCGAACCGGTTCCAGACCCTGAACTTCCGGCTGGCGGCACCGGCGACCTACCGGTACTACCGGATGAACATCACCGCCAACAGCGGGGCGCCTCTGCTGCAGTTCTCGGAACTGCTGCTGGCCAACGACGAACCGGCACCACCGCCGCTGCCGAACATGCGCAGCTATCCCGACAGCGGGCCGGTGGGCGGCTACACCAACAAGGCCCGGGCCGGTTACACCGGCCTGCGCGCCCTGCACTACGGCGGCACGCAGACGGCGCAGGGGCACGGGTACTCCTACAACAAGATCTACGACGTGCGGCTGCCGGTGACCGAACGCACCGAGCTGTCCTACAAGATCTTCCCCGAGTTCGTCAGCGGCGACCTGAGCTACCCGAGCACGAACGTCGCGGTGGACCTGGCCTTCACTGACGGCACCTACCTGAGCGAGCTCGGCGCCACCGACCAGTACGGGTTCACGCTCTCGCCCCAGGGCCAGGGAGCGGGCAAGGCGCTCTACACCAACCAGTGGAACCTGATCCGCTCGGAGATCGGCCGGGTGGCCAAGGGCAAGACCATCGCGAGGATCCTGATCGGCTACGACAACCCGGCGGGTCCGGCCACCTTCAACGGCTGGGTCGACGACATCGGCATCGCCCCCGCCACCGCGTCGCCCGCACCGCACCTGGCGGACCGGGTGCTGACCACGCGCGGCACCAACGCCAACGGCACGTTCTCCCGGGGCAACAACTTCCCCGCGACCGCGGTGCCGCACGGCTTCAACTTCTGGACCCCGGTCACCGACGCCGGCTCGGACAGCTGGCTCTACCGCTACCAGGAGGCGAACAACGCGCAGAACCTGCCGACACTGCAGGCGTTCGGGCTCAGTCACGAGCCGAGCCCGTGGATGGGTGACCGGCAGACCTTCCAGATCATGCCCTCGGCCGCCGCGGGGGTGCCCGACGGCAACCGCACCGCGCGGGCGCTGGCGTTCCGGCACGAGGACGAGACCGCCCGCCCGTACTACTACGGGGTGCGGTTCACCAACGGCGTCACCGGGGAGATCGCGCCCACCGACCACGCGGCGATGTTCCGGTTCGGCTTCCCCGGCCAGGACGCGAGCCTGGTCTTCGACAACGTGAACAACAACGGCGGGCTCACGCTGGATCCCGCGACGAACTCGATCAGCGGGTACTCCGACGTCAAGAGCGGACTGTCCGCGGGCGCGGGACGGCTGTACGTGTACGCCACGTTCGACCAGCCCGTGCGCGCCGGGAGCATGCTGCCGGGTGAGGGCCGGGACAACGTGCGCGGCTACCTCGGGTTCGACAGCAGGACCGTCACCATGCGCATCGCGACCTCGCTGATCAGCCTCGACCAGGCGAAGAAGAACCTCGCGCTGGAGATCGCGCCGGATGCGACCTTCGAGTCGGTGCGCGACGCCGCACGGGCCGCCTGGGACCGCACGCTCGGCGTGATCGAGGTGGAAGGCGCGAGCCGGGACCAGCTGACCACGCTGTACTCGAACCTGTACCGCCTGTTCCTCTACCCGAACTCCGGTTCGGAGAACGTCGGCACGGCGCGGCAGCCGAAGTACGCCTACTTCAGCCCGTTCACCCAGCAGGTTGTGGACGGCCAGTTGTACGTGAACAACGGGTTCTGGGACACCTACCGCACGACGTGGCCCGCCTACACCCTGCTCTCGCCGGACATGGCGGGGAAGATGATCGACGGGTTCGTCCAGCAGTACCGCGACGGCGGCTGGATCTCCCGCTGGTCCTCACCCGGCTACGCCAACCTGATGACCGGCACGAGTTCGGATGTCGCGTTCGCCGACGCCTACCTCAAGGGAGTGCGGAACTTCGACATCCGCTCGGCCTACGACGCGGCGATCAAGAACGCGACCGTGACCCCGCCGAACGACAGCGTCGGCCGCAAGGGCCTGGACACCTCGATCTTCCTCGGCTACACCCCGACCACCACCGGCGAGGGCATGTCGTGGGCGATGGAGGGCTACGTCAACGACTTCGGCATCGCGAACCTGTCGAAGAAGCTCGCCGAGGAGGCCGCGCCGAACGATCCGCGTAAAAAGGAGTACGAGGACAACTACACCTATTTCCTCAACCGTGCCCAGAACTACGTGAAGATGTTCGACCCGGGCGTCGGCTTCTTCCAGGGCCGCAACCCCGACGGCAGCTTCCGCCTGCCCGCCTCGAAGTACGACCCGCGCGTGTGGGGCGGCGACTACACCGAGACCGACGGCTGGAACATGGCCTTCACCGTGCCGCAGGACGGGCAGGGCCTGGCCGATCTCTACGGCGGCAAGCAGCAGCTGGCGAACAAGCTCGACCAGTTCTTCGCCACCCCGGAGACGGCGAACTTCCCCGGCTCCTACGGCGGGGCCATCCACGAGATGCGCGAGGCGCGGGACGTGCGGATGGGCCAGTACGGGCATTCCAACCAGCCCTCGCACCACATCCTGTACATGTACGACTATGCGGGGCAGCCGTCGAAGACGCAGGCGAAGGTGCGCGAAGCGCTTTCCCGGCTCTACGTCGGCAGCGAGCTCGGCCAGGGCTACCCCGGTGACGAGGACAACGGCGAGATGTCGGCGTGGTACATCTTCAGCGCGCTCGGCTTCTACCCGTTGCAGATGGGCAGCCCGGACTACGCGATCGGCTCGCCGCTGTTCAAGAAGGCGACCGTGCACCTCGGCAACGGCCGGGACCTGGTGATCAACGCGCCGAAGAACAGCGCCAGGAACGTGTACGTGCAGGGACTGCGGGTCAACGGCAGGCCGTGGACCTCGACCTCGCTGCCGCACGATCTGCTCGCCCGCGGCGGACGGCTGGACTTCGACCTGGGGCCGAACCCGTCGAACTGGGGCACCGGCACGGGCGACGCCCCGAAGTCGATCACCCAGGGCGACGCGGTGCCGACGCCGCTGACCGACGTCACCGGTCCGGGCAAGGGCACCGCCAGCGACGCGGCGCTGTTCGACAACACCACGGCCACCGAGGCGACGGCGCCGGCGGTGCAGTACCAGCTCAGCGCCGCGGCGGATCCGGTCACCTACTACACGCTCACCTCGGGCAAGGGCACCGGCGCCGACCCCACGGGCTGGGTGCTCAAGGGCTCGGACGACGGGGTGAACTGGACGGTGCTGGACGCCCGCCAGAACCAGAGTTTCACCTGGCGTGACCAGACCCGGCCGTTCCGCGTGGCGCATCCTGGCCGCTACACCACCTACCGCCTGGAGTTCACCGGCGGTCCGGCCAGCCTCTCGGAGGTGGAGTTCCTGGCGAACTGACCCGCTGACCCGGCAGCCCTATTTGCCAGGGCCCCGGCAAAGTCGCGTGAGTGTTGGCCGTGAAGGGTCCCTTCACAGTCGATTTGACTGTGAAGGGAC
>NZ_VJWX01000006.1 GCF_007713715.1 Amycolatopsis rhizosphaerae
CCCCCACCCTCACCCCGGGGACCGCACTGCTGGGCGTCTACGAAGGCGGCGGCTACGACGAGCCCCGCTACCTGGTCTCGCGGGGCGACGGCCAGATGGTCCTGATCTCCCGGATGCTCAACGCCGTGGCCTCCGCGCTGGACGGCAAGCGCTCGCTGGAACAGGTCGCGGAGGAGGCGAGCCGGCACTACGGCGCGGAGTTGAACGCCGACGCCGTCCGCTACCTGGTCGAAAACAAGCTGCGGCCGCTGGGCCTGGCGACGATGGGCGTGCCGGACGCCCCCGCTCCGAAGCCGAACCCACTGCTCGCGCTGAGCCTGAGGTTCGTGCTCATGCCCGCGTGGATGGTCCGCCGCGTCGCCGCCTTATTCGCCCCGATGTTCCGCCCGCCGGTGATCGTGCTCGTCCTCGCGACGCTGCTGGCCATGGACGTGTGGCTGCTGGTCACCGGCCGCGTCGGTGCCTCCATCCACCTGTCCGTCGGCTCACCGGGGCTGATGCTGACGATCATGGGCGTGGTGCTCGCGGGAACCCTGTTCCACGAGTTCGGGCATGCCGCCGGATGCCACTACGGCGGCGGGAAACCGGCCCAGATCGGGGTGGGTGTCCTGATCGTGGTCCCGGCGTTCTACACCAATGTCAACGACGCCTACCGCCTGGACCGTCGGGGACGGCTGCGGACCGACCTCGGCGGTATCTACTTCAACGCGATCTTCGCCGTGTTCCTCGGTGCGCTCTGCCTGTGGACCGGGTTCCCCGCGCTGCCGGCGATCATCGTGATGATCCACATCCAGATGATGCAGCAGTTGCTGCCGCTGGTCCGGATGGACGGCTACTACATCCTGGGCGACCTGGTCGGCGTGCCGAACCTGTTCGAGCAGATCCGGCCGATCATCCGGCATTCGCTGCTGCGCAAGCCGCCCGAGCGGGCCGTCACGAACCTGCGCAAGAAGACCAGGGTCGTGATCACCACCTGGGTCTCGCTCGTGGTGCCCGCACTGGTACTCGCGCTGGTCAATCTCGCGATCTTCGTGCCCAGCTATTTCCGGAGCGCCGTGCAGGGCATGAGCGTGTACTACCGGGAGGGGCTGGCGGCGTTCGACAACGGCAGCGTGAGCGGCGTACTGCTCGCGCTCCTGTCGGTGATCATCCTGCTGGTCCCGTGGGTCGGTATCAGCACGATGGTCGTCCGCACCACCGCAAAGATCGTTTTCGCGGTGAACCGGAGGCTGGCGCGCCGCCGGAAGGCGGCCTCGGCACCGAACCGCGAAGGGGACGGTGGACTGCCCGCGCCGGAGTTCCAGCGCGCCGAGTGAACTCGGTCGATCTCCGTACCCCTGCTCGGCCTCCGGGCAGGGGTACCCGTGTTTTCTGCCCGGAATCGGGCAGAAAACTTGCTCCGGCGCCGTCGTGCTGCCACTTTCAGGAGATGGATCAGCAACTGGTCCGCCACGTCGCGACCTCCACCGGCCTGCCGATGGAGGTCGCCGAGCGGGTGATCGCGGACGTCATCGCGTACTTCGGCGAGACCGCCGAGGAGTTCGTCCGCCGCCGTCACGCCGAACTGCAGAGGCGCGGACGCAAGAACGCCGAGATCTGGCGGCTGATCGCCGCCGAACTGAAGGGACGGCCCCTCGGCGCCGTCCCGCTGAGTGAACGCCAGTTGCGGCGCATCGTCTACGGCTGAAGGAGAGAACAGCGTATGTGCGGAATCGTGGGGTACGTCGGGGCGCGAGCCGCCACCCCCGTCCTGTTGGAGGGACTGCACCGGCTGGAATACCGCGGCTACGACTCCGCCGGGCTGGCCGTCGTGCACCGGGGCAGGCTGAGACTGACCAAGGCGGCGGTGCGCGTGGACGAGCTCCGCGAACTGGTCGAACCGGACCAGCCGGGCACGGTCGGCATCGCCCACACGCGCTGGGCGACGCACGGCGAGCCCACGGACGCGAACGCCCACCCGCACGTGGACACCGCGAAGCGGATCGCGGTGGTGCACAACGGGATCATCGAAAACGCCGATCTCCTGCGCGCCAAGCTGACCGCGAAGGGAGTGGACTTCGCGTCGGAAACCGACACCGAGGCGCTGGCCCACCTCGTCGCCTCGGCGCTGGAGGAAGGCGCGCCTTCCCTCGAAGAGGCGGTGCGCGCCACGTTGCGGGGGGTCAACGGCGCCTACGGTCTCGTCGTGCTCGACACGCACAACCCCGGGCAGCTGGTGGTCGCCCGCAACGGCAGCCCCATCGTGCTCGGTCTCGGCGACGGCGAGATGTTCGTCGCCTCCGACGTCGCCGCACTCGTCCGCTACACGCACCGGGTCGTCTACCTCGACGACGGTGAACTCGCCACGATCTCGCCGGACGGCTTCGTCACCAGCACGCTGCAGGCCCGGCGCACCGCGAAAACCCCGACCACGGTGGACCTCGAGGACTCGGACTACCAACTGGGCGAGTACGCGAACTTCATGCACAAGGAGATCCGGGAACAGCCGGAGGCGGTCCGCCGGACACTGGCGGGACGGCTGGACGAGCGTTTCGGCACCGCCCGGCTCGGTGGCCTGAACCTGGACCCGCGCGCGATGCGCGGCATCCGGCGGGTCAAGTTCATCGGCTGCGGCTCGGCCTACTACGCGGGACAGATCGGCGCGAACCTGGTCGAGGAGTGGGCGCGCCTGCCCGCCGACGCCGAACCCGCCTCCGAACTGCGGTACCGCAATCCGGTGGTCGAGGAGGACACCCTCTACGTCGCGGTCAGCCAGTCCGGTGAAACCGCCGACACCCTCGCCGCCGTGCAGGAGCTGTGCCGCAAGGGCGGACGGGTGATCGGCGCGGTGAACAGCGTCGGCAGCGCCATCGCGCGTGCCTGCGGAAGCGGTGTCTTCCTGCACGCCGGCCCCGAGGTGTCGGTGGCCTCCACGAAGGCCTACACCAACATGGTGGTCTGCTTCGCGATGCTGGCGCTGTCACTCGGCCGGGTCCGCGATCTGTCCGTTTCGGACGGTGCACGGATCGTCGAGGCGCTGCAATCCCTGCCGGACCACATCACCGCCGTGCTGTCCGGCGAAAACACGATCTCCGAGGTGGCCAAGGAGCACAGCAACGCCGAGCGGATGTTCTTCGTCGGCCGCGTGCGGGGCTGGCCGGTGGCGCGGGAAGGCGCGCAGAAGCTGAAGGAGATCTCCTACGTGCACGCCGAGGCCTACCAGGCGGGTGAACTCAAACACGGGCCGCTCGCGCTGATCGACCCGGCGATGCCGTCCGTGGTGGTGGTCCCCGACGACGAACTGCTGGCGAAGAACATCGCCACCATCGAACAGATCAAGGCGCGCGGCGGCCCGGTGATCGCGGTGACCAACGCGGAGCTGCCCGAGGGCCTTGCCGACTCGCTCATCCGGGTTCCGCGCGGTGAACCGGAACTCGACCCGATCCTGTTCACCGTCCCGCTGCAGCTGTTCGCCTACCACCTGGCCCGGCATCTGGGGCGGGACATCGACAAGCCCCGGAACCTGGCGAAGAGCGTGACCGTCGAGTAGCCGCGTCGGTTCGAGACAGGGGAGAACGGAGGGGCGATGGCGGGGGAGCAGCCGCGGGGCGTGCGCCGTCGGCAGGCGCTCGCGTCGCTGTACCGGGCCTTCGCGGCGGACGTGCTGCTGCTGGTCTGCTACTTCGTGGCGCCGCTGGACGAGAAGCTCGGCCCGGTCGCGTGGGCGAAGTTCGTGGTCGCGCTGATGCTCTTCGCCTCGGTCATCGTCTTCCAGCTCTGGGCGATCGTGCGCTCCAGCGCGCCCCGGCTGCGGGCCGTCGAGGCGGCCGCCATCGGCCTTCCCCTGTTCCTCGTGCTGTTCGCCGCGAGCTACGTGGTCATCCAGCACAACCTGCCGGGCAGCTTCACCGAACACATCACCCGATTTGATTCGCTCTACTTCACGGTGACCGTGTTCGCCACCGTCGGCCTCGGCGACATCGCCCCGGTCAGCGAGGGGGCGCGGATCATCGCGACCATCCAGATGCTCGGCGGCCTGGTCGTGGTCGGCGTCGTGGCCAGGTTGATCATCGCCGCCGTGCAGGTGGCCCGGCGGCGTCCGGCCGAACCGGAAACCCCGCCGCCGGAGGACCGGAGGTAAAGAACTTGGCCGGTGTCCGGCGCGGGCGTTACGTTGGCCCGCTGTCGACTGGGAGGCCAAGGGAGGCCACAGCCATGTCCGAACCGCTCACGGAAGAGCACCTCGCCGCCATCCTCGTGCACGGGCTCCGCCCGGCACGCATCGTGCTCGCCGACTACGACCCCGCGTGGCCCGCGCGTTTCGAAGCCCGCGCGGCGGAACTCCTCGCGATACTGGGCGAACGAGCCCGGCTCGTCGAGCACATCGGTTCCACGTCCGTCCCGGGCCTGATCGCGAAACCGATCGTCGACATCGTCGTCGGCATCGACGATCCCGACGACGAAGGCGCCTACCTGCCCGACCTGGAGGCGGCCGGTTACGACCTGCGCGTGCGCGAACCGGGGCACCGGGCCCTGCGCATCGGCAAACCCGACGAGCCGGTGAACCTGCACTGCTATCGGCCGGACGACGAGGAAGTGCGCCGGTACCTGCTGTTCCGCGACCGGCTGCGAGCCGACGACGCGGACCGCGAACTGTACGCCGCGACAAAACGGCGCCTGGCCCAGCGCGAATGGCGGGACGTCAATTTCTACGCCGAGGCGAAACGGCCTGTCATCGACGAGATCCTGCTCCGCGGTGGCTGGACACCCCCGTCTTGACCGCCCGGTACGGTTTCCGGCGTGACCGAGCCGTCCTTCCTGCGGACCACCCGCACCGCCTACGACACCGTCGCCGCCGACTACGCCGAACTCCTCAAGGGCGAACTGGCCGGGAAGCCGTACGACCTCGCGATGCTCGGCGTGTTCGCCGGACTCGTGCGGGCAGGCGGGACCGGTCCCGTGGCCGACCTCGGCTGCGGGCCCGGCCGGGTGACGGCCCATCTGGATTCACTGGGACTGGACGCCTTCGGCGTCGACCTGTCGCCGGAAATGATCTCGGTGGCGCGGCGGACCCATCCGCACCTGCGATTCGAAGAAGGCACCATCACCGCGCTGGAACTGGGGGACGAGTCACTGGCCGGCGCGCTCGCCTGGTACTCGATCATCCACACTCCGCGGGAGCTGCTGCCGGGGGTCTTCGCCGAGTTCCACCGCGTACTGATGCCGGGTGCCCCGCTGCTGCTCGCCTTCCAGGCCGGCGACGAACGGGTCCACCTGCGGGATGCCTACGGCCACCGGATCTCCCTCGACGCCTACCGCCTGCCTCCCGAGAAAATCGCCGAAATGCTGGGGGAAGCCGGTCTCACCGTCGATGCCCGCCTGGTCCGGGCCGCCGCCGAGCCCGAGAAGACGCCGCAGGCGTACCTGATGGCGCGGAAGCCGACGGCTTCGTAACCCGGGTTTCAACCCCCGATCCGGCGGGCGAGGACCGGCTGTCCCGGTCCGCTCAACTCCGCGACCACCCCGCGTCGCCCGGCGATCGCCATCAACAAGGTCTCCGCCGGGCCTCGCACCACGGGTCCGCGCCCCAGGGACCAGTCCAGATCCGTGGCGACGAGCCGCAACCCGCGGGTTCGCGAGAAGCCTCGGATGACCGGTGCGCCAAGCGCGCCGCGAAGGGCCGGGCGCAGCCGCTCTTCGGGAACGCTGCGCGGCAGACCGAGCGGACGGCGGATGTCCTGGTGGTGGATGACGCAGTCGACCAGCGCGATCATCCCGCCGAACGCCGTCGTCAAACCGCGCGGCCGCAGGCGCGCCTTCAGCAGGGCGAGGACTTCTTCCGGGCCGTGGTCCCGGTACTCGGCCAGGGCGAGGTCGTTGATCCGGTCCGGCCGGAACCGGCCCCGCACGAACCGGGACAGCACATCCCGGAATCCCAGCCCGTCGTAGCTGATCACATGCGCCACCACGTCCCTGACCCGCCACCCCGCACACAGCGTCGGGGACTCCCACTGCTCAGGAGAAAGGGACTCCAGGAACGCGGCGAGGTCCGACCGTTCCTCCATCGCGAGTCGCGCCATGTCCATGGCATGCCGGTCTAATCCATCCAGCCCACATCCGCAACCCTCGGCGCCGGGAACGTGGTCGGTCGTCCTGCCCGGCGCCCCGTAGGCGAAAGCAGGCTGCCTGATCACGTTTTCATCCGGGGAACGTGGCGCGACTCGCTGCTGTATTCGGCAAGCCAAGTCGACGACTCGGGTCATTCCACCGATGTTCGATCCTCCGACGGTCCGGGGACCTGAGGTGCGCGGGCGCCGACCCACTCACGCACGTCGCGACGCAGCAGCAGACCAGGCATCGAGGTCATGGGTCAGCTCCGGATGCCGGACCAGCCCCGCCAGTCCCTGGCCAGCCCGTCGAGGAAGTCGCGGAGGTTCTCCGGTGTCTCGCCGTCGAGGGTCGCCGAACTCTTGGCCGAGATCCCGTCATCGCTGATCTCGACGACGATTTCGTACACGTACCCGTCGCCGTAATGGTCCACGGGTCGATGGACGATCCAGCGCTGCGTCGAGCCGGGCGGGGCGATCACCAAGCAGTCTTCTTCGCCGGTCACCGGGCGATTTGTCACGATCCGAACCCTATGGTGCCTCAGGACCGTTCGCGCCGATCGAATAGTCGTAGGGACTGTCGCCCTGCACCTCGACGTGTATCCGCGTGTACTGGCCGCCGGTCAATCCGGAGACCGTCACCGTCGCCGGATGGGACGCGTTGTGTCCGCCGGCGCAGGTCGGGTTGCAGTCGTTCGCCCACAGATTGCCGCTCGCCTGCGCGGTGGTCGAACCCCATGCCGACCAGCGCAGTCCATCGAGCCAGATACCGGCGTCGCCGCAGGTGAGGGTATAGCGAGAGGGGGAAGAAGCGGCAGTGCCATCGCAGGTGATCAGCGTGGCACGGGGCGCCTGCGATGACTGCACGGTTGCGGAACTGGATGTGCGCCTGGCAGTGGATGTAGAGGGCATCCGGGTGCTGGAAGTGGCGGGCATCTCGGTGCTGTCCGAGGTTGCGGAGGGCGTGGACACCGGCCATCCGCCGGCGGTCCCGACCCCGGCCGTGTCGGAAGTACGGCAGGCGGTCATGAAGAGCAGAATCGCTCCCCCGGCCAGTGCCGAGAGGATGCGCCGCCGCGCGGGGCCGAACAGAGGTTCACGGGGCATGATCGAACTCCTTCTGCCCACCTGGGGATTGACTGGTCATTCCGGCCTCGCGTGGACAGCGGCCCGACCCGGCCGGGGCCACCGGCAAGCGCAGAGCGTTCTTCCAGTGTGCGGCCAGGCGAGGTTCGGGCGGGACCGACCACATCAAGATCGTCTACCAGCAGGTTACGAAGTCACCCTGATGGAGCAATTGCGTTCACATATTATGTGAAACTTGTCACAACGTTCCATCGCTCGTGACCGGCAGGATTTCGGCGACTTTTCCTTTTTATCGCTTTTGCCGATGTCGACACCTCTGCAATCACTGTGGGCGTTTCGCCTCTTTCGCCCAGCGGAGCATCTCGATGCGCCCGCCGCGCCGCGGCCGGACCTCACGGCCCGCGATCCTGAAACCCGCGCGCCGGGCAACTGCTTCGCTGGCGGTGTTGCCGGGAATGGTCAGAAGCTGGACGCGTGGTGCTCCATGGTCGAACGCCCAGTCGCTGAGGACGAGTGTCGCGATGGTCGCCGCGCCGCATCCTCGCCCGCTGGGCAGTAACGCGTAGAAGCTGCGCGGACAGGGCGTAGGACGTGCCCTTTACCGAGCCTTCTTCGCGCTCGTCCGCTCGCACGGACGCCGCTACGTGCACTGCATCACCAGCCCGCAGAACACGGCGTCGCAGGCGTTTCATGCGCGGCTCGGCTTCACGATCTCAGCCGTAAAGCCGGACTACGACGGTCCCGGACTCGACCGCGTGGCGTTCACCATCGACCTTGCCGCGCATTCGGGGGCCGGTCACTAGCCACACCGACTCACCTTTGCCCAGCCGAACGATCTGGGTCAGCCGCCGGCCTGGGCCAGTACTTCGGTGAGACGTTTGCGGACGACGTCCAGCGCGGCGATCTTCTCCTCCACGTCGGTGAGCCTCCGGGCGATGACCCGCGCGCTCGCGGGACAGATGAGTTCATCGGCGATGTCCTGATCGAGGCAGGGCAGGAAGGCACGGACGTCACGAGCGGTGAGGCCGAGCGAGAGCAGAAGCCTGATGTTGCCCACCTGGCCGACCGTCTTCTCGTCATACTCGCGGTAACCGTTCGGCGCTCGCCGGGGGTGGAGCAGGCCCTGCTGCTCGTAATACCGCAGCGCCCGAACGGTGGTGCCGGCCTCGTTCGCCAGTTCTGAGATCAGCATCGCTCCATCTTCATCCGGCCGCGCTCAGCCCGCCGTCGACACGAATGATCGTACCGGTGAGGTAGCCGGCTTCGGGGCGCATCGCGTTCACGATCCACCACGCGATCTCCTTGGGCTGAGCGATACGCCCGAGCGGGATCCGGGCCCGAAGCTCCTTCCCCGCCGCGGCGATCTGCTCGTCGGAGAAGCCGGCATGGCTCAACACCGGTGTCGCCGTTATCCCGGGGGCCACTGACAGCACGCGAATGCCGCGCTGCGCCAGCTCGACAGCCCACGTGTGGGTCAGGAAGTCGAGAGCCACCTTGGTGGATCCGTAGATCGAATTGTCCGGCCAGCCGTAGTTGGGTGGGTTGGATGTGACGTTGACGATGATGGCACCGGCCTCCATGTGCGGCAGAGCATGTTGGGCCAGGAAGACCGGGCCGAGAAGGTTCGTGGCGAGCTGTTCCTCGGCGACCTTCCGGTCGATCGCACCGAGCGGAGCCGGACGAGTGATCGCGGCATTGTTGACCAGGGCATCGATGCGGCCGAACGTCTCCAGCGCGGCGGCGACGATACCGGCGGGGGCGTCCGGCTCGGCGACGTCGGCCACGAACGTCCGGATGCGCGGGTGTTCCCTGGCCGTCTCCGCAAGACGCTCCGCAGTCCGGCCGACGATGAGAACCTCAGCGCCCTCGGCGGCGAACTGCTGGGCCGTCGCACGACCGATCCCGGTGCCTCCTCCGGTGATGAGCACTGCCCGGCCGTGAAGGGTGTTCCTCTTTTCCATGTGCGAGACGCTAAGCCTTGACTCTGGCGTCAAGGTCAAGGTCAAGGACGCCGACGGCGTCCCAGGCAGCCACTGCGGCGAAGTATGTGGTCACGCCGATCGGTGTTGCGCGAGATGCCCAGTTGCTCAGCGATCTGCCCATTGTTGGCATTACAACTCAGGGCCTACCTAGCTCCGGGCGTACAACGCCTGCGAGAGCGCGCTCATGGTGATGTCGATTATCGTGTGGAGCTGCTCCTGACTCGCCCCGGCCCTGCTCATCACGGCCAGCGACTGGTTGACCGCCGCGATGTGGACGGCGAAGTCGTCGGCGTCGCTGTCGGCCAACTTCATGGCGCTCAAGGCGGTCCGCAGCCGCGCACGCTGTAAGCCCAGAGCTTCGATCGCGCGCGCGGCGATGTCAGGGCTCAGCACCGGTATCGCCATCGCGGTCTGGGTGACCAGGCATCCGTCCGGCAGGTCGGGGTCGGCGATGCGCTTCAGTGTGACTTCGAAGAACTCCCGTATCGCCCGCAGCGGCTCCTCGGACGCACTTGAAAGGGCCTGGTCGTACCTGTCCCCGTAGCGCGTGGCATAGCGGTCCAGGCAGCGCAGATAGAGCGAGTCCTTGTCGCCGAGCGAGGAGTAGATGGAACTGCGGTTCAATCCGGTCGCCCTGCAGAGGTCGTCGAGAGATGTGTCGGCGTACCCGGCTCGCCAGAACTGGACCATCGCCGCATCGAGCACGGTGTCCACATCGAACTGCTTCTTACCGGCCATCGTGCATGCACCTCGTTCTTGAGCCAAGCCGCTTTTGCCCTGCCCATCGTATCTTGAACTGCTCAGTTCAAGATACGTTAGGCTTGAGACATGACTGACGATGCAACCGCCGCGAACCGCTCTTGCGACCAGAACCCGATCTCCGGGTTGCCGCTGCACGACCTCGCGGGATTCACTCACCGCTGGGTCGACGCGGAAGGCATCCGACTTCATGCCGTGGAAGGCGGTCACCCGACCGGCCCTGCCGTCGTCCTGCTCGCCGGATTCCCGCAGACCTGGTGGGCTTGGCGCAAAGCGATGCCGGGCCTTGCCGAGCGATTCCACGTGATCGCAATCGACCTGCCAGGGCAAGGCCACTCCGACCGCCCTCACGACAGCTACGACACGCACACCGTCGCTTCGCGCGTCCAGACTGCAGTGACTGCGCTCAACGTTTCGAAGTACTGGCTCGTCGCCCACGACATCGGAGCCTGGGTTGCCTTCTCGCTAGCCCTGAAGTACGAAGAGCACCTGCACGGTGTCGCTCTGCTTGACGCCGGCATTCCCGGAATCACCCTCCCCGACGCCATTCCCACGGATCCCGACCGGGCCTGGAAGACCTGGCACTTCGCGTTCCACCTGGTGCCGGATCTTCCCGAGAAACTGCTCGCCGGCCGCGAGCGTGACTACGTTGACTGGTTCCTGAAGGTCAAAGCACTGCCCCCGAACACGTTCGACAGTGCCGAAATCGACCATTACGCCGCCGCTGTTGCGGCCGAGGGTGGTCTCCGAGCGTCTCTCGCCTACTACCGCGATGCCGCGGAATCGGCGCGTAGGAATCACGACGCTCTTGGACGACAGCACTTGACCGTCCCGGTCCTGGGAATCTCCAGCTCCCATGGCTCGATCCCCGACATGGCCGCTTCAGTCAGCCCCTGGGCAGAAAACGCGACAGGCGTCGTCATCCCACATGCCGGACACTTCATTCCTGACGAGCAGCCCGACGCAGTTGTGGACGCGTTGACCGCGTTCATCGATCACGAACGTGTGGGGTAGTTCGGGCATCCCCCATCACCGGCCGTGGGCTCATCGTGGGACCGCCGACGTCACGGGCCGGGATCCGCACCATGATCATCCCAGCGGACGAAGTGGACCGAGGTTGTGATGAAGATGGGCCTCAAAGAGCCTGCACTTCCACGACTTGCGTCACGCCCGGAACATCTTTGCGGCCTCGACCAAGGACCTCATGGCCCGGATAGGGCACGACGACATGAGGGCCGCGCTGATCTACCAGCGAGCGACGAGTAACGCCGATGAGCGCATCGCCGAACGGCTCTCCCAGCTCGTCGACGAGCACCGGGAGAGGGACGCCGAAGATCCAGACGAGGCGGCTCGGGCACTCCCGCCCTGGCGGGCTAATGGCCCAACTCAAGAGGGTATCTACCAAGCACGAAGGCCTAGGTCCGAAGTAGACACCTTCTGACCCAGGCCTTCGCCATGAGAGCGGATGACGGGAATTGAACCCGCGTTCTCAGCTTGGGAATCAAGTGGATCACGCTGGAAAGTGGTCCTGACCTGCGGCTCGTGGTTCCCGGGGTATGCCGCTGTTGACCGTGGTTGACCCCCTCTAATGGCACGCGAATGGCACGGCGTGGCGGGTTCCCACCTGCACGTTTCGGGCTGAGGTGATCTCCTCGCGGCGCGGGTTCATCCCTGCCGGGCCGGGTGGTGCCGGTCAAGGGTTTGCCGGAGGCCGCGAAGCGCCCTTGACCGGTGCCGCCCGGTCTGGCTGCCCTTGGGCGCGCCGCGAGGAGGTCACCGGACCGGTCCTTCCCCTGATCTCCGAAGCGGTGTCGGGTCCAGGGCAGCGCCCTGGCCGCCGGAGGCCTCTGGGCTGCTGGGAGACCTGGTGGTGAGCCTGCTGGCGGTGCGATCATGGTGTGGTGCAGGTGGTTAGGTCGCCCGAGGTGGTGGAGGCGATGCGTCGTCTTGGGGCAGTGCTGAGTACTGACCTGCCTGATTGCGCTGCCACTTTGTTGGTCCATGGCTGGGACTCGCCGTCGTTACGGGAGTTGGCGGGGCATCCGCGTGATGACCCGTGGCGCGTTGACGAGCTTTGGGGGTTGACGTTGGTCGAGTTCGGCGTCGATTTCGTGCCTTCTCGGGCTGTCTGGCTTGGGGCGGCGGCGGGCTATGAG
The DNA here is from genome assembly GCF_007713715.1 of Amycolatopsis rhizosphaerae. Taxonomy (GTDB): domain Bacteria; phylum Actinomycetota; class Actinomycetes; order Mycobacteriales; family Pseudonocardiaceae; genus Amycolatopsis_E; species Amycolatopsis_E rhizosphaerae. The sequence goes on from NZ_VJWX01000006.1 coordinate 12,070, forward strand.
TTGCAGTTGTGGCGGGCGGGTGTTCAGGAGACCTACGAGACGATGCATCGGCTCCTGGAGTTGACGGACTGGCTGCCTCCCGCGGAGTTGCCTGAGCTTCAACGCTTGATCGGTCTGGGCGACGAGCCGTCCGAGCGGCGGGGTAACCACCTGATCTACGTGGACGTTCAAGCGACGCTGGTTGCTCTGGAGCAACGGCTCAACCGCCGAGTGGGGTGAGGTTCGGTTCTACGGGGACAATGTGTGCGCTAGGTGGTGCATGGCGTTGACGAGATCGGCAGCGCCCTTGAGCTGGACGGACTGACCATCCATGCTCTTGAGCTGGTGAAAGATCGCGAGCAGGGCTTGGACGGTGGCGATGTGGAGTGCGTTGCGTTCGTTCTCGATCGCTGCTTCAACGGTCTGTTGTGCGGCGCTTGCGTAGCCGTCGGCCAGAGTCTGGGGATCGGTCGCCATGCGCCGACCATGCCACAACTCGATGAATCAGCGACTCCGCCAATCCGGCGATCGCCGGGGTCGCCGGCCGGAGCGGAGCGGCAGGCCGAGCGGCCCGACGGCGGCGGCGCGCTTGCGCGCCGCCCTTGATCCCATAGAGCCAAATTCGGCAGAGAAGGTTGCGTAGGCCGTGTCGGCTGCAGAGCCGTCCGTGCTCAACTGCGGCCGACAGCCATGCAGCGGGGCTGAGATAGACCACCCATTCAGCCCTACTGTGTAACGATCTGTAGACGATGGGTAACACTAATGGGCTCCGAGTTGATATGAAACTTGTCGACCGTCTCGGTGATGGGCCGATGCACAGGGGGCATGGAGGGAAGCTTGGACGACGATCTCGTGGCCGTCGCAACTCGCTATTTTGCCGACGCTTGCGAGAAGAGCGGACATAAGCTCAGTCGAAGCAAAGGCCAAGAGTGCCAGTGCCGTGCTTTAGCCGATAAGCTCGAGCGAGAGCACCGAGCGAGATTTGAAGCAGAAACTTATGACGTGAACAAGTTTCTGCTTCAAGCTTCGGCTGGCGGAGGTTTCCCTGCAGCAGATTGGCCAACTCCAGCTCTGATTCGATTGGTTGCGGATCACATCGTCGCGCCACCGTGGTTTAGCGGTTCCCCCAACCAGCGTATGGTCAAGCTAACATCCGGACTTGCGCGAATTGGAGAACGGGGGCTTCCACCAGATGCCTTGGTTCGCGTCGGCTTGAACCGGCAAATACGACTTAGTATTACGTCTCTAGTTATCGCCTTCTATCGTGAGAAATTTACCAAAGAAATACTTTCCAGACTTCCTCGCGACCTTCAAACATGGCTAGCCCTGGCCGAGACTTGCCTGGGCAAGCTGACTACCGCAGAGAATCTCGATGACAGCACCCGGATGCTAACTATTATTCCCGCCGTTAAGCACGGTATATTTGCAAAAAAGCTACAAGAATGGCTCGAGCGTGCCAGCATGCAAGACGTCATTGCATGGAGATATAAGGCGCCACCTCATGATGGACTCGCAGAGGAAGACATCAACATACAAGGGGGTCACGAGGCGATTCATTGGGTCATGGACAGGTTTTCTTTTACGCATTACAACGAGTGGTACAGAACGTCACTTTATTGGGAACTTAGATTCGCCAGCAATCCGGAAGCGACAGCGAACGAAGCTGGCCTCCCGTTGTCCATGCTAAAACAACGCCCGTCGCATACGGGTTTACTTGTGGAATCAATCGTCTCACGCGCATCTTACGCTCTTGAGCAGGAGGCGCTAATTGGAGACATAACACACGGCGAACTCCATTCGCATATACTCCTCCTGCTCGACCGCGGCTTCGTCAACCAAGCCATTGACGTCCTTAGCGCCGCATTAAAGAAGCACCCAAACAATGTTCTCATACGTTCCATGCTGAGCTTCTGCCTGACGCCGTCAAGTCCAATGAAAGCTCTTGAAGAAATCGATAAATGCACAGAAGATCCCGACGTGCCGGCTGAACTTTTGGCAATCAACAAGATCGCCGCTTTATGGCGTTCGGGCAATAAAGAGGACGCCAAGAAGATTGCGAACAGCAAGTTTTCCTTCAAAGAAGATGTCTTCTACATTCTATGGCGACCAGAAGATTTTGCTTCCGCATCCAATTCTGCTTGTTTCAAGGTTAAAAGGTATCGACCGAAAGACTGGATATCTGAAGCTTCTCGACTCTTGAACTGAGTTTCTGTCACAATTGCTGTATAGCCGAGGGCGTCTGAGCGGCATCAGCCTGAGTCATGGCCGCCTCGATATGATGGATCGGTATCATCAAGTGCAGTGGGTCCGTCGGCGACTGAAAAAGCTCAGCGTGGTGCATATAGAAAGATCTCGCAGCAGCATCCCGTGCGTGGATTAGAAAAGCACGAACACCGACGGACTTCGAGAGCATGACAGCGCGCCGCAGGGCATCATTAAACAGCGCGGATCCGATCTTGCGATCTTGATATTGCCAGTCGACTGCCAGACGAGCAAGCAGAATACAAGAAACCTCAGTGGGAGGAGCACCTCCGGCCACTTCACTTGGTACGTTTTGCTTACTTACTCCAGCAACAGTAATAGCATAGTAGCCGACAACTCTTCTATCCTCTGTAGCTGTCACATAAGTTACAGCGTTGTTTGCGCGTTGATTAACCATGGCATACTTTGTGAGCCATTCGTCAAGCTCAAATGCGCCACTTTGGAACCCGTTGACACTGTCCTCTTTTTCAAGCTTTCTCGGATGGCATAACTTCTGCCCCTCCGAAGTGCTTTCATTTTCAGTCATCGTGCTCCGTAAATGGGCTAGCCTCGGACAGCAGTTTGGCCAACTTAGGCATGTCTCGGACTGGCGTCTCTAGCAGACGTTGGAATTCTTGCCACTTCTCGTCGTCAAGGACAAACCAACGTCGGTCTGTAAGCACACGTTCAGCTTGAGTCACGGCCGAATCGAGGATGAAGTCGGTCAATGACCGGTCCGTCGCTGCGGCAGCCTGACGAAGCAAGGACTCTTGACGACTGGTGGCCCGCAAGTTGATCCTCCCGTCCCGTGGTGCACGTTGAGGAGTTGTCTCCGATGACATGGCATCTTCCCTTCAGTCTGTACACACACAGTACGTACGTCGGCTGAGGCCTCGTATAGTTACATCCCTCAGTCGGGTGGAACCCAGCTTGTTGCCAAATCTTTATCAAGCTCGGCTCCAATGGAGTAGCGGCGCTCGCGTGATGCCATAACCACAGGTCAGGGCACGCTTCGGGTCAAGAGCACGAGTCAACAAGGTCAGCTATAGCGTCAGTGATGGCGTCAGGCTGCTGAGTGGCCATCCTCACCCGCTTGCCAACCTTGTTGGCGTACCCGATGCAAAGAACGCCAGCCGTGCGCGAAGCTCGGATGTCGGAGAGAGAGTCTCCAACGAAGACAGTCCTTGCTGGCTCGCTCTGGATGGACTGCACCGCCTGTCTTAGTAGATGCGGACTGGGCTTGAGCAGTGACGCATCAGGGCTCATCCGAGCTGAGATGTGATCAACACTTGGCCGAAGCCCATAGAGGTCAAGGTAGGCGCTGATAGCTGCGGCACTGTTGTTGCTGACGATGGCTAGTGGCCGTGCGGATTCATGCCACGCCTGGATGAGCTCGTGTGCTCCAGGGGTTGGCGTGGCGGTGGGGATGGCTTCGACTTCGTGGGCGGTGAAGGCGGCTTCGACGTAGCGGGCTTCGTCTTCGCCGAGGGTGGCGGCGTAGCGGAAGACGTCGAAGGGGTCTTTGGTGGTGGCGACGTGTTCGGGGAGGTTGGTGTGCCCGCCGTCAGCGAGAACGCCGCGGAGTTGGTCGGCAACGACATGGTCGGGGATTCCGGCGAAGATGGAGCAGATGGGGCCGTCGAAGTCGAGGAGGAGTGCGCGGGCTTGGGCGAGGAGTTCAGCGGCGGTGGTGGTCATCGTTGGTAGTCCTGGGCAACGGTGGTCCAGAGGCTTTCGAACCAGGTGCGGGCTTGGTCGACGTATTGGCTGCCGATGGAGGTGTCGTCGTCGGTGGTGGAGTGGTGGAAGAGGATGGCGTCTTTGCCCATGAGGTCGTAGATGGCTTGGGTTTCGCCGTCGTAGGTGATGACGTGTTCGCGGACGGAGTAGAAGCCGAAGAAGGCGTCTTCATTGTTGATCAGGTAGAGCTTGAGCATCGGTGCCGCTGGATGCACGCGGACTTGCGCGCTGACCTCGTTGACCAGGCCCAGTTCGCCGAGTTCGGTGACGGAGTCGACGATGGCCAGGGTGTGATGGCGCATGATCTCCTCGGCTCGCTTGCGGAAGGTGGGGCTGTCGGCGTGCTCGTTGACGGTGCAGGGGATCGCCCAGGGCTGCGCGGGGTCGGACAGGAGTAGCCGCACGCTGATCGATTCGGGGCGTAGCCGGCCGATGCGGATCTTGTCCAGGGGCTCGGCGATGATGCCGTGCAGGGTCTCGCCGGAGAACCCGGCAAAGTCGATCCTGACGTGCTGGTCCTCGAACGCGCGCTCAATGTAGGGGCGCAGGCCAACGGGGCGTTCGGTGCGCTCTCGGACGAAGACGCCACTACCCTGCCGGGACACGATCAGGCCCTCCTCGCGCAGCTCGCGGAGGGCGTTCTGCACATGTTGTCGGGATGCTGCCGCGCAGTGGCTTGATCCAGCGACGACGAAGGCCCAGGTCCGAAGTAGACACCTTCCGACCTGGGCCTTCACCACAAGAGCGGATGACGGGAATCGAACCCGCGTTCTCAGCTTGGGAAGCTGATGTTCTACCATTGAACTACATCCGCAGTGCCACAGAGCATACACGCTGCCGCATCCCCCCTTCATCAAGCCCTCCGTTTTCGCTTGACGTGTCGACCAAAACTGACAACACTTGTTGTCATGATTGACCGTCTGCCGGACCCGGAACTGTTCCGCCAGGGTGGCTTCAAGCTGGCGGCCCGCCTGTTCGGCCCTGGGGATATCCGTGGGACCGAGGAGCAGGTGCGGCGGTTCCGCGAGTACGCACAGGCCGAGGACGGGCTTGCCGACGAGGTCGTGGCGATGTTCCACCGCCTGCCGAAGGGCCAGGGGCGAGCGCTGTTCGAGCGGGCGCTGACCGGGGGGATCGCGGCGGTGGACGATCCTCCGCGCGAGCTGGTCGAGTTCTTCCGCGCGGTGGAAGCGACGCCGTACTGGGTGGACTACGACCGACTCGACCGCGGGGCCCGCGCGATCACGCGCACGGGGGTGCTGGGGTTGTTCCCGCTGGGCGACATGTCGCTGATGGGCGGATATCTCGCCTCCCGGGCGACGAAGTCGCTGGTGGCGACCGGCGAGATCGAGCATATGGCCGGCCGCAGGCTGGTCGAGACGGCCGCGTGGTGGATCGAGGTGACCACTCCCGGCAAGCTCCGCCCCGGCGAGAGCGGGTACGCGGCGGCGCTGCGGGTCCGGCTGGTGCACGCGTATGTGCGCGCCGCGATGAACCGGCGCGACGACTGGGACTACGCGGCCTGGGACCGGCCGGTCAACCAGGTGCAGACGACCGGGACGCTGCTGCTGTTCTCCCTCGTCTTCGTCCTCGGCACCCAGTTGCTGGGCATCCGCTACTCCGCTCGCGAGCGCGCCGACATCATCCACTTGTGGCGCTACGCCGGCTGGCTGCTGGGCGTCGACGAGGAGCTCCTGCCCGCCACCGAGGAGGACGCATGGCGGCTGTTGTGGCTGCTGGCGGCCACCGAGTTCATCCCGGACGAGGATTCCAAACGGCTGGCCAAGGCGCTGCTCGTCTCCCACGAGCAGGTCGGCAGTGGCCGGGGCGCGGCGGGCCGGGTGCTGTCCCACCTGTCCGTGCGGGTGCACTCCTCCATCAGCCGCCTCGTGCTCGGCAAAACCAACGCCGACTTCCTCGAACTGCCCGACGACCCGATCGCGCAGGGGGCGGTGGTCACGGCGGCGGCACTGAACTACGCCGCCGAGACCGTCCGCCAGTACATCCCGGGCGCTACCCTGCTCCGCGAAGTGGTCGGCGGCCTGGAGCGGAGGCGCTACCTCGACCAGCTTTCCCGGATCTTCCAGCTCGACCCCACCTACGCCCGGCATATGCGTGCGGCGTGACAGCTAGGGTGGACGGGTGCTGCTCAGCGATCGTGACCTCCGCAAAGAAGTCGAAGCCGGCCGGCTGGGGATCGACCCGTTCGACCCCGGGATGGTGCAACCCTCCAGCATCGACGTGCGGCTCGACCGCTTCTTCCGCGTGTTCGACAACAGCAAGTACACCCACATCGACCCGTCGTTGCAGCAGGACGAGCTGACCTCGCTGGTGGAGAAGGAGGGCGACGACCCGTTCGTCCTGCACCCGGGCGAGTTCGTGCTCGCGTCGACGTTCGAGCTGGTCAGCCTGCCCGACGACCTCGCGGGGCGGCTCGAAGGCAAATCCTCGCTGGGCCGCCTCGGCCTGCTGACCCACTCCACCGCCGGTTTCATCGACCCCGGCTTCAGCGGCCACATCACGCTCGAACTGTCGAACGTCGCCAACCTGCCGATCACGCTCTGGCCGGGCATGAAGATCGGCCAGCTGTGCCTGTTCCGCCTCACCAGCGCCGCCGAATTCCCCTACGGCTCGGCCGAGGTCGGCTCCCGCTACCAGGGCCAGCGCGGCCCCACCCCCAGCCGCGCCTACCTCAACTTCCACCGCGTGGACACCTGGCGTTAGGCCGCCACCGGAACCTCCCAGTCGGCGGGGAAAAGGCGGACCATGACGATCATCGGTGACTTCGACATCCACCTGACCGTCTACGGGCACCAGTCCGCCGTGCTCGCCGTGTTCGGCACCGAGCACAGGCTCAAGGTCACCCACATCGTCCTCGATCGCGGCACTCACGCCTCGCAGCCGATGCTCACCCTGGCGGGCTCGGGCACCCTGGATGACCAACTCGCGCTCGCCGCGTCCTGGAGCGAGCGGCTCAGGGCCGCGGGTCTGGGCGTGCAGCGGGTCAAGGTCGAGGCGGCGCCGTGGAACGAGGGTGTGCCGCGCACCGACGCCGAAGCAGCGGACGAGCCCCCGGTGTACACCGGTCGGTCCTATTGGGGCGGCAGGGATCGGCCCGAACGCTACTTCGAGCACCACGTGAAGCTGCTGCTGCCGGACGACGCCGTCGACCGGCTGGTGGCCTTGACCGACCTGGTCGTCCCCCACGGCGCACGACCGTCCCGGGTGGCCCGGCGACGGCGGCCGGACGGTCGTGAGGAGCGGTTCGCCACGCAGCGCTGCCACGGCGTCGGTCGCGAGACGGCGATGGCCCGGCTGGACGCGCTGGTCGCCGACCTCCGCGCGGCCGGGCACGAGATCGTCGAGATCGAGCAGGAGTACGTCGTCCACGACACCGCGCTGCACTACGACCATGGCTGGCTGGAACCCGCGCGAGCCCGCCACGACCCTCTACGGCCCGCGGCGCCCGCTGGGGCGGACAGGTACCCGGCCACCTACCTCCCGCTGCCCACCGGCGAGGACGTCGAGCAGAGCCAGGTGTTCGACCCGGCGATGAAGCACCGTTCGAACGCCTACAGGCCCGGCGAGCCCCGGTTCACCGACCCGGCCATGGGTGCGCGGTGGCGGCAGGCGCGCGCGGCGGCGCGGAACCACGTGCTGACCCTGATCGCCGACTCCCCGTGGGCCGAATCGTTGGTGTTGCGGGGAAGCGTGACCATGCCCGCGTGGATCGGCGACGACGCGCGCGAGCCGGGCGACATCGATTTCGTCGTGCTGCCACCGGAACGCAGCCTCCGCAGCCCGGACGCGGCCCGGATGTTCGACGACGTCCTCGCCACCGTCCTCGCCGATCCTGCCGCCGGTCTGGACGCCGATGGCGCGCGCAGCGAGGACATCTGGACCTACGAGCGCGCCGACGGCCGGAGGCTGGTCATCCCGTTCGCCGTGGACGGTGTGCCGCCGGGCGCGGTGCAGCTCGACTTCGTCTTCGGCGAGCCGCTGCCGATCCCGCCCGCACCGCTGCACCTGCCCGCGATCGACCGGGTCGTGCTCGCCGCGACCGCGGAGCTGTCGCTGGCCTGGAAGCTGCTGTGGCTGGACACCGACATGTACCCGCAGGGCAAGGACCTCTACGACGCGACGCTGTTGGCCGAGCGCACGGGGGTGCCGTCGTTGTCGCTGGTCCGTGACCTGCTGCGGCCCCAGCTCGAGGACGCGGCCGACGCCTTCACCGCCGAGTCGGTGCTGGCCTGGGATGTGGACTGGTCCGGCTTCCGCGACGCGCACCCGCACCTGCCCGCCGACGACGACCACTGGACTCGTCGCCTCGCCCTCGCCCTCGACGCCGCCTGGCGCTGAGCGGCGAGGCGTTGCCGGGGATCAGCCGAGCGAAACCCGCGCCCGCTCGACCACCGCCTTGGTGTCCACAGTGGAGGGAAGGGTGCCGAACGCGATTCCCCAGTCGCCGCCCAGTCGCGAAGCGCAGAACGCATCGGCGACGGCCTCGGGGGCGTACAGCACGAGCAGGGAACCCTGCAGCACCAGCGCCATCATCTCGACCAGCCTGCGGGCCCTGAACTGCAGGTCGTCCAGAGTGGACAGCTCCTTGCGCAGCCTGGCCACCGCGTCGTCCAGCCGGGAATCCGCACCCGCCGCGAGTCCGACCTCCCCGAAGAACGCCTCCACGGATTCCGGCTGCTTGCCCATGGCGCGGAGCGCGTCCAGTGCGGCGACGTTGCCCGAACCCTCCCAGATGGACAGCAGTGGCGCCTCCCGGTAGAGCCGCGGCATGCCCGAGTCCTCGACGTAACCGTTGCCGCCCAGGCATTCCAGCGCTTCGGCGGTGTGTGCCGGACCGCGCTTGCACACCCAGTACTTGGTCACCGCGAGCGCCAGCCGGCGGAACGCCTGCTGGTCCGGGTCCCCGGTGGCGCCTGCCAGCCGCATCGCCACGGTGGTGGCCGCCTCGGACTCGACCACCAGGTCGGCCAGCACGTTGGCCATCGCGGGCTGGTCGGCCAGAGCGGCCCCGAACGCACGCCGGTGCACCGCGTGGTGCGTGGCGAGGACGACGCCCTGGCGCATCAGCGAGGTCGTGCCGAGCACGCAGTCGAGGCGGGTGTTGTTGACCATCTCGATGATGGTGGGCACCCCGCGGCCCTCCTCGCCGACCAGCCAGCCCACGGCACCGTCGTACTCGATCTCGGACGAGGCGTTGGACTTGTTGCCGAGCTTGTCCTTCAAGCGCTGCAAGAAGATCCGGTTGCGCGAACCGTCCGGCAGCACGCGCGGCAGCAGGAAGCAGGACAGGCCGCCGGGGGCCTGGGCGAGGGTGAGGAACACGTCCGACATGGGGGCCGAGGTGAACCACTTGTGCCCGGTCAGCCGGTAGCTTCCGTCGCCAGTGGGGGTGGCGGTGGTGGTGTTCGCGCGGACGTCCGAACCGCCCTGCTTCTCCGTCATCGACATCCCCGCGATCAGCCCGCGCTTGGTGGTGGGCACCCGCAGGCCGAAGTCGTATTCGGGCGAAGCGAGCAGCGGCTCGTAGACGGCGGCGAGCTCCGGGTTCGCCCGCAGCGCCGGGATGGCCGAGTAGGTCATGGAGATCGGGCACATGTGCCCGCCCTCGGCCTGGTTCCACACCAGCACCTTCGCCGCCCGCGCGACGTGCGCGCCCGGCCGCTCGTCGCGCCACGGCGCGCCGTGCAGCCCGTGCCGGACCGCGACGGTCATCAACTCGTGCCAGTACGGGTGGAACTCGACCTCGTCGATCCGGTGCCCGTACCGGTCGTGGGTGAGCAGCTTCGGCGGATACTCGTTGGCGAGGCGGCCCCACTCCTGCCCTTGGGCGCTGCCTGCGAGGCGGCCGAGTTCGTGCACCTCGTCCTCGGCCCAGCCCGCACCTTCACGGCGCAGCCCGGCCAGCAGAGCGGCGTCCTCGGCGACGTCGTAGCCCACCAGCGGGGGGACCTGGTTGAGGACTTCGTGGGTGTCAGGCATGGGAACCTCCTAGGGCACGCAGGATGAAGGTGCGCAGACCGGGATCGGCTTCGGTGTTGTCGCTGGTCAGTGGGCCGACGAGCACCTCGGCGGCGGCACCGACCAGCGCGGCGGCGGTCAGTTCGGCGTCCTGTGCGGGCAGCAGCCCGGCCCGTACCCCGTCGCGGATGTGCCGGGCGGCCACGTCGCGGAACACGCGGCGGAACACCACGCGCTCGGCCTCGACCTGCGCGTCGACGGGCTCGGCCAGCAGCGCGTAGGCGCGGCGTGGTGCTTTGAGCGCACGGGCGGCGAAGGTCTCGAACACGGCCACGACCCGTCCGACGGGATCACCCGGCAGCTCGCCGGCCTTGGTGACGGCCTCGACCTCGCGGCTGACCACCCCTCGGAACAGCTCGACGACCAACTCGGCCTTGCCCGGGAAGTGGCGATAGACGCTGCCGGTGGCGACCCCGGCCCGCTCGGCGACCGCGGCGACCGAACATCCGGCGTAGCCACGCTCGGCCAGCAGTTCGCCCGCGGCGTCGAGGATCGCCGCGCGCTGGGCGTCCAGGCGCGCCTGCACCTGGGGGGTGCGTCGGTAGACCACGCAAGAAGTGAACCACTGATTCACACCTTGCGGCAAGGGCCGTCCGCCCCTCCCGCGCGCACTACCCTCGGCCCATGACCAGCACCGCACCGGGCTTGCCCGGACGCCAGGCCGAGGCCCGGCGCAACGACGAGCGCGTCCTCGCCGTCGCCCGTGACGCCCTCGCCGACGAGGGGTACGACGTGTCCATGGCGGAGATCGCGCGCCGCGCCGGGGTGGGGATCGGGACCCTCTACCGCCGCTACCCGAGCAAGGACGACCTGGTGACAGCGGTGGCGATCTCGACCATGGACTGGGCGGCGGACCAGGCCGTGGCGGCGATCGAGGCCGAAGGAGAAGCGTGGAGCGGTTTCGTCGACTTCCTTCGGCGCTGCGTGGAACAGCGGCCGGGCGATCTGAGGCGCCTGGCCGGGCGGATCGTCTCGTCACCGGAACGTCTCGCCGCGAGCAACCGGCTCGGGGAGGCCCTTGGCGCACTGGTGGAGAAGGTGAAGCGAGCGGGCCAGCTGCGCCAGGACGTGACCGCCGCGGACGTCTACCTGCTGCTCACCCTGATGCGGTTCCCCGACCCGGCCCTGAACCGCCGTTTCCTCGCCATCGCCGTCTCGGGCCTTCGACCGGATGGCGCGGGACTGCCGGAACCGGCGCCGAGTTGGCCGGATCTGCAGCGGATGTGGCACCTGGAACCGTCTTCTGATTGAATCGGAATATAGATTCCGTTCCGATTCGAGGAGACAACATGCGCATCGGCCGAGTCCTGCTGTCCGCGACCTCGCTCACCACCATGTTCGGCGCCTTCCTCGCCGACTGGAACGAGACCCACGTGCACAACCCGAAGTGGCCACCCCACGCGAAGTTCCACAACGGACAGACGATGAGCATGGGGCTCGCACTCGGCGCCTGCGCCCTGGGCTCGCTCTGGGGCGGCAAGCCGTCCCGGGGCAGGCTCGACGCCGCCACCACCTTCGCCTCGCTCTACTGGATCACCCAGCTCTCCGCTTCCCTCTACCCCGGCACGGCACTGGTGGACCCGCCGAGTACCCGCAAGGGACGACAGCCCGTCATCGCAGGCACGACGCTGGCGCTCAATGCCGTCGGCTACGCGTTGGAGCGCAGACACGTCCGCTAGCTGCCCGAACCCGGGTGGATGTAGCGGGAAGCGAGGTCGCCGTAACGGGCGAGCACGGCGGCGCGGAGATCCGGATCGGTGCGGGGAACCGGCTCGATGAACACCTCGGCGACGTCCGGGAACTCCTCGTGCAGCTCGGCCGCCAGCCGGACACAGGTGCGTTCGAGGTCCGCGGCCCCGAGCGCGTCGTCGAAGTCCACGCGCGCGCAGACCAGGATCTGGTCGGTACCGAGCAGCATCGTCTGGAGGTCGACCACGGCCTCGGCTTCGGGCGCCGCGGCGAGCAGTTGCCGGATCCCCGCGACCACCACCGGATCGGCCTGCCTGCCGATCAACAGCCGGAGGTTGGTCAGCCCGAGGCTGTAGGCGACCAGCGCGAGCAGCAGCCCGATCAGGATCGACGCCGTCCCGTCCCAGACCGCCGAGCCGGTCAGATGGTGCAGGAAGAGCCCGGCGAAGGCCAGCACGAGACCGATCAGCGCCGCCGAGTCCTCCAAGAACACCGACTTCGGCGCCGGATCGTCGACCAGCCTCAGGTACTCGACGATCGACCGGTTCTGCTCGGCCGACTCGTGGCGCACCTGGCGCATCGCCTGCAGCCACGACACGGTCTCCAGCACGAACGCGGCCGCCAGCACGAGGTAGCCGATGAGCGGCCGTGACTGCTCCTTCGGTTCCGAGGTAAGTGTCGTGACACCCTCGTAGAAGGAGAACATCGCGCCGGAGGCGAAGATCGACACGGCGGCGAGCAGCGACCAGAAGTACCGCTCCTTGCCGTAGCCGAAGGGGTGCAAGCGGTCGGCGGGGCGGCGCGAGCGGCGCAGTGCGGTGAGCAGGAGCAACTCGGTGATCGTGTCGGCGAACGAGTGCGCGGCCTCCGACAGCAGGGCACCGGAACCCGTGATCACCCCCGCGGCGGCCTTCATCACCGCGATCGCCAGGTTGACCGCACCGGCCAGCAGAACGGTCAGTGTGCTCTCGCTCGCCTCGCCTTCCCCGCTCACCCGGTGATCCTATGGCCGGGTCAAAGCCGTTGCAGACCGTCGAGAACGCGGCGCATCAGTGCCATCGGCGGGCGCCCCTCGGCGGTCCGCTCCGTGCCGTGGATGTGCAGCAGGCCCAGCTCGGCCATGTCGCTGAGCAGCACACGCGCCACCCCGATCGGGACCGACAGGCCGACGGCGACCTCCGCGACGGACAGCGGGACGCGCAGCAGGGCACGCACGGGCTGGTACTCGCCGCCCAACGCCGGACCGGCCCACTTCCCGTCGGCCCGCAACGAGACCATGGTCTCCAGCCCGAGCTCGTAACTGGCCTGGGTACGGCCGCGGGTCAGTACGTAGGGGCGGACGCGAGGCCCGTTGTCCTCCACGTCAACCTCGTCCGTACGCACTCGCCCGGGTTTCGCCCGTGGCCTCGGTGAGGGCCTCGGCGGCTCCTCGGGCTCGGGCTCGGGCGGGCCTTCCGGCGCGTCGAGCATCTCCCATTGTTTCTCCGTCGGAAAGCGGGCACCGGCGGGCCGGTGTCGAGACGGGCGGGAGTTGCTGTCCTCGGGAAGCTGCTCCACCTCTGCCTCGGCGTATTTTTCCAGTTGTTTGGCGGACGGGAAGCGAGCACCGGCCCTCGGCGCGGCCGGTTCCCCGGCCGCCTTCCTTCCGGCAGCCCGCTCCATGTCCATCGCCCCGTTCGCCCCGATCACAGTGACTCGTCACAGTGGCTCGCGGACGGCTACGGCTGCGAGGGCATAAGAATAACGCCTCTGTCGAGGCCACCGGGGGTATCCAGGGATACCCCCGGCGTGCCGGGACACCGGAATCTGCCTATTTGTCCTCGGTCGGCAGCGGAGTGCCGCTCGGGGCCCGGTCGGTCGCGGTGTCCGCCTCCAGCGGGTCGGCGACCGCGGCCGGGAGTCCCCCGCCCGCCCCGACCGGGACCGGCTGCGGGCGCCGCTTCACGGCCTCCAGCAGCAGTTGTGAAACGTCCACGACCTCGACCTTTTCCGAGGCCTTGCCGTCGTTCTGGCGGGCGGTGACACCGTCGGTGAGCATCACGCGGCAGAACGGGCAGCCGGTGGCGATCTTCGAGGGCGCGGTGCCGAGCGCCTCGTCCACGCGGTCGATGTTGATCCGCTTGCCGATCTTCTCTTCCATCCACATCCGGGCACCACCGGCACCGCAGCACATGGAGCGGTCGGCGTGCCGCGGCATCTCGCGGAACTGGGCGCCGGAGGCACCGATCAGCTCGCGGGGCGCCTCGTAGATCTTGTTGTGGCGGCCCAGGTAGCACGGGTCGTGGTAGGTGACGTCGTCGGCGATCGGCGCCACCGGGACCAGGCGCTTCTCCCGCACCAGGCGGTTGAGCAGCTGGGTGTGGTGCACGACCTCGAACTTCCCGCCGACCTCCGGGTACTCGTTGGCCAGCGTGTTGAAGCAGTGCGCACAGGTGACCACGATCTTGCGGTTGCCCGGCTCCCGGTCCTCGAAGACCGAGTTGAGCACCTCGACGTTCTGCTGCGCGAGCATCTGGAACAGGAACTCGTTACCGGCCCGGCGGGCGGGGTCACCGGTGCAGGTCTCCTCCGGGCCGAGCACGGTGTACTTGACGCCCGCGATGTGGAGCAGTTCCGCGACCGCCCGCGTGGTCTTCTTCGCGCGGTCTTCGAAGGCACCGGCGCAACCGACCCAGAACAGGTACTCGGCTTCGCCGAGGTCACCGTCGAAGACCGGCACCTCGAAGTCGAGGTCCTCGGTCCAGGCCAGCCGGTCCTTGGCGTTCTGGCCCCACGGGTTGCCCTTGTTCTCCAGGTTCTTGAACATCCCGTTGAGCTCGCTCGGGAAGTTCGACTCGATCATGACCTGGTAGCGGCGCATGTCGACGATGTGGTCGACGTGCTCGATGTCCACCGGGCACTGCTCGACGCAGGCACCGCAGGTGGTGCAGGACCACAGCACGTCGGGGTCGATGACGCCGCCGTCGTCGCCCGCGGCGACGAGCGGACGCTCCGCCTCGGCGAGGGCGAGCACGTCGATCCCGGCGTAGGGGTTGTCGCCGGTCAGGCCGACCTCTTCGCCGGTGACGTCCTTGCGGCCGCCCGCGAGCAGGTACGGCGCCTTGGCGTAGGCGTGGTCCCGCAGCTGGGTGATGACCAGCTTCGGCGACAGCGGCTTACCGGTGTTCCAGGCGGGGCACTGCGACTGGCAGCGGCCGCATTCGGTGCAGGTGGTGAAGTCGAGCCAGCCCTTCCAGCTGAAGTCCTCGATCTTGCCGGCGCCGAAGACGTCCTTCTCCGGGTCGGCCTCCTCGAAGTCCAGCGGCTTGCCCGCGCTCATCATCGGCTTGAGCTTGCCCAGCGCGACGCCGCCGTCGGCCTCGCGCTTGAAGTAGATGTTGAAGAAGGCGCTGAACCGGTGCCAGGCCACACCCATGGTCAGGGTCCGCCCGACGACCAGGAGCCAGATGATGCCGGAGAGCAGCTTGACCAGTGCGGTGATGCTGACGGCGGCGGTGCTGGCGGGCAGGATCTCGGCGAGCGGCCTGGTGACGAAGCTGCTCCACAGCGCCGGGTCCTCGATACCGCTGGAGATCTTGAACGCCTTGACGCCCAGGATGCCGAGACCCTCGACGATGACCACGGTCTCGACGAAGTACGCCTGCTTGAAGTTGGACCCCTGGAACCGGGACTGCCGGTCGGCGCGGCGCGGGTGGTTGCGCTGGCGGATGATCACCAGGGCGATCCCGCCGACCACGGTGCCGAGGCCGAGCAGCTCGACCAGGAGCAGCCAGGGTTCCCAGGCCCCGAAGATCGGCCAGTGGAAGTTCGGGTCGAAGGTCTCGCCATAGGCCTCGAACCAGACGAGCGAGCCGATCAGGAAGCCCCACATCACCATCCAGTGCCAGGGGCCGACGTGGCGGAACTTGTTCATCCGCGTGTGCGCGGCGAACTCCTTGATCAGCGTTCCGAGCCGGCTCCAGAAGGGGCCGTTGCGAGTCCCGTCGGGTTGTCCGAGGCGAATGATGCGCACCATGCGCACGACGCCGGCGACGAACGCGATCCAAGCGACAATGCTTATGGCGACGCCGATCACACCCACTGTGATCTGCAGAGCACCCATGATCGGGGCCTTTCGTCCGTATGTGTACTGGCGGGCAGCCTAACCGGGCCTTACTAGTGAGTAACCCATGACGCCGCCCTAAGTCCCACCGATGTGGCGTACGACTCCCTAGCTATTGGGACGATCGTACAAGTAGTTTGGCGGGGTGGCTGCCTATCTCCTGCTCGCGCTGGCGATCACCGCCGAGGTGTCCGCGACGGTCTCCCTCAAGCTGTCCGAAGGTTTCTCCAAGCTCGTCCCGTCCCTGGTCGTGGTCGCCGGGTACCTGACCGCGTTCGTCGCGCTGGGGCTGGTGCTGAAGCTCGGCCTTCCGGTCGGGGTCGCCTACGCGATCTGGGCGGCCGTGGGGGTCGCCGCCGTCGCACTCATCGGGGTGCTGTTCCTCGGCGAGCACCTCAATCTCACCATGATCGGCGGACTCGCGCTGGTCATCGGGGGTGTCGTGCTGATCGAACTGGGAGCGGCCGCGTGAAGGGCCAGCGCGACGGCCGCAAGGTCCGGGGCGACCGGCGGCGTCAGGAGATCATCGAGGCCACGCTGCGCGTGATCGAACGCGACGGCGTCGCCGGGGTAACCCACCGCACCGTCGCCGCCGAGGCCGAGGTGCCCACCACCTCGACCACGTACCACTTCTCCAGCCTCGACGACCTGCTCATCGCGACCCTGATCTCCTGCGCGAAGGACATGGCCAGCGAGGTCTACTGGATGATCGACCGGGCCCGCTCCCGCGGCAGCCTCGGCGCCGACGAGGTGGCGGCCCTGCTCGCCGAGGCACTCGGCCCGCAACGCGGCCGGACGATGGCCGAGTACGAGTTGTACCTGCTCGCGGCCCGGCGGCCCGAACTGCGCCCGGCCGCCCGCCGCTGGCTCGACGTGCTCACCTCGATGGTCCGGCCCGACGACCTGGTGGCGCTGCGAGCGTTCCTCGCCGGGATCGACGGGCTGCTGATCCAGGGCCTGATCGACGACGAACCACCCACCGCGGAGGAACTCCGGCCGGTGGTCGAATACCTGCTGCGCCCGCGCTGAGCCCCCGTCCGCGCTGGCACGCCCCGGCCCGGCCCGGAATGATCGGGATGCATGACGACGAAGAAGGAAGCCGCCGCGGCCGTGCTCGCCGCCAAGACGCGCCTCGGGCTGACCTGGGCGGAACTGGCCGAAGCGCTCGACACCCCGCTCGCCTGGACGACCGCCGCACTGCTCGGCCAGCACCCGATGACCGAGGAGCAGGCGGACCGCGCCGGGGAGGTCCTCGAACTGTCCGCCGACGCGGTGGCGGCGCTGCGCGCGCAACCCACCCGCGGGGCGCTCGACTCGCCGGTGCCCACCGACCCCACGATCTACCGGTTCTACGAGGTGCTGCAGGTCTACGGGCCCACCATCAAGGAACTGATCCACGAGAAGTTCGGCGACGGGATCATGAGCGCGATCAACTTCCGGCTCGACGTCGAGCGCGTACCGGATCCCGCGGGCGACCGGGTCGTGGTGACTCTGAACGGGAAGTTCCTGCCCTACCAGTGGTGAGGCGGGCCGGGGCTCAGCTCTTGTTCTCGTAGACCGGGATGAGGGTGGCGCGGGCCAGGGTGTGGCTGAACAGGTTGAAGCCGAGGATCGCCGGGGTGGCGCCCTCCGGCACGCCGAGCTTCTCGACGTCCACGGCGTGCACCACGAAGAAGTAGCGGTGCGGGCGGTGTCCGGGCGGCGGCGCCGCGCCGAGGAACTGCCTGACCCCGCCGTCGTTGGTCAGCGTGATCGCACCCTCCGGCAGGCCCGAGCCGCTCGCGTCCCCGGCACCCGAGCTCAGCTCGGTGACCGAAACCGGGATGTCGAACACGGCCCAGTGCCAGAACCCGCTCGCGGTGGGGGCATCCGGGTCGTAGCAGGTGACGGCGAAGCTCTTCGTCTCGGCCGGGAAGCCAGACCAGGCCAGATGCGGCGAACGGTCCTCGCCGCCGGCGCCGAAGATGCCGCTCAGATGCGGTGTCGCGAGGGTCTCCCCGTCCGCGATGTCGTTGCTGCGCAGGGTGAAGCTCGGTACCGAGGGCAGGAAGTCGTAGGGGTTGGGCGGCTGTGCCATCGATCCTCCTCATCGCGGGACTCCGGTACCCGAAAGGCTACTGCGCGCGCCAGGCGGGAGCCGCCAGGGTAGGGACAACCCCAGGGTCGATACGGGGACCTTCCCTGATGTACCCGCCTCCTCCGGCCCCTTAGCCTCACCGCACAGGAAAAATGACTGGGGAGGACGCAATGGGCAGGATCGCACTCGCCGTCGGCGGGATCGTCCTGATCGGCGCCGGCATCGCGATCGCCACCGAGTGGAACTGGCACTGGTCCACGAAGGCCCAGGTCGACCGCGAACTGGCGCAACGGATCGACACGGTCCAACTGGACACGGGGTCGGGGGACGTGCGGATCCTGGCCGAGGACGTGGCCACCACCACCGTCCACCAGCGCTTCAGCTACACCGGCGGCAAGCCGGGTGACGCGTTCACGGTCGAAGGCGGCAAGCTGGTGCTGCACGACTGCGGGAACCGGTGCGACGTGGACTACGAGGTGGTCGTCCCCCGTGGTGTCGCCGTGACCGGGAAGGTCACCTCCGGGGAGACGACGGTGCGGGGTGCCGCCGCGGCGGACGTGACTTCGACCTCCGGCAACGTCCTGGTCACCGACGCGACCGGACCGGTCAAGGTGCGCGCGACCTCGGGCGACGTGACGGTGGCGATGAGCATGGCCCAGAACGTGAAGGTGGACGTGACCAGCGGGAACGTCATGGTGACCGTGCCGCGCGACCGCTACCGGGTGCGGACCGGCACCAGCTCCGGCACCCAGCGGGTCGACATCGCGACCGATCCGGCAGGCCCCTACGAGCTCGATCTGAACAGCACCAGCGGCGACGTGACGGTCAGCCCGGCCTGACGGGAACAACTCGCGGCACCCCGTCGTTACGACGGGCAGAAAGGTTGAGCGAACCCGACTCAAGTCTGGATTGACGCGAGCGGGAAGCGCAGGATAGAACTTGAGTGAGACCCGCTCAAGGCGGGCGCGATCACCGCAGCTCAAGCAGCGTATAACCAGGAGGAAACCACCATGGCGCGAGCGGTCGGCATCGACCTCGGCACGACCAACTCGGTCGTAGCCGTCCTTGAGGGCGGCGAGCCGACGGTCATCGCCAACTCCGAGGGTTCCCGGACCACCCCGTCCATCGTCGCGTTCGCCAAGAACGGCGAAGTGCTCACCGGGCAGCCCGCCAAGAACCAGGCCGTGACGAACGTGGACCGCACCATCCGGTCCGTCAAGCGGCACATGGGCACGAACTGGTCGACGGAGATCGACGGCAAGGCCTACACCCCGCAGGAGATCAGCGCCCGTGTGCTGATGAAGCTGAAGCGGGACGCCGAGGCCTACCTGGGTGAGGAGATCACCGACGCCGTCATCACCGTCCCCGCCTACTTCGAGGACGCCCAGCGGCAGGCCACCAAGGAAGCCGGCCAGATCGCCGGCCTCAACGTGCTGCGCATCGTCAACGAGCCCACCGCCGCGGCCCTCGCCTACGGCCTGGACAAGGGCGAGAAGGAGCAGACCATCCTGGTCTTCGACCTCGGTGGCGGTACCTTCGACGTGTCCCTGCTGGAGATCGGCGAAGGTGTCGTCGAGGTCCGCGCGACCAGCGGTGACAACCACCTCGGTGGTGACGACTGGGACCAGCGCGTCGTCGACTGGCTGGTGGACAAGTTCAAGGCTTCGCACGGCATCGACCTGACCAAGGACCGGATGGCCCTGCAGCGGATCAAGGAAGCCGCGGAGAAGGCCAAGATCGAGCTGTCCAGCTCGTCGAGCGCGAACATCAACCTGCCCTACATCACCGTCGACGCGGACAAGAACCCGCTGTTCCTGGACGAGACGCTGACCCGCGCCGAGTTCCAGCGGATCACCAACGACCTGCTGGAGCGCACGCGCCAGCCGTTCAACAACGTCATCCGCGACGCGGGCATCTCGGTCGGCCAGATCGACCACGTGGTGCTCGTCGGTGGTTCCACCCGCATGCCCGCGGTGTCGGAGCTGGTCAAGGAGCTGACCGGCGGCCGTGAGCCGAACAAGGGCGTGAACCCGGACGAGGTCGTCGCGGTCGGCGCGGCGCTGCAGGCCGGTGTGCTCAAGGGTGAGGTCAAGGACGTCCTGCTGCTGGACGTGACCCCGCTGTCGCTGGGCATCGAGACCAAGGGCGGCGTGTTCACCAAGCTCATCGAGCGCAACACCACCATCCCGACCAAGCGCAGCGAGATCTTCTCCACCGCGGACGACAACCAGCCGTCGGTGCAGATCCAGGTCTTCCAGGGCGAGCGCGAGATCGCCGCGCAGAACAAGAAGCTCGGCATGTTCGAGCTGACCGGCATCCCGCCGGCCCCGCGCGGCGTGCCGCAGATCGAGGTCACCTTCGACATCGACGCCAACGGCATCGTGCACGTGACCGCGAAGGACCTTGGCACCAACAAGGAACAGTCGATGACCATCACCGGTGGCTCCGCGCTGCCGAAGGAGGACATCGACCGGATGGTCAAGGACGCCGAGGCGCACGCGGAAGAGGACCGCAAGCGCCGCGAGGAGGTCGAGACCCGCAACCAGGCCGAGACCCTCGTCTACCAGACCGAGAAGTTCATCAAGGACAACGACGACAAGTTGCCCGAGGACCTCAAGGGCAAGGTCAAGACCGCGATCGACGAGGCGAACGAGGCCCTCAAGGGCACCGACACCGCCAAGATCAAGGACGCCATCGAGAAGCTGAACACCGCGTCGCAGGAGCTGGGCACGGCCCTCTACGCCAACGCGCAGCAGCAGACCGACGCCGGTGCCGCCGGTGCCGGCGGCGCGGCCGGTTCGGCGGGGAGCACCGGTTCCTCCGCCAAGGCCGACGACGTGGTGGACGCCGAGATCGTCGACGAGGACGAGAAGAAGTGACGGGCAAGCACTACCGCGAAGCCGACGAGCAGGAACCGGAGGTGACCGAACCGGTGGTGGTCCGGGATCGTCGCAAGATCGACCCGGAGACCGGCCAGGTTCGGCCGCAGGCGGCGACCGAGGAGGCTTCCGCGACCGCGGAAGCCTCCGGGCCGGAGCTGGGAGCGACCACCGTCGACGGCGCGGTGGGCGTTCAGTCCGATCTCGAGAAGCAGCTCGCGGAGCGGACCGCGGACCTGCAGCGGTTGCAGGCCGAGTACGCGAACTACCGCAAGCGGGTGGACCGGGACCGTGAGGCCGTGGTCGCCGCGGCCAAGGCCAGCGTGGTCAACGACCTGCTGCCGCTGCTCGACGACCTCGAGCGCGCCGAGGCGCACGGTGATCTCACCGGGGCATTCAAGGCGGTGGGCGACAAGCTCGTCGCGGGTCTGCAGCGGGCAGGCCTCGAGCCGTTCGGCGCCGAGGGCGACCCCTTCGACCCGAGCGTGCACGAGGCGGTGCAGCACAGCACCTCGCCCGACGTGTCCGGCCCGACGGTGACCACGGTCCTGCGCCGGGGTTACCGGTTCGGCGAACGGGTGCTGCGGGCCGCGCTGGTCGGGGTGACCGACCACGAGCCGGGCGCCGGGAAACCGGTCGACGCGTCCGTCGAGGGCGAGCTGCCGGTGGAGCAGCTGTCGAATGAGAACCAGCAGTAACGGTCTTGAACAGGAAGGAGGAGACGTCCGGTGAGTGCTCGCGAGTGGATCGGTAAGGACTTCTACCGAGAGCTGGGCGTCTCCTCCGACGCGTCCCAGGACGAGATCAAGAAGGCCTACCGCAAGCTGGCGCGGGAGAACCACCCCGACGCCAACCCCGGCAACGCGGAAGCCGAGCAGAAGTTCAAGGCGGTGTCCGAGGCCTACGGTGTGCTCTCGGACCCGGCGAAGCGCAAGGAATACGACGAAGCGCGGCAGCTGTTCGGCGCCGGCGGAGCCGGCACGTTCAACTTCCCGCGCGGCGGCGGTTCCGGCACCTTCGACATGAGCGACCTGTTCGGCCAGACCGCGGGCGGAGGAGGCGGCGGCTTCAGCGGCCTCGGCGACATCCTCGGCGGCCTGTTCGGCCGTCGCGGTGCGGGTGCCGGGGCGACCGCCGCCCGCGGCCAGCGGGGCGCCGACGTGGAGACCGAGGTTCGGATCGAGTTCGCCGAGGCGGTCAAGGGCGCGACGCTGCCGCTGCGGCTGTCCAGCCCGGGCACCTGCGGAACGTGCGGCGGCAACGGCGCACGGCCCGGCACGATGCCGCGCACCTGCCCGGTGTGCGGGGGTTCCGGGCTGGTGAGCCGGAGCCAGGGCGCGTTCGCCTTCTCGGAGCCGTGCCGGGACTGCCGCGGGCGTGGCCAGATCATCGACGACCCGTGCCCGGAATGCGGCGGCGAGGGCATCAGCACCCGCACGCGCACCCTGACCGTGCGGGTGCCTGCCGGGGTCGACGACAACCAGCGCATCCGGCTCGCCGGTCAGGGCGAACCGGGCCGGGGCGGGGCCACGGCCGGTGACCTGTACGTCCGCGTGCACGTCACCCCGGACCCGGTGTTCGGCCGGTCGGGCAACGACCTGACGATCACCATGCCGGTCACCTTCACCGAACTGGCACTGGGCGCCACGATCACGGTGCCCACGCTGGACGGCAAGGTGTCGCTCAAGGTGCCCCCGGGCACGGCGAGCGGCCGGGTGCTGCGGGTGCGCGGCAAGGGCATCCGCAAGCGCGACGGCTCGCAGGGCGATCTGCTGGTCACCCTGCAGGTGGCGGTTCCGTCCCGGCTCGAGCCCGCGGAGCAGGAGGCGCTGCAGGCGTTCGCGGAGGCCGCCGCGAAGCACGATCCGCGACCGGAAATCACCAAGTTGCTCAAGGAGCGGTGATGGCGTTCGGTGGGTTGCCGCACGGGGCGGACGAAGACACCCCGGTGTTCGTGATCTCGGTGGCCGCTCAGCTGTCCGGGTTGCACGCCCAGACCCTCCGGTCCTACGACCGGATGGGCCTGGTGTCGCCCGGGCGCACGGCGGGCGGCGGGCGGCGCTATTCGATGCGCGACATCGCACTGCTGCGCGAGGTGCAGCGGCTGTCGCAGGAGGCCGGGGTGAACCTGGCGGGCATCAAGCACATCATCGAGCTGGAAAACCAGGTCGAGGCCCTGCGGAGCCGGGTCGCCGAGCTCACCGAAGAACTGGCCGCCGCCTACGCCGCGGCCGAGCACGCGGCCGCCGCCGTGCACGCTTCCTACCGGAAGGATCTGGTTCCGCTCCGGCACGAGACCGCGCTGGTGGTCTGGAAACCGAAGCGCACCGGCAAACAGTGACGCGGGTGGGCACTTCCTCCTGAAGTGCCCACCCTTTTTTCGCTCAACTGCCGAGGTGCTGGGCGAAGAAGGCGAGCACGCGACGCCAGGCGTCCTCGCTGGATTCGCGGTGGAACGACAGGCCGGCGACCTTGAGCAGCTTGTTGAGCGGGCCGCCCGCGAGCTGATTGGCGAAGCTGTGCCCGGCTTCGGGATATTCCTTGACGTCGTGCGGGATGCCGCGGGCGGTCAGCTCCGTTTCGAGCTTGGCCGCGGCCCCCTTCAACGCCGGGTCCCTGCGCCCGAAGCTGGCCACGATCGGGCAAGCATCGTCCAAAACGGACAGATCCTTGGGCAGTTGCCCGTAGTACGGCGCGGAAGCGTCGAACCCGCCGGACGCGGCGACGAGGGCGAATCCGCCGCCCATGCAGAATCCCACCACACCGACCTTGCCGGTGCAGTCCTCCCGTTCGGCCAGCAGCCGCCGGGCGGCCTGCAGGTCCTCGAACGCGCGGCCCTGGCCTGCCATCAGATCCCGGAACACCGACTTGATGCACCGCATGACACCGCCTCGTGAGAACAGGTCGGGCGCCAGCGCGACGTACCCGGCGGTGGCGAACCGCTCGGTGACGTTGCGGGTGTCCTCGCTCATCCCGAAGGCGTCGTGAACGACCACCACTCCGGGCCACGGCGGGTCACCCGCGACTTCCCGCTGGGGCAGGGCCAGGTAGCCGCGAAGGGCACCATTGACAGAGATGTCCATACCGGTGAGCCTAGGAGCCCGGCGCGCTCATCGCTGTCCCAAGGGATCGAGGTGTTCGAGGGTGGCGTCGTCGGCGACCGTGGATTCGGAAAGCTCGCGCCAGCGCTCGTCCTCCGCGAGCAGCGCACGACCGGCCGCGGTGGCGTAGGCATACGCGTCGGGGCCGACGAGCAGGCGCAGCGGCGGCTCCTCCAGCGCGACCAGCCGCAGCACCAGTCGAGCCACCTTCGCCGGATCATTGGCCGCGAGCGAGTCGCCGCCGTGCATGGCCGCCATTTGACCGACGGTCGCGGCGTATTCCGGGCGGATCGGGTCGATGCGCATGGACGGGCCGGACCAGTCGGTCCGCATCCCACCCGGTTCCAGCACGGTCACCTTGATGCCGAGCGGCGCCACCTCGGCGGCGAGCACCGAAGAGAAGCCGCCCACCGCCCACTTCGCGCTCTGGTAGGCGGCCAGCCCCGGCGTGGCCAGCCTGCCGCCGACCGAGGAGACCTGGATGATGTGCCCCGACCGCTGCTCCCGCAGGACCGGCAGCGCCGCCCGGGTCAGCCGCACCACCCCGAACAGGTTGGTGTCGACCTGTGCCCGGAAGTCGTCGAGGTCGACGTCTTCGATGGCGCCGACGTTGGCGTAACCGGCGTTGTTGACCAGCACGTCCAAGCGGCCGAACCGCGACACCGCGGTGCGCACCGCGGCCTCGGCCGCCTTGTCGTCGGTCACGTCCAGTGCGACCACGACGAGCCGGTCACCGTGCTCCGCGGCGAGAGCGTCCAGCGCGGACGGGGTGCGGGCCCCGGCCACGACCTGGTGTCCCGCGGCGAGGGCGGCTCGCACGATCTCCTCGCCCAGCCCACGGGAAGCCCCGCTGACCAGGAAGACGGAATTCGAAGCTGTGGAGGACATGGCTACTTCACCGAACTTTCTAACTAGTTGTTTAGCTACTTCGCCAGCTAACTCCTTCCCGGGCCACCTGTCAACTAGATGGTTAGTTAGAATGCGGAGATGACAAGGGACGCGGAGGCCACCCGGCGACGGCTCCTGGAGGCGGCGAGGGACGAGTTCGCCGCGTACGGCATCGCGGGCAGCCGCGTCGACCGGATCGCGGCCGCCGCACGCAGCAACAAGGCGCAGATCTACCACTACTTCGGCAGCAAGGACGGGCTGTTCGACGCGGTTTTCGACGCCATGTGCCGGGAGACCGTCGACGCGGTGCCGATCGACGCGGGCAACCTGCCCGAATACGCGGGTCGGCTGTTCGACTCCTACCAGCAGCGCCCGTGGGTACAGCGGATCGCGACCTGGTACCGGCTCGAACGCGCCGGCACCGGCGATCTGAACCGGATGGTGCTCGCCAGCAACGAGGCGAAGGTCCGGGCCGTCGCCGACGCGCAGGCGAAGGGCATCCTTCCCAGGCGCTTTCCCGCGGACGTCCTACTCGGGCTCGTCATCCACCTTTCCGGGTTCTGGAGTTCCCACGTGCCGGAATTCGACGCGCTGGTGGACCGTGAAACCACGGCCGACCGGCGCCAGGTCGTAGTCGACGCGGTCGCGGCGCTGCTGTCCTGAGTGGATGCTCTAGTCGATGGTGAACGGGTCGTAGTGGATCTGCTCGAGCGCGGTCCCGGCGACGAGCATGCGGGAAACGGTCGCGCGGATCATCGCGGGTGAGCCGGAGACGAGCACTTCGTGCCCGGGCCAGGCGCCGTGCCGGGTGACCACGTCGGCCAGGGTGCCCTGCTCGCACCCGACGAGGGCGGGGCCCTTCTCGATCACCGGTGTGACCGTGAACCAGGGGTTGCACGAGGCCACCATGCGCAGGCCTTCGAGCGCGTAGAGGTCTTCCCGGGTGCGGCCGCCGTAGAACAGCCGGACCTTGGGGTTCTCCCCCCACTGGGAGAGCTCGTCGAGCAGCGCCTGCAGCGGGGCCACCCCGGTGCCACCGGCGATCATCAGCACGTCCCGCCCGGCCTCGCGGTCCACCGAGAGACGCCCCAGCGGCGGGCCGAACCGCCACGTGTCGCCCTGCTGGGTATGACTGACGATCGCACGGGAGACCCATCCCCCGTCGACCGCGCGGATGTGGAACTCCAGCGAGCCGTCCTCACGGGGTGCGTTGGCCGGGGAGAGGTACCGCCAGAGCCGGGGCCGCTGCGGCACCTCGACGCTGAGGTACTGGCCCGCCTGGAACGGGATCGGCTGTTCCGGCTCGATGCGCACCATGGCCAGGTCCCAGCTGAGCCTGCGGTGCTCGGCGACCCGCCCCCGCCAGCTGGGCGGGTTGGTGTCGGCGGCGGCCGCCTCCTGCATCTGCCGGGCGACGATGGTGAACGCCTCGGCCCAGGCCCGCTCGACCTCCGGCGTCCAGTCCGGCCCGAGCTGGGTCTTCATCGCCGCGAGCAGCGCGGTGCCGATGGCCTCGTAGTGCTTGGGCACCACGCCGAACTTGCGGTGGTCGCGACCGAGTTGGCGGAGGAAGGGGACGAGGTCCTCGGGCTGGTCCACCATCTGCACGACGTGCACCAGCGCGCGCACCATCCGGTTGCGCTGGACCTCCATGTTGATCGGGAAGAAGTCGCGGGTCGCCGGGGCCAGGGTGAACAGCATCCCGTAGAAGAACTGGGTCACTTCCGGTAGGTACGGCTCGGCCTTGACCCAGGAATCCCGGATGAGCCGCACCATCGCGGTCACGGCTGGGGGCGCCTCCCGGTGGCTGGACCGGGGGACGGGACTGACGGGATCGGCGGTCATGGTCTACGGGTCTTTCGGGGCTTTTTCCGGGGGGCCTGCTGCTACTCGGCTCGATTATTCACTGACGACGCAAGAGCGACCCCGAACCACGCAGCGGCAGGCCGGCGGGCATCGCTACTGCCCGAAATGATCATGGATATTCCGCCCCGTTCGGCCGGGTCACGCCAGGAAAGCGGAGAGGCAATCGACCGCAGAGTAGTCACCCCTCCCGGATGAGTGCCCCTCATTGCTCCGTCCGGGTGGTTAACGACAACCCGGTCGAGTGGCGGGCCTCACGTTCGTCGTTCGTTAATCGTCCGACTACCTGGCGTATAGTTGTATGTGACAACCAAATGGAGGGTCGAGATGAGCCTGAGCGAGGACGCCGGCCTCGAACTGATGCGGCAACTGCGGCTCACCGGCCAACTGCAGCACGCGTGGGTGACCCACGCCTGGCAGACCCGCGACGCCGGCCTGCACCCGGCCGCCGCGATCCTGCTCAGCGACCTCGCCGCGAACGGCGAGTGCCGCCCCTCCGATCTGGCCAAGCGCAAGATGGTCGACGTCTCGGTGGTCAGCAGGCAGATCAGCCAGCTCTCCGCCGCCGGACTGATCGAGCGGCGCCCGGCCCCCGAGGACGGCCGCGCCGCGCTGATCCGCGTCTCGGAACAGGGTCTCGCCGAAATCAAGAAGTGGCGGGAGAACCACATCGAGTTCTTTCGCAAGGCACTCGATGGCTGGGACGAGGCGGAGGTCGCCGAGCTGACCGGCCGCATCGCCGAGATGAACGAGGCGTTGCGCACGGCGATGGACCGGCTTTCCCGTGGCGATTCGTCCTGAATGAGCCTGATGCGGCGCGAGCCGCGGTAATTAAAGCAAGGCTAACCTCTGTTTTCACCCCGCTCCGCGGCTAAAGTAAGCCTAACCAAGCAACTGGTTCGGCGACGAGGAGTGCCGCGTGTGGGCCGACGCTGTCCCCAACCTGCTGATCGGGCTTCGCGAGGGGTTGGAAGGCGGGCTGGTGGTCAGCATCCTGCTCGCCGCTCTGCACCGCGCCGGTGACGGCCGCACCTCCTCGGCACCGATCTGGCTCGGCGTGCTGGCCGCGGTCACCCTCGCGGCCGGCTTCGGCGCGGTGCTGACCTTCTCTCGGGCGGAACTGTCCAGTACCGCGCAGGACGCCTTCGGCGGCGTGCTCAGCCTGGTCGCCGTCTGCCTGGTCACCGCGATGGTGTTCTGGATGCGCCGCACCGCCCGTGGCCTGTCTGGCGAACTCTCGGCGAAGGTGACCGGCGCGCTCGCGGTCGGCTCGGGCGCGCTCGCTCTCACCGCCTTTCTCGCGGTCGGCCGCGAGGGCCTGGAAACCGCCTTGTTCCTGTGGACGACGGTGCAGGCCGCCGGCGAGTCCACCGCCCCGCTGCTCGGGGCCGCCGTGGGCATCGGGGCCGCCGCACTGCTGTGCTGGCTCCTCTACCGCAGCGCGATCCGGATCAACCTGGGGAAGTTCTTTTCGCGCACCGCCGTGCTGCTCGTGGTGATCGCCGCGGGCGTGCTCGCCTACGCCCTCGGCGACCTCCAGGACGCCGGCCTGCTGCCCGGGCGCACCTGGATCGCCTTCGACCTGTCGGACACCGTCTCCGCCGACGCGTGGTGGGTCACCGTCATCCGCGGCGTCACCAACCTCTCCCCGTCGATGACGTGGCTGCAGGTGATCACGTACACCGGCTACATCGCGGCCGTGCTGACCGTGTTCTTCCGCGGCGCGGCGACCCCGAAACCGGCACCGGCTCCGGCTCCGGCTCGGGAAGGCGCGCCCGAACGCACCCCGAAGACGGCGAAGCGCCGGTGGGTCCTGGTCACCGCCGCGATCGGCGTCCCCCTGCTGGCCGCCGGGGTGTTCGCCGTGGTGGTGCCGTCCGGACGGGGAGGCACCGAGCGCGTCACGATCACCGCTTCGGCCTGCGCGCCCGACTTCAGCGCTCCGTCCGCGGGGCGGCAGGAATTCACCGTCGTCAACAAGTCCGGCCGCAGCGGCGAGGTCTACCTCGTCCGCGGCTCCGACGGCGGGGTGATCGGCGAACTCGAAGGGCTCGGCCCCGGAACGGAGCGAACGCTGCCCGCGAACCTCCCGGCGGGCGAGTACGCCTGGCGCTGCGAGATGTCGGGCATCCCGGAACTGAAATCGGCCACGGTCGCGGTGCGCGGCACCACCGGCCCGGTCCCTCCCGCCGTGCTTCCGGTGTCGTCGCAGGATCTCGAAGGACCGCTCGACGAGTACCGCACCTACGTGACCGGACAGCTGGCCACGCTGGCCGGGCAGGTGGACTCGCTGCGGTTCGCGCTGACCACCGGGGACACCGGCGCCGCCAGGGCGGCCTGGACCGATGCCCAGCTCACCTGGGAGCGCGTCGGGGCAGCCTACGGCAGTTTCGGCGGTCTGGCCAAGGCGATCGACGGGCTGCCCGACGGGCTGCCGGGCGGAACCGCGGATCCCGCGTTCACCGGCCTCCGCCGCCTCGAACACGGCCTCTGGCACGGGGAGACCCCGCCCGCGCTGATGCCCGTGGCGGACCGCCTGGCCCAGGACCTCGCCACCCTGCGCGGCCAACTGCGATCGGTCACGACGGACCTGTCCGAACTGCCCAAGAGGGCGCACGAAATCCTCGAGGACTCCTTGCGCGACAAGCTGACCGGCCAGTCCGACCAGGGCGCGGGCACCGGGTATCGGGAGACGCTCGCCGACGCCGGTGCCACCCGGGTCGTGCTGGACGAGCTCGCCCCGCTGCTCACCGCGCGGCGGCCCCAGCTCGTCGGTACCGCCCAAGCCCAGCTGACCACGCTCGAACAGGCACTGGCCGCGACCACGTCGAGCCCGGAGACCGCCCCGCTCGCCCAGCGCCAGCGGGTCGACGCGGCGATCGGCGAAGTGCTGGAAACGCTGTCGGTGGTCCCGGACCTGCTCGAAATCAGGGAGGGCTGATGGAACTCAGCAGGCGCAGATTCCTGCAGGGCACCGGCGCCGGGGTGGCGGGCAGCGCACTGGCCGGCGGTCTCGTCGCCGCGGGTGCCTACGCGGACGAGCGGGCCAAGGCACCGGCCTCGACCGCCCAGCGCTACGAGTTCCACGGAGCGCACCAGGCGGGGGTGTTCACCCCGCAGCAGAGCGCCGCGGCGTTCGCCGCGTTCGACGTCACGGCGGGCGACCGCGCGGGCCTGGTGCGGTTGTTCCGCACACTGACCGAGCGGGCTCGCTTCCTCACGGCGGGCGGCACTCCGGACGACCTCGGGGTCGGCTCTCCGCCGTCCGACAGCGCCGTGCTCGGCCCGGACGTACCCGCCGACGGACTCACGATCACCGTGTCGGTCGGTTCGTCGCTGTTCGACGACCGCTTCGGCCTCGCCTCGCGAAAACCCGCGAAGCTCAGGCCGATGCCGACCTTCCCCGACGACACGCTGGAGCCGCGCTGGTGCCACGGGGACCTCATGCTGCAGTTGTGCGCGCACAACCCCGACACGGTGCAGCACGCGCTGCGCGACATCGCCAAGCACACCCGGGGCGCGATGCAGGCGCGCTACCGCATGAACGGTTTCCATTCCCCGCCGCGCCCGTCCGGCACGCCCCGCAACCTGATGGGGTTCAAGGACGGCATCGCCAACCCCGCCGAGGCGGACAACGTGGTCTGGGTGGCGCCCGGTGCGGGTGAACCGGACTGGGCGACCGGCGGCTCGTACCAGGTGGTGCGGTTCATCCGGATGCTGGTCGAGTTCTGGGACCGGGTGTCGATCACCGAGCAGGAGAACATGTTCGGGCGCAAGCGGGACAGCGGTGCGCCGCTGGACGGCGCGAACGAGGGCGATGCGCCGGACTACGCCGCCGACCCCGAGGGCAAGGCGATCCCGCTGACTTCGCACATCCGCCTGGCCAACCCCCGCACGCCGGACACGGCGGCGAGCCGGATCCTCCGCCGTGGCTACAACTACGACCTCGGGCTGGCCGCGAACGGCAACCTCGACGTGGGCCTGATCTTCGCCTGCTACCAGCAGGACGTGGACCGGCAGTTCGCCGCGGTGCAGACCCGGCTGGCCGGGGAGCCGCTGACCGATTACATCCAGCCCTACGGCGGAGGGTATTTCTTCACTCTCCCCGGGGTCCGGGATGCCGGAGACTGGTTCGCCGACAGCTTACTGGCCTGAGTCAGACTTGAGCGGAACAGACTCAACTTTTCTGACGTTATGCATGGCGACGGCCGGTGAGGGAGGCTGTCACCAGGCTGACTTTGGACATGGAGTGTGGGATGGACGCTTTCAACCCGACGACGAAGACCCAGCAGGCGATCTCGTCGGCGGCGCAGGCGGCGACCGTGGCGGGCAACCCGAGCATCGCACCGGCGCACCTGCTGGGTGCCATGCTGGCGCAGAGCGACGGGATCGCCGGGCCACTGCTGACCGCGGTGGGCGCCGACCCCGCCCAGGTGCACAAGGAACTCGAGCCCATCATCAACGGGCTGCCCTCGGCCACCGGAGCGACGGTGTCCACCCCGCAGTTCGACAACTACGCGCTCAAGTCGCTGACCTACGCCCAGAAGCTGGCGACGGAGCTGGGTGACGAGTACGTCTCCACCGAGCACCTGATGGTCGGTCTCGCGGCCGAGGGCGGCGCGGTCGCCGACCTGCTGCGACGGCACGGGGCCAACCCCGATGCGCTGCGCGAGGCGTTCACCAAGGTGCGCGGCTCCGCCCGGATCACCAGCCCCGACCCGGAGGGCACGTTCAAGGCGCTGGAGAAGTACGGCGTCGACCTGACCGAGCGGGCCCGCAAGGGCGAGCTCGACCCGGTCATCGGGCGCGACACCGAAATCCGGCGTGTGGTGCAGGTGCTTTCGCGCCGCACCAAGAACAACCCGGTGCTGATCGGCGAACCCGGCGTGGGCAAGACGGCCATCGTGGAGGGCCTCGCCCAGCGGATCGTCGCCGGCGACGTGCCCGAATCCCTGCGCGGCAAGCGCGTCGTCGCACTGGACCTCGGTTCGATGGTGGCGGGCGCGAAGTACCGCGGTGAGTTCGAAGAGCGGCTCAAGGCCGTGCTGAAGGAGATCACCGACTCCGCCGGGCAGGTCATCACCTTCATCGACGAGCTGCACACCATCGTCGGCGCGGGCGCGACCGGCGAGGGCGCCATGGACGCGGGCAACATGATCAAGCCGATGCTCGCGCGCGGCGAGCTGCGCATGGTCGGCGCCACCACGCTCGACGAGTACCGCCAGCACATCGAAAAGGACGCGGCGCTGGAGCGGCGCTTCCAGCAGGTGCTGGTGGGCGAGCCGTCGGTGGAGGACACCATCGGCATCCTGCGCGGCCTCAAGGAACGCTACGAGGTCCACCACGGTGTCCGGATCACCGACGCCGCGCTGGTGGCCGCGGCGACGCTGTCCGACCGCTACATCACCGCCCGCTTCCTGCCCGACAAGGCGATCGACCTGGTCGACGAGTCCGCGTCCCGCCTGCGCATGGAAATCGACTCCCGGCCCGTCGAGATCGACGAGGTCGAGCGCGCCGTGCGGCGCCTGGAGATCGAGGAAATGGCGCTGGCCAAGGAAGAGGACCCCGCGTCGAAGGAGCGGCTCGCCGCCCTGCGCGCCGAACTGGCCGAGAAGCGGGAAACGCTTTCGGCGCTGACGGCACGCTGGCAGAACGAGAAGGGCTCCATCGAGAAGGTCCGTGACTTCAAGGAGCAGCTGGAGCAGCTGCGCGGCGAGGCCGACCGGGCCGAGCGCGACGCCGACCTCGGCCGTGCGGCGGAGCTGCGCTACGGCCGCATCCCGGCGCTGGAGAAGGAACTCGAAGCGGCACAGCAGAACACCGCGGCCAGCTCGTCCGGCGACGTGATGCTCAAGGAGGAGGTCGGCGCGGACGACGTCGCCGACGTGGTCAGCGCGTGGACCGGCATCCCGGCGGGCCGTCTGCTGGAGGGCGAAACCGGCAAGCTGCTGCGGATGGAGGAGGAGCTCGGCCAGCGCGTCGTCGGGCAGAAGGAGGCCGTCGCTGCGGTCTCGGACGCGGTGCGCCGCACGCGGGCAGGCGTCGCCGACCCCGACCGGCCGACCGGTTCGTTCCTGTTCCTCGGCCCGACCGGCGTCGGCAAGACCGAACTGGCCAAGGCGCTGGCGGAGTTCCTGTTCGACGACGAGCGGGCGATGACCCGGATCGACATGAGCGAGTACAGCGAGAAGCACTCGGTGGCCCGCCTGGTCGGTGCTCCCCCCGGGTACGTCGGCTACGACCAGGGCGGCCAGCTGACCGAGGCCGTGCGGCGCCGCCCGTACTCGGTGGTGCTGCTCGACGAGGTCGAAAAGGCTCATCCGGACGTGTTCGACGTGCTGCTGCAGGTGCTCGACGACGGGCGGCTGACCGACGGTCAGGGCCGCACGGTCGACTTCCGCAACACCATCCTGGTGCTGACCTCGAACCTCGGTTCGCAGGCCATCGCGGACGCGACGCTCGACGAGCAGCAGCGCAAGGACGCGGTGCTGTCGGTGGTGCGCACGCACTTCAAGCCGGAGTTCCTCAACCGGCTCGACGACATCGTGGTCTTCCACTCGCTCGACACCGAGCAGCTGACCTCGATCGTGGACATCCAGATCGACCGGCTCGCCCAGCGACTGGCGCAGCGGCGGCTCACCCTGGACGTCACGCCGGGTGCCCGCGAATGGCTCGCGCTCAACGGGTTCGACCCGATCTACGGCGCGCGCCCGCTGCGGCGGCTGGTGCAGTCGGCGATCGGGGACCAGCTGGCCCGCAAGCTGCTGGCCGGTGAGGTCCGCGACGGTGACACCGTGCGGGTCGACGTCCCGGCGCTCGAGGCGGGAGACACGCTCACCGTCGCGCGCGCGTAAACCAATTCGAAGAGTTGACGGCGACACGGGCCGCTGATCTTGGATCGGCGGCCCGTGACGATACCCTGACCACGTGGGTATTCCAGCGTGGGTCTGGTTCGTGATCGCCGCCGTCGCCCTGGTGGCCGCCTTGCTGCTGCTCGCGGCGGACCGCACCAGGGAGGGCTCGCGCAACCGCGAGCGAATGCGCTGGGCCGACCTGCGCGGATGGCAGTTCGTCGAGGAGGACGAGCGGCTGGCCAAGCAGTGGTCCGGCGGTGCGATCGGCTACTTCGGCGCGGAATCGGCGGTCAACGTCGTCGCGGGGTCGACCTTCACCTCCGACGGCAGGCGGCCGGTCTTCGTGTTCGACATCGAGGCCGACGGGCAGATCCCCGCGATCGTGGTCGCGGTGCGCTGCAACCGCGTGCACCAGGTGCTCGTGGAACTGTGGCTGGCGAGCGTGCCCTTCCAGCGCGCGGATATGCCCGAACTACTCGGCCCGGTGGGCCAGCGCTACGCCTTCGCCGACGACTCGGAGGGCGCCCGCCGCGTCATCACGCAGGAGCTGGTGGACGCCGCGGACGGCCTCGGGGGCGACGTCGGCGTGGCGTGGCTGGAGGGCGAGTGGGTGCTGGCCAGCGCCGCCCCGCAGGCGGGGCCGTCGCGGCTGGAGCGCCTGCTGCGGGACCTCGGCGAGATCGCCGACATCGTCGACCCGTTCGACGAGGAGACCGCCTCGACCTGGCAGCCGCCCGCCGTGCCCGGGGGCGTGGCCGCGGAAGACAAGACCGCGGAGGACAAGACCGAGGACCAGAAGACCGCCGCCGAATCGCAGCCGCAGAGCCAGGCATGAGCACCGCACTGATCACCGGGGCGAGCGCCGGAATCGGCGCCGCCTTCGCCCGTCGGCTCGCCCGCGAGGGCCACCACCTCGTCCTCGTCGCGCGCGACAAGGCGCGGCTGGAAGCCCAGGCCGCCGAGCTGTCCCGGCGGTTCGGCATCGACACGAGGGTGCTGGACGCCGACCTCGCCACCGCCGAGGGCCGCGCACTGGTGGAGGACCACCTCGCCGCGGAACCGGTCGACATGCTGGTCAACAACGCCGGTCTCGGCCTGGCGGGCGAGTTCTGGACCTCGTCGCCGGAGGAGCTGCAACGCCAGCTCGACGTGAACGTGACGGCCGTGCTTCGGCTGACCCGGGCCGCCGTGCCCGGCATGATCGAACGCGGACACGGGGACATCATCAACGTCTCCAGTGTCGCCGGGTTCTTCTCCGGCCGGGGCTCCACCTACACCGCCAGCAAGAACTGGGTCACCTCCTTCACCGAAGGCATCGCGGCCGCGCTGCCGCCCGGAGTGCGGATGATGGCGCTGTGTCCCGGCTTCACGGAAACGGAGTTCCACGAACGAGCCGGGCTGGAAAAGCCGGGCCCGAAGGCCTTCTGGCTCAGCGCGGACCGCGTGGTCGCCGACGCGCTCACCGACCTGCGCCGCGGCAAGGTCATCTCCATCCCCAGCCTGCAGTACAAGATCGTGGTCGCCGTCGGCGGCCTGCTGCCCCGCAGCGTGATCCGCAAGGCAGGAAGCCTTTTCGCCGGCCGCGACCGCACCTGAGGTGCGCGTTCAGCCTTGCCCCTTGAGGACGGTGAGGGCGCACGAGGAATAGTGGCGGGCTCGGGCAATGTGTTCGCGGGAAGCAGCGATATCGCCTCTGCTCAGCGCCGGCATTGCCTCGCCCGCCAACGCAAGCCCGGTGTGGATGTCCAGCAGCCCCGGGCGGAAGTCCGGATCCGAGCCGCGTCTCGCGGAGGGATCGCTCATCACGACGGCAACCGCGGTTCGACGAAGTCGTCGATCTTGCTCACAACCGAACACATCTGCTCGTTCGTGCCGTGGTTGGTCACCGCGTTGATATCGATGCGCCCGGAACCGACAGCAACGGCGGCCAGACAGGAGCCCTCACCCTCATTGCCCTTCACAAGAGCAACCGCGCGGCCACCCGTACTGGTCGTATTCGACAAACGCCCACTCGACTTCACGACCACATCATTTATGCTCTGCGCCGGACGCACCACAACGCTGAACGTGACCCCGCCCCGACCGCCTATTTCAGACTTGCTCCATTGACACTTACTTGTTCCTGCGCCGCCAAGTTCTCCTTCATCTAAATGAGCTCCGGCACCGGAGGCGATTTGTTGCGTTTCATTGTCGGCGAGAAGGGTGCAGGCGTTAAGCCCGGTCAGCTTGCCCGTGGCAGCGGCGGTCGATGACGGGCCTGCGCTGGACGAAGTGGCTTGACTGCTGACGGGTGAAGGTGGTCCGGTATGGGTGCTGCTACAAGCAACCGCAGTCAGAGAAGTGGCTGCGATGATTGTGCTGAGGGCTGCTGAGCGCATCCGTGTCCTCCATGCGACCTGTGGGTCACCAGGTCCTGTTCAGGCCATCACGGGTCTTGGCGAAAATAAGCCAACGCATAATCTCGACACACAGGCCGATTGAGTGAAAATTGCGATGCTTAACAGAGAAACGATCCCCTTTTATCGGTGCACTGATCGGGAGATTTGACTATTTTCCAAACCAAATTCAGGAACTGAATCTTTCATCACCCGAAATGGATCGATCACGAAGTCGGCAACCTCGGCTCGACGACATCATCGATCTTGCTCACGATGGCACACATATCTTCGGCAGTGGCACCACGAACGGTCGTGACGTCGATGTCGACACGACCGGAACCAACCGCAATGGCAGCGAAGCAAGATATACCAGCTCCGTTATTCTTCACCAAAGCGACTTGACGCCCCCCGGTAGAAGTCGTACTCGACAACTGCCCACCCGACTGCACAACCACATCCTTGACGCTCTGCGCCGGACGCACAGTGAGGCCAAAAGTGACACCACCCTGACCATTCGTAACAGATTTACTCCACCGGCAGTTACTGGTACCAATCCCACCAAGTTCGCCTTGGTCCACGTGGATTCCTGCACCAGGCACGATTTGTTGCGCTTCGCCGTCAGCGAGGAGGGCGCAAGCGTTGAGCCCGCTCAGCTTGCTTCCGGTAGCGGCGGTGCCTGTCGATGACGGTCTCGCACTGGACGTGGGCGTTTGACCGTTCATAGGCAAAGGCTGCCCAGACTGAGTGCTACTGCAAGCGACCGCAGTCAAAGCAGCGGCTGCGACGATCGTGCTGAGGGCTACTGAGCGCACCCGTATCCTCCGTGTGACCTGTGGTTATTTGAGCTTCCGCAGGTTAGCGTGCTCGTTGTCCTCGTACGCCTGCTTAGCCTTGTTCAGCGCATCCCGGATCGCATCGAAGACCGGGCCGAGTTGCCTAACCATCATCTCAGCGGACTGGTCCGGCCCCGCGCCGCCCTTCTGAACATGGGCGGCCACCGTCTGCGCATACGGACTGCTCCCCAGTTGCGGTGCCTGAACTACGGCATGGACGTTGAATTGGAGATCCCGTAGGTGATCATCGCACTGGTCGAGGGTCTTCATGAGGATGTCGAAGCCCTCGGGGGTGATGCGGATCTGACCCGCAGTGGCAGCATCTCCGAGACCCTTGGCGGCCTGTTTCGCCTGCTCCATGGCCTTCTCGTTCATGCCGGCCTGGACCGCTTCATTGACGAAATTGATGGCGGCGGCGACGCCGCCGAAACCACCTGCGGTGAGTACCGCAGAGGTCGTGTCAGCACTGGGGTCGTTGATCGCCATGACTGCCCTCCCACTCTTGGCCCGGCTCGACGGTAGCAGCGGTGGGGCGCGGTGGGACGTGGTTTGTCGCAATCCACCGCCGGTTTGTGGTGAAACGGTCACAAGACCGCTTGATCGTCGCTAGGCTTAGGTATAGAGAGCGCTTCCCGAGGGTAGGGGGATGACGAGGATGACTGCTCCGCAGCCGCCGAAGACTTATGGTGACGGGCACAAGACGGCGCAGGACATCGCGGCGATGCCGGATGCCGAGCAGCGGCGGTACGTCACGGAGTCCATGTCTCCCGAGGACCGGGCCAACTACCTGCGGGACACCGCCGATGCCCAGGTGGCGGACAAAACGGGCTGGTCGCGGCTGATGGCGGAACTCAAAGCGCGGACTGAGGCGAAGCAGCAGGCCGACCAGTATGGCCAGCAGACCATCGCACAGTCGACAACCGCCGAGACCCAGTACGTGGAAGGCCTGCCCGCGTCGAACACCAACTACAAGGCCGTCCCCCACCCCGAGTTGCAGGGTTACGTCGACAACGGCCTCAATGCGGGGCAGATCGGCGAGATGTCCAACGGATACCACGTGATGGCCAGCACGCTCGCCCAGATCGCCACGACGCTGAACGACGGGATCAACCGATCGCAGAGCGAGTGGCAGGGCAATGCCGCGGATTCCGCGCGGAACTTCTTCGCCGGCACGCGCGACTGGGCGGACGGCAACTCGAAAAACATGCAGCTGGCGTCGGAGGTGACGTATCAGCAGTCGGCGGCGGCGCAGACGGCGAAGACGAGTATGCCCGCTCCGGTGCCGTTTTCGTGGTCGGATGAGATGAAGAGCTGGGCGACGTCGAATCCGTTGGATTT
>NZ_VJWX01000700.1 GCF_007713715.1 Amycolatopsis rhizosphaerae
GGCTTGGGTGACGTGGTCCCAGTCGTCGAGGTTGGTTTGGGGTGGGGTGGTTCGGATGTCGAGGATCACGGGGACGGTGGTGCGGCGGGCGGTGCCGACTCCGACAGCGCCGGGGGCGGTGGCGATGAGGTCGGTGATCAGGGCGCGCGTCCAGTCGCGGGTGGGGGTGAAGCGTGCCGCGTCGTCTTGGATGATGAAGGAGTTGTAGTCGGCGAAGACGTCCAGTTCTGTGTAGGCGAGTTGGGTGGTGCCGGGTTGTTCGGGCATGAGGTGTACCTGTGCTCCTTCGGGTAGGTCGTGCAGTTGTTGGGCCAGGGGCCCGCGGATGCGCATGCAGGTGTCGGCGGGTTTGGCGATGATGTTGTCGAAGGCGTAGGTCCCGCCCAGGGTGAAGAACTGGAGCGGGATGAGTCGCTGGTCGTGGTCGAGGGCGCCGAAGCGGTCTTGCCAGGCGGTGGCGTAGGCGCGAGTGCCGTTGACGTCGGGGTCGTCGAGCAGCCAGCCGGCCCAATCGTCGAGGGTGGTGCCGATGGGGGTGCGGTCGGCGGTTTCGGGGTCGAAGAGCACCACGTGTTCGCGGTGTTCGATGGCGAATTGGCGGCCGAAGAGGTCCTGGCCGAAACAGAACAGCCCGTCGGCCAGACCCCGGTAGCTGTCTTTCCAGGTCGCGCGAGTGTTCCAGTGCTGCAGTTCGGGGCCGAGACCGATGTCACCGGCCCGGTAGAGCTGCACGCCTGCGTTGAAGACGGTCAGCCCGTTGACTCGGGAAAGCAGCTGTGCGAGCTGGGTCAGAGGCCCGTTGTCGGCTTGCGGGTCGACGGTGACGTGTCGGCCGAGCGGGCTGCGGGCCTGCCGGATCAGATGGTCCAGGGGAGTGGTCATGGTCAGTCGGCCAGGATGATCACTTTTTCGCCGTCGTCAAGGCTGGAGACCTGGTGCCGCATGGAGGAACCGGCACCGCGGTTGTCGAACGGGTCGATGTATTTCACCGATGATCCTTCACCACCCTCGGAGAACATGGCAGGAGGGTATTCGTCGCGATCGTAGCCGGACCTGGTCTGGGGGACCTGTTTCATCGATTCTTCTCGCCGCTCGTCGGCCTCTTCGCGATCGATCGTGACTTCCATCGGCTGCATCCGCGGATAGGGGACGTCCCCGCGCCAGGATGTGCCCATCTGGGCTTCCCGCACGTGGTTGGCGGCCTCCGGGTAGTCGCCCTGGTCGACGATCACGTACTGCCGCCCTTTGGGAGCTTCTTCCTGGCCGCTGATGTCTTCGGCGAGATCATCGACCCATCCGGCGGCGGTGGTGCCGGCGTCGTGCACGCTGTTTTCGACCGCGTGCCCGGCGACCTGACCGGCGTGGGTCACGTCCTGGGCCGCTTGGTGCATGGAGGAGGCGACGGTATCCGCTGCTTCGTCCATGCCGAGGCCGTGCAGGAGTTGCCCAGTCGACTTGCCGACGGCGTCGGCGACATCCCCGGCGAGCCCGGTCGCGCTTTCCACGATGTCGTCGGCCAGTTCGCCCACGCCGTCCATGCCCTTGCGGACGCTGGCGGCGACCGAATGCACCCCGTCGGCCAGCCTGTCTCCGGTCCAGTCCGCCGCGGTGGTGAAGGCGTCGCCGATCTCATCGAGAAACGTCGGCTCCTGTGGCGCATGTTCCTGTGCCGTGTCCACGGCGGCGACTGCTTGATCCCCGGCTGTGACCAGTTGAGTCCTCGCACAGGCCAGCATGTCCCGCGCCTGGGCCCGGGTCACTTCCCCGAGGTCGGTGAACGGCGACACCGGTGGTGGCGGCTGCCCGGCGGCCGCGGCCTGCTGGGCAGCGGTGGACAGGGCCTGGTCGTGCTCGGCTTTGGCCTGACGGGTTGTCTGCTCGCCCTGCCGGTACAACTCGATGGCCCGCGCGGCCTCGCCTTGCGCCCATTCCAGGCTGCCCGCGTAGCCCTCGATCGCTCGGGCAGCGGAGTGGAAGGCTTCGCCCGCGGTGATCCAACGGCCCGGCTCTGCGGAAAAGCGCTCGTGGTAGGCGTCGGCGGCCTTGCCGGTCCAACCGCCGGTATCCAGTTTCTTCAGCCCGTCGCCGATCTTGAGCATCGTGTCCCCATACACGACCAGATGCGCCAAGGATTTGCGGATCTCGCCCGGTTCGCCGGGCACCAGCTGCTTCGGGTCATCGGTCTCCCCCAGTTCGGCCATCGTGGTCTACTCCATGCTTTCCACGGCCGGATCCGCGCCGCCCCCGTCGAGCAGACCGTTGAGAGTGTGCTGGTGCGCCTGATCGATCTCGATGTAGGCGCCGGCGGCGTTGATCAGGCGGCGCGAAAGTTGCTGTCCGTCCTTGGTCAGGTTCGCGACACCGGCCTGCCAGCGGGAGGTGAACGACTCATAGGAGTCGGCCAGGCCCTTGTGCCCGAGGAACGTGCGCTCGCAATCGATGTCCTCGACCTCGAGTTCGTCCAGCGAGCCCAGCAGATCGGACAGCCCCAGCCCCGCCTCTTTCAACGCGTCGACATCGACATGGAACCCCTCGCCCGGCATCGCGAGGCCCCCTCTCCTCAGCGGACCTCGTCCAGGGTAGTGGCACTGAGTCAACAGGCGGGTGCCTTGAGTGATGTCTTTGCTCCAGCAAACGGTGCTGCAGTGGTTACGGTTTGCGGGGGTTGGGGAAGCCGAGGCTGGTGTAGCCGGGTGCGCGTTTGGTGAGGGAGGAGGCGAGCACTCCTGTGTGGATGTCGTGGTAGTCGTGGACTTCGGCGGTGGTTTTGCC
>NZ_VJWX01000701.1 GCF_007713715.1 Amycolatopsis rhizosphaerae
GGCCGGCGGCCCGCCAGGCCCGGAACCCGCCCACCAGGTCCGTCGCCAGTGGCAGGCCAAGGCGTTTCAGGTCGGCGGCGGCGAGGCTCGAGGCGTAGCCCTCGTTGCACACCACGATCACCGGCCGGTCCGCCCGCACCTGGGGGATGCGATGCGCACCGGTGGGGTCGAGCCGCCATTCGAGGTGGATGCGTTCGATCGGCAGGGAACCGGGGATCTCGCCCTCCCCGGCGCGAAAGCGCTCGGGACGGATGTCCACGACCAGCGCTCCGGCCGCCTGCATCCTTCCGGCCTCGGCGGGGCCGACGCGGTCCAAGGTGGACCGGGCCGCCGCGAGCAACTCCTCGGCACTCATCGCACGAACAGCGGCGGTGCCGCCGGTGGTTCGGCGGGCGCGTCCGCGAACGACGCGTACTCGCGTGTGGGCAGCAGCGGCGGCGAGTAGGCGTGCACGCTGGCCGACGGTGCCGGCTCCGCGCTCAACTGGTGCGTTCGCGCGAGCCCGAAGCCGCTGCCCGCTCCGGCCTCGTGCACCCGGGTGCGCAGGGGACGGCCGGGGGAGCGGTAGGTCTCGGTCAGCCTGCCCTGAAGCACGGTGAAGGCGCCGGCCGCGCCGCCGTGGTCGTGGGGCGGGGTGTGCTGGCCGGGCAGCCACGACAGCAGCCACAGCTCGACGCCGTCGGTGAGGGCGAGCCGCGCCCACCACCGCCGCTCGGTGTCGAACCGCAGGATGCCCGTCAGCGGGCCGGGCAGCTCCTCGGCCACCCGGCGGGTCAGTTCGGCGAGCTGGCCAGGCGTCCAGCGCAGCCGTTCCGGGTGCAGCAGGTCGGGGGTCAGCCCTCCGGCGAGACGCGGATGGCTTTCGAAATCCAGGGTGCAACGGGTCAACGCGGGCTCCGTGAGGTCGTGAAGAGGCGGGGACGGGCAGCGTGCCACGGCTGTGGGCCGCGTCACGCCCCGATACTGCCCGCCGAGGCGACCAGGAGCAGATCCACGGTGCGGTCGCGCCAGAACCGGCCCGCGCTCGCGGGTCGCGGGAACGCCGAGGTGACCACGGGATGGATGCTGCCACGATTTCGAGGTGAGGTGGGCGATGTCTCAGCCACTGGTACCGGGGGCGGCTCCCCGGGCCCGGTAACCGATGGGAACAATGGGGGCCGTGAGCGAGCCGAACAACCTTGACGACCTCGTGGTGCGCCTGTCCGGTGTGGGGGTCCGCCGTGGGCGCAGCGATCTTCTCGCCGGCGTCGACTGGACCGTCGAGCTGGACGAGCGCTGGGTGGTGCTCGGCCCCAACGGCGCGGGCAAGACGACCCTGCTGAGGCTGGCCGCCGCGGAGCTGTACCCCACGGTGGGCACGGTGGACCTGCTGGGCGAGCGCATGGGCAAGGTCAGCATCTTCGACCTGCGCCCCCGCATCGGCTTCACCTCCGCCGCGCTGGCCGCGCGCGTGCCCGGTGACGAGCTGGTGCGCGACGTGGTGGTCAGCGCCGGGTACGCCGTGGTCGGCCGCTGGCGCGAGGCCTACGACCGGCTCGACACCGACCGTGCGATGGAGCTGCTCGGCGCGCTGGGCATCGCGCACCTGGCCGAGCGCACCTTCGGCACGCTGTCCGAGGGGGAGCGCAAGCGGGCGCTGATCGCCCGCGCGCTGATGACGGACCCGGAGATGCTGCTGCTCGACGAGCCCGCCGCGGGGCTCGACCTGGGGGGCCGCGAGGACCTGGTGGCCCGGCTTTCCACGCTCGCGCTGGATCCCGACGCGCCGGCGATGGTGCTGGTGACCCATCATGTCGAAGAGATCCCGCCCGGTTTCACGCACGCGCTGCTCGTGCGGGAGGGGCGGGTCGTGGTGTCCGGTCTGCTCGACGACGTGCTGACCGCGGAGAACCTGTCGAAGACCTTCGACCAGGACCTGGTGCTCGAACGCTCGGGCGACCGCTTCTTCGCCCGTCGCCGGTAGAGTCGGCTACCAGCCAGTAGCGTGACAGTTAAGGAGGACTGAGCGTGGGCGAGTTCGTACGGCTCGAGGTGGACGGCGGGGTCGGCACGATCCGGCTGGACCGGCCGCCGGTGAACGCCATCAACAACCAGGTGCAGGCCGAGCTGGGCGAGGCCGCCCGCGAGGCCACCGAGCGGGCCGACGTGCGCGCCGTGATCCTCTACGGCGGCGAGAAGACCTTCTGCGGGGGCGCCGACGTCAAGGAGATGGCCGCCCGCTCCTACGCCGAGATGCGGTCCTTCGGCACCGCGCTGCAGAACACCGTGGCCGCGGTGGCCGCGATCCCGAAGCCCACCGTCGCCGCGATCACCGGCTACGCCCTGGGCGGCGGCCTCGAACTGGCGATGGCCGCGGACCGGCGCATCGCCGGGGACAACGTCAAGGTGGGGCAGCCGGAGATCCTGCTCGGCATCATCCCCGGCGCGGGCGGCACCCAGCGGCTGGCCAGGCTGGTCGGC
The DNA here is from genome assembly GCF_007713715.1 of Amycolatopsis rhizosphaerae. Lineage (GTDB taxonomy): Bacteria > Actinomycetota > Actinomycetes > Mycobacteriales > Pseudonocardiaceae > Amycolatopsis_E > Amycolatopsis_E rhizosphaerae. Next base: position 2,461 of record NZ_VJWX01000701.1, read on the forward strand.
CCGAGCAAGGCCAAGGACCTCGTGTTCACCGGCCGGTTCGCCAAGGCCGAGGAGGCGCTGAGCCTGGGCATCGTCGACGAGCTGGTCGCGCCCGACGACGTCTACACCGTCGCGCTCAAGTGGGCCTCGCAGTTCGTCAACGGCCCCGCGGTGGCGCTGGCCAACGCGAAGGCCGCCATCGACGGCGGACTCGACGGCGACCTCGCCAGCGGGCTCAAGCTCGAGACCTACCTGTTCACCGCGCTGTGGGCCACCGAAGACCAGAAGAACGGCATGCGGTCCTTCGTCGAGAACGGGCCAGGCAAGGC
>NZ_VJWX01000702.1 GCF_007713715.1 Amycolatopsis rhizosphaerae
CGGGCATGTATCAGCCCGGGCGGGGCACCTGGCTGGGTGCGGTTTTGGTGTTCGAGCCCGCGCGGCCCCCTGTGGTCGAGTTCGTGCGGCCCGATCTGGAGCCGCCGTTTCGGCAGTCGCCGCCGCCGATCGGGTTTCAGGACGAGTTGCGGTTCTTCCCGCGGGCCGAGGAGCACATTCCGGTGTGGCTGCTTGAGCGTGCCGGTCTGGCCCCCGCGCCCGTGCCGACGACTGACGGCGGGGTGCGGACTCCGCGTATCTGGGATGGTCTCGACGCGTCTGGCAAGCCGCTCATCCGCCGTGAGCCGCTTGTGTCCGGCGAGGTCGAGCGGGTGCTGGCGTATCTTGATGCGGCGCCGGTGATCCTGGCGTCGCGTAGCAGGGGGCCGGATGCGTTCGCTCCGGATCGCGAGGACGCGGTGCCGATGAACTTCCGTACGGATGGGGCCTGGGCCTGGCCCGGGGCGGTCGCGTACTACCTGCGTGAGCACGGGGTTGCGCCGGATCCGGATCTTCTCGCCCACATCCGGTCCCGCCGTTTCACCGCACCTGCTGAAGTCCCCGAACCCGTCAAGGACCTCGCCCTCGCCGCCATCACCGGCGAACAACCCCACACCGCCGAGTGACCTCGGTCAGTCCAGCCAGGTGACGCACGAAGGAGCAGCAGTGGAAGCACGGGAAGCTGTCGAGAAGGTCGAGCAGTGGTTGCGCACCGGCACGTCCACCGACCTGACGACGGGGGAGCACGCCGTGCGGGTCGACCACGAGAACGTGTTGCGTGTACCGGAAGGCTGGTACGTGCCGTACGACACGGTGCGGGCGCTGGACGGGGGAGACTGGCTGGCCGCACTGGTGCCGCAGCCCGCCCTGGTCGTGCGTGAGGACGGCGCGCTGCGCCAGCCCGATCTCAGTCCGGAAGGCAGGCTGCCGAGTTCGCCCGTGCCCGGCGAGGAGGACTGGCAGGAGATCCTCGAGCCGGAGTTCGAGCACAGCGGGGTGGCCTATCTCGGCGTTCCGGCCAGCGCCGTGCTCGCCTGGCGGAAGTACGTCGACGGCGAGCCGACGGAGGAGGTGCGGATCAACCCGGAGTACGAGCAGGGCCCGGAGCGGCTGGGTTACCCGCCCATCGACACGGCGCTGGAGTACCTGCTGAGCTGCTTCTCGACCGAGCGCTACGACCGCGCGCAGTACCTGGCGGGCCTGCTGAGCGCGGAGGTGCTCATCCCTCTCGACCCGGACACCGATCAGCCGCTGGAACAGCAGTGGGAGGAAGGCCGGACGATGCTGCGGGTGTACAGCTCCCGGCGCCGTCTGCCGGTCGGCACGGCGCGCTGGCTGCGCGCCGACGTGCTGTCGGTCATCGACCGGTTCCCCGGCGTCGGCCTGCTGATCAACCCGGGTTCCTTTCCCTCGGACCGACTGGAGGCAAGTGAACTCGCCGCCGCGCGGGCCGAATGGCCCAAGTTCCGCCAGTCGCCGCCGGTCGTGGAGGTCTCACCGGAGCATTCCGAGCGGCTGGCCGAAACGGGCAGGCTCGTCGCGGAACGGTTCGGGCTGGACGACCCGCTCGCCGGACTGGGCGGGGCGATGGCGAAGGCCAGGGCCGCCGGGTTCGAACTGTCCGAAGTGGAGTGCGAACACTTCGTCGTCGGCCGGGCATGGGAACGTCGCAACGGCGTGCCCGCCGACGGGGTCGACTCGCCCGGGGACGACCTGTCCGGCCAGGAGTGGCCGGAGGACCTGGCGGCCAACGGCCTGTCGGCGGGCTACGACGCCCTCGGCCGGGTCCGGCCGCACGCGACGGGTTCGGGCAAGTTCTTCCGGCAGGACGCCGACGGGGTGGGCTTCCAGTGGCACCGCATCACCGGGGCCTTCGTCGGGTTCGCCCTGGGCGAGTCGCTCGGCCTCGCGGTGGACAAGCTGAGCACGCCGGAGATCCACGCCCGGCTGGACGAGGGCCTGCTGGAGCGGGTCGGCAGGCCCGGCCCGCTCACCGAGCAGTTGCTGTTCCACACCGAGGGTCTGCTGCGGGCGCTGCCCGCCCGCGTGACCCCGGCGTTGCAGACGGTCGGGGTCCTCGCCCTGCGACGGTGGCGGGAGGTCGGCGGCAACGACGGGTGGCTGGCCCGCGTGGGGGCCCTGCGCGACCGGACACCCGTGCCTGCCGTGTCCGCCGACGACGTCAGCTACCTCGTGCCGGGCCTGGTGGCCGCGCTCTGCGGCGGCGGCCCCGAATGGGACGAGAACACCGCCGCGCAGGTCGGCAGGCTGCTCGCGGCGGGTGCCGGCGCCGACGGGCCCACGGCCGACGCGGCGGCCGCCGTGGCGGATCTGTTCGCCCGGCTGTTCCAGCGGGCCGACCCGGCGTATCCGCCGCATGTGCATGTCCAGCGGCAACTGGACGCGGGGACGGTGTCCGGCCCGGTGGCCGAGGCGCTGGCCAACGCCGCCCGCACCAGGGTCGAACTGGTCCGCGCCGACCACGAGGAACTGGACGCGGCAGGCACCGGGCGCAGCGCCGTGGACGCGCTGGGCCGGTCGTTGATCGCGGTGTTCCGGAGGTTCTTCGACCCGCGCTGGACGCTGGTCTCGGCGGTAACGCACTCGGGCCACAGCGCCATCACCGGGGCGCTGGCCGGGGCGATGCTGGGCGCCCGGTACGGCATCCCGGGCCTGCCCGAGGACTGGTTGCACCAGCTGGAACTCCGCGATCTGGTGGAGACCGTCGCGGGAGATGCGTTCTGGCACTTCTCCGCCCACC
>NZ_VJWX01000703.1 GCF_007713715.1 Amycolatopsis rhizosphaerae
GCGCCACGGCGTGGTCCGGCTGGACGGGGTCACCCCGCCCGGCGCCGCCGCCACGCCCGCCCACACCGGCTTCGAGCGGCCCCTGATCAGCGTGGTGATCCCGACCGCCCACCGCAAGCAGCAGGCCCTGGGGAGCGTGCGCGCCGCCAAGGCCGCCGGTTACCCCCGGCTGGAGATCCTCGTGGTGGACAACCTCCCCGGGCCCGACGGCGACGCGTGGCTGCGTGCCGAGGTGGAAAAGCTCGGTGCCCGCTACCTGGCCGAGCCGCGCAAGGGGGTGAGCATCGCGCGGAACACCGGCGCGAAGGCCACCTCCGGCGACTTCATCGCCTTCCTCGACGAGAACATCAGCGTCGAGAAGGGCTGGTTCGACGCGGTGGCCGAGGAGTTCGCCACGGATCCCGAGGTCGGCTGCGTGACCGCCATGGTGCTGCCCGCCAGCCTGGAAACCGACGCCGAGGTGCTGTACGAGCGGCTCAAGGGCTACAGCCACACCGTCCGCAGGCAGCGGCTGGACCGGCGCACGGTGCGCGAGGACCCGCTGTACCCGCTTTCACTGGCGCGCTACGGCCCCGGCAGCTGCACCACCTGGCGCCGCACCGCCTTCGACGCCCTCGGCGGGTACGACCCGCTGCTGGGGGCCGGTACCCCGGCCATGTCGGGGGAGGACCTCGACCTGTTCGTGCGGCTGGCCAGGATGGGCGGCACGGTGGTCCACACCCCGCACGCGGTGGCGCGGCACACGCACCGGGCGGACTGGCTCGAACTGCGCGAGCAGATGCGGGGCTACGGCGTCGGCCTGTCGGCGATGCTGCTGCTTTCGGTGGTGCGGCGGCCCGTCACGGTGTTCTCGATCCTGCGCAGGCTGCCGCGCGGCGTGGCCCGTCTCGGTGCCCGCACGCCGGAACTGCCGCTGTCGGACCGCGCCGCCCGTTCCCGCCTGCGGCAGCTGCGCCGTGACGAGCGCTACGGTCTGCTCGGTGGTCCCGCGGCGCTGGTCAGGGCGGCTTCCCGGCACCGGTTCGACGCCGGTTCCGGCCATCGGTAACCATGGTCGCGACCAGCAGAGAGAGGGGGCCGGAGTGCTCGAGCAGCTCAGAACACGGAGATTCACCGCCTACGGGTTGCTCGGGGTGTGCTTCCTCACCGTGCTGCTGGTACTGATCGGCATCTCCACGCCCGTCCGCCTGGTCCTGGTCCTGGTCTTCGTCTGCACCCTGCCGGGCTGGGCGCTGATCTCCTACGTGAACGTGCGGCACGTGTCGGTGACCTGGATCAGCGCCATCGGCCTGTCGCTGGCGGTGAACCTGGTGCTGGCCCAGCTGATGGTCCTCACGCATGCCTGGCATCCCGAGGCCGCGGTCGTCGGGATGGCCGTGGCGAGCTCGGCGCTGCTCGTGCACCACGTGCTGCGCAGCAGGCCGCCGCGTGAGGACGGTGCGCGGTGACCCGACCCACCGAGAGCACCGAGAGCACCGAAAGCACCGAAAGCACCGAAAGCGCCCAGAGCACCGAGAACACCGAGAACACAGAGAGCGCTGACAACACCGAGAGCACCGAAGCGGCCCGGTCCGCCAGGGCGAAGGGCATGTTCGCCGACGGGCTCGCGCTGTCGTTCAGCACGGCGTTCAGCGCGCTGGCGGGCATGATCGGCTGGATTCTGGCCGCCCGCCTGCTGCCCGCCGCCGACGTCGGGCACACCTCCGCGTTCGTTTCGGCCATGCTGCTCATCGCCGGGGTCGCCGAACTCGGTCTCGGGCCCGCCGTCCTGCGCTGGCTTCCGCTGTCCGGACGGCACCAGCCGCAGCTGCTGCGCCGCACCTACCTCGTCGTGCTGCTGGGCGGGCTGGCCGGGGCGCTGGTGTTCCTCGCCGTGCCCCCCGGCGGGGACGTGGTTTCGCGGGTGCCCGCGGGGGCGGCGCTGTTCGTTCCCGCGACCGTGGCGTGGACGGTGTTCCAGTTCCAGGACTCCGTGCTGACCGGGCTCGGCCGGTCACGCTGGGTCCCGGTGGAGAACGGCCTGTTCAGCCTTACGCGGCTGGTCGTGCTCGTGGTGGCGGCCCCGCTGGCAGGCGCACTCGGGCTGCTGCTGTCGTGGATGGCGCCGACCGTGCTGGCGGTGCTCGTGGTGACCGTGCTGATCTTCCGCCGGGCCCGGCAGGCGCGGGGGGAGGGCAGGCTGCCCGACCGCCGCGAGATCCTGCACCTGCTCGCCCCGACCTACCCGGGCACGGTCTGCGTCGTCGCGCTGTACAACTTCGTGCCGCTGGTCATGCTGCACCGCTTCGGCGCCGAGGCCAACGCCGTGTTCTTCGTGGTCTGGACCGCGATCAACGCGCTCGACCTGGCCGCGTCGGTGTTCGTCAACCCGCTCGTGGTCCGGCTCGCCGCCGAACCGGAGCACGCCCGCCACCTGGTCGGCCACACCGCGCGCAGACTGGCGCTGGTGTTCGTGCCGCTGGTGCTGGCGGGCGGCCTGCTGGCCGGCGTGCTGCTGCTGGTCTTCGGCAAGCAGTACACGCAGGGGGCGGGCCTGTTCCGCGTGCTGCTCGCCGCGCAGCTGCCGCGGCTGGTCGTGGTGCTCGGCGTCGCGGTCCACCTCGGCGCCGGACGGGGCCTGGGGGTGGCGAAGCTGCACGCCGCGACCGCCGCGCTCGCCATCGGCCTGGCGCTGGTGATGCCCAGCGAGTTCGCCTTCGGCCTCGGCATGCTGGCCGGGCAGGCGGTGCTCGCGGCCGTGGTGCTGCTGGACT
>NZ_VJWX01000704.1 GCF_007713715.1 Amycolatopsis rhizosphaerae
GCCTTGACCCCCGGCCCGGCCGGGCGGGCGGTGCCGTGAGGGGTTCGCCGCGTGAGTCCCACCCTCCGCGCTTCGAGTCCCACCTTCCGGCGCTTGTGTCCCACCCTCCGGCGCTTGTGTCCCACCCTCCGGCAGCCCGAGTCTCACGTTCGGCCCGTGCGAGGGCGCCTTTCTCCGCGGTGACCCGCCTGCAAGCAGGGCTGCGCGGCACCCATCCCCGCCTGAGCGGGCAACTCACCTGCACGAGGGTGGGACACAAGCGCACCAGCGTGGGACTCGCCCGGCGGACGGGCCGGGCACTGCCGAGCCGCCCGGACCCGCCAGCGGCCCCAGCCGCCGCGTGCTCAGCCGCGCCGCCGGTCCACCGCTGCCGCCAGTGTGGTGAGGAGATCATCGGTGGTGGCCCAGTCGAGGCAGGCGTCGGTGATGGACTGGCCGTAGGTGAGTGCCGAGGCCTGGCCCAGCACGAGGTCCTGGCGTCCCGCCTCGAGGAAGCTCTCCAGCATCACGCCGACGACGCCGCGTTCACCTTCACCGATCCGCTGCGCGAGTTCCCCGGCCACCACGGCCTGCCTGCGGTGGTCCTTGGCGCTGTTGCCGTGGCTCGCGTCGACGATCACCCGCTGTGGCAGCCCCGCCTTCGCCTGCCGGGCGAGCACGTCGCGCACGGTCTCGGTGTCGTAGTTCGGGCCCGCCGAGCTGCCGCGCAGGATCACGTGGCAGTCCGGGTTGCCGGTGGTGGTGATCAGCGCCGCGAGGCCGTCGGCGTTGATCCCCGGGAAGACGTGGCTGGCCGCCGCCGCCCGCGTCGCGTCGACCGCCACCTGCACGTCGCCCTCGGTGGAGTTCTTGATCCCCACCGGCATGGACAGCGCGCTGCACAACTGCCGGTGGACCTGGCTGGCCGCGGTGCGCGCGCCGATCGAGCCCCAGCTGACGGTGTCGGCGATGAACTGCGGGGTGATCGGGTCGAGGAATTCGCAGCCGACCGGCAGCCCCAGCGCGGAGATGTCGAGCAGCAGTTTGCGCGCCAGCCGCAGGCCGCGGTTGACGGCGTAGCTGCCGTCGAGCCCCGGATCGTTGATCAGGCCCTTCCAGCCGAGCGTGGTCCGTGGCTTTTCGAAGTACACCCGCATGATCACGTGCAGCCGGTCGCGGACGGCCTCGGCCTTGGCGGCGAGCCGCCGCGCGTAGTCCATGGCGGCCTCGGGGTCGTGCACCGAGCACGGCCCGACGACGACGAGCAGGCGGTCGTCGTCACCGTTGAGGATGTCGACGGTGGCGGACCGGCCCTCGGCCACGGTCTTGGCGATGGCGGCGTCCATCGGGTGTTCCTGGCGCAGCAGGGCGGGGGAGATCAACGGGCTGACGCTGTGTGTTCGCCGGTTGTCCAGCGTGGGCAGCGTGTCGGCGGGGCCGGCGGTGAGCGGCATGGCGGGCGTTTCCTTTCGCGACCGGCCCGCCGTCGAAATCCACCGAGCCGGTCTGTTCATCCGGCTCGAGGGTGGAAGGTTCAGCGCACGGCAGCTTCGCCGGCTGGCCCACCCAGGGCCGGCCCGCTAAACCAGAAATACCGCGGCATGGGAACGACCCTACCAAAGCGGCCTCCGCTTTACCGATCAAGGGTGACCACGGCTACGCTGAAGCCGGGAAATGTGATCCAGGACAAGTTCGAAGGGGCTGAAAAAGATGCGAGTGGGGGTGCTGACCGGTGGCGGTGACTGTCCCGGTCTGAACGCGGTGATCCGCGCGGTGGTCCGCAAGGGCATCGAAACCCACGGCTGGGAGATCGTCGGGTTCCGCAGCGGCTGGCGCGGGACGATGACCGGGGAGAGCCGGGTGCTCGGCCTGGCCGACGTCGAGGAGATCCTGACCCGCGGGGGCACCATCCTCGGTTCTTCCCGCACCAACCCCTACCAGGAGGAGGGTGGGGTCGACCGGATCCGGGCGGTGCTCGCCGAGCAGCACATCGACGCCCTGATCGCGATCGGCGGCGAGGACACCCTCGGCGTCGCGAAGAGGCTGACCGACGAGGGCATCGGCGTGGTCGGCGTGCCGAAGACGATCGACAACGACCTCGCCGCCACCGACTACACCTTCGGGTTCGACACCGCGGTGCACATCGCCACCGAGGCCATCGACCGGTTGCGCACCACCGCCGAGTCGCACTTCCGGGCCCTCGTGGTCGAGGTGATGGGACGGCACGCGGGCTGGATCGCGCTGCACGCCGGGCTGGCAGGCGGGGCGAACGTGATCCTGGTGCCCGAGCGGCCGTTCTCGGTGGACCAGGTGGTCGAGTGGGTGGAGCGCCGGTTCGAGCGGATGTACGCGCCGATCATCGTGGTCGCCGAGGGTGCGCTGCCCGAGGGCGGTTCGGAGGTGCTCACCAGCGGGGAGAAGGACGCCTTCGGGCACGTCCGGCTCGGCGGGATCGGCACCTGGCTGGCCGACGAGATCGCCTCGCGCACCGGCAAGGAGTCCCGTGCGGTGGTGCTCGGGCACGTGCAGCGCGGGGGCACGCCGACGGCCTACGACCGGGTGCTGGCCACCCGCTTCGGCCTGCACGCGGTGGACGCCGTCGCCGACGGCGACTTCGGGGTGATGGTGGCGCTGCGCGGCACCGACATCGTGCGGGTCAAGCTCGCCGAGGCGACCGCCGAGCTGAAGACGGTGCCTGCCGCCCGTTACGAGGAGGCCGAGGTCTTCTTCGGCTGAGACCGGCGGAAACCGCCGCTTTCCCGGCG
>NZ_VJWX01000705.1 GCF_007713715.1 Amycolatopsis rhizosphaerae
GTCTAGAGGTACTGGCCGGTGTTGGTCGCGGTGTCGATCACGCGGCCGGAATCCTGGTTCTTGCCGGTGACGAGCGTGCGGATGTAGACGATCCGTTCGCCCTTCTTGCCGGAGATCCGGGCCCAGTCGTCCGGGTTGGTGGTGTTGGGCAGGTCCTCGTTCTCCGCGAACTCGTCCACGATCGCGTCGAGCAGGTGCTGCACCCGCAGACCGGGCTGCTTGGTCTCCAGCACCGACTTGATCGCCGACTTCTTCGCCCGGTCCACGATGTTCTGGATCATCGCGCCCGAGTTGAAGTCCCGGAAGTAGAGGATCTCCTTGTCCCCGTTGGCGTAGGTGACCTCGAGGAACCGGTTCTCGTCCGTCTCCTCGTACATGCGCTCGACGGTGTGCTGGATCATCGCGTCGATCGTGGCCTGGCTGTCCCCGCCGAACTCGGTGAGGTCGTCGGCGTGGATCGGCAGGCCGGAGGTGAGGTACTTGGAGAAGATGTCCTTGGCACCCTCGGCGTCCGGACGCTCGATCTTGATCTTCACGTCGAGCCGGCCCGGCCGCAGGATCGCCGGGTCGATCATGTCCTCCCGGTTGGAGGCACCGATCACGATGACGTTCTCGAGCCCCTCCACACCGTCGATCTCCGACAGCAGCTGCGGCACGATCGTGGTTTCCACGTCCGAGGACACGCCGCTGCCCCGGGTGCGGAAGATCGACTCCATCTCGTCGAAGAAGACGATCACGGGCGTGCCGTCGGAGGCCTTCTCCCTGGCCCGCTGGAAGATCAGGCGGATGCTCCGCTCGGTCTCCCCGACGAACTTGTTCAGCAGCTCCGGGCCCTTGATGTTGAGGAAGTACGACTTCGCCTCGGCGGCGCCGGCGTCCCCTCGGGCCTCCGCCACCTTCTTGGCCAGCGAATTCGCCACCGCCTTGGCGATCAGCGTCTTCCCGCAGCCCGGCGGGCCGTAGAGCAGCACACCCTTCGGCGGCCGCAACTCGTACTCGCGGTAGAGGTCGGCGTGCAGGAACGGCAGTTCGACAGCGTCCCGGATCTGCTCGATCTGCCTGCTCAGGCCCCCGATGTCCTCGTAGCGGACGTCGGGCACCTCTTCCAGCACGAGATCCTCGACCTCGGCCTTGGGCACCCGCTCGTAGGCGTAGCCCGCCTTCGAGTCGACGAGCAGGGAGTCACCCGGCTTGAGGGGCTCCTCGGCCAGGGGATCCGACAGCCAGACCACCCGTTCCTCGTCGGCATGCCCCACGACCAGCGCGCGGGCGGTGCCGCCTTCGGTGACCGGGGCGAGCACCTCGCGCAGGGCGCAGACCTCGCCCGTGCGCTCGAAGTCGCCGCCTTCCACCACGGTGAGGGCCTCGTTCAGCCGCAGCGCCTGGCCGCGCCGCAGCGACTCGATCTCCACCGCGGGGGACACCGAGACCCGCATCTTGCGGCCCGCGGTGAACACGTCGACCGTGTTGTCCTCGTAGGCCTGGACGAACACTCCGTACCCGCTGGGCGGCTGGGCGAGGCGGTCGACCTCCTCGCGGAGTGCGAGCAGCTGACCGCGGGCCTCGCGCAAGGTCTCGACCAGCTTGCTGTTCCGCTCGGTGAGCTGGGCAACCCGCTCGGACGCCTCCGCGAGACGCTGTTCCAGCACACGGTTCTGTCGGGGTGAATCGGTCAGTTTCCTCCGCAGCAGTGCGACTTCCTCCTCGAGGAAACGTAGCTGCCGCGCCTGCTCGTCGGACGTCGTTCCAGCTCCAGTCGTCTCTGAAGGGTCGGCTTCTTCATGCCGACCTCCGGGAAGGTCGTGTTGCATGTCGGCACCTCCTCGGAGTGCTTTTCATCCACGGTACCGGCGATCACCGACATGAAAAGGCCTATCCGCATCACAGGATTGGCGCGTCGCACCGGATGCACGAACGAACGCCGAACGCAAGCGCCCGTCACGGTGCCAGGTGAACCGGCGGGAAGGCTACGTTCCGTAAGCATCGGTGAACACAGCGCGGCCGAGCGGGTTGTGCGCTCTCCACCCATGTCACGACCACCCAACCGAGCCTTTACGGGACGTTCACGTACGGCTTCCCCCTCGGATCGTGCTCAAACCGGAGGGGAGCGGTGTCCGCCGGGAAGGTCGTATGGGTGTCCCCCCGGACCGCGCCCGCGGGCACCGGAGACGCTGGGCGATCAGCACGAAGGCGCGCCGCTACGATCCCTGGCGTCACCGCAACCGACTCAGACCCTGAATTCTGCCTTCCCGCGAACCGGACCGCGTTCCCGTGCGTCAAAGGTGGGCACTTCACCGACCTCCGAGGGGGACCCGCTCATGACGTACCCGCCGACCGGCCCATACGGCCAGCCCGGCCAGCCCGGACCGTACGGACAGCCCGGCCAGCCCGGGCAACCTGGACAACCCGGCCAGCCTGGACAACCCGGCCAGCCCTATCCCGGCGCGGCCTTCCCTCCCGGCGGCTCGCAGCCCCAGCCGGGCGCTTTCCCCGGCGGCCCTCAGCAGCCGGGTGGTTTCGGCCAGCAGCCCGGGCCGTACGGCCAGCCCGACCAGCAGTGGGGCGGCTACCCGGGCGGCACTCCCGACCTGCCGCCGCAGAAGAAGAAGACCGGCCTGATCGTCGGGATCGCCATCGCCGCGGTGGTCCTGATCGGCGGCGGGGTCACCGCCCTGATCCTGCTGACCGGCAACTCGAAGAACACCTCGGGGGGGACCGCCCAGGGCGCGCC
>NZ_VJWX01000706.1 GCF_007713715.1 Amycolatopsis rhizosphaerae
GTGTCACGGGTGCGGCCGGGGCCGCGGTCTGAGCGGGGAACATCTCGCGGGGATCGACCTGCCGTTCGCCGGGCAACTGCCGCGGTGCGGCGGGCCGATGCTCTTCGGCGTCGGCGGGCGGATCGGCCGGCCATGGCGCCGGGGTTTCCTGGAGCTGGGCCATGTCCTCCACCCCGGCCAGGATCTCCAGTTCCCGGTCCAGGTCCCGCAGCAGGCTGTCGTCGTATTCGGGCGCGTTGACCCCGGGCTGCTCGAGGGAGAACCCCTCCTCCGGTGCGTCCGGGACCGGTCGTTCCGGCGCCTGATCGCCCAGCGCGGCCCTGCCGCCGCTGTGCTCCAGCGAACCGAACGGCAGGAGGTCCAGGCCGAGCGGCGGATGCGGCAGGTGCATCAGCCTCCCGGACTGCGGATCGATGAACGCGACCCCTTCCCTGGTGTGCACCGTCATCGCGACATGGCCCATGACGTTGCCGTCCACGTCCCGGAACAGCACCCCGACCACCCCGTGCGAGCCGATCGGCTGCTCGCGCATGCTGCGGATCACGCTGTCGTAGTCGCCGTGCGATTCCCACTGGCCGCCGAGCTGTTCCCGGACGTATTCCAGCGTGCCCTTGGTCGCCAGTTCGCGCGGCAGGACCGCTTCGGCGTGGGCGTCCATATCCAGCAGGCGCTGGGCGTAGGCGACGACGCTGCGCGTGCAGTTGGTCTGGTAACCCCGGTCGAACGCGTCGCGCTCGTAGAACCGGGGATTGACCTCCCGCAGCTCGGGATGGCGCTCGGCGACGTACCGGGCGTCCTGGTTGGCATTCGCCGTTCCGGCGTGGATCGCCGGTTCGCTCGGCGGATTGGTCGCGCGGGCCAGCGGTGACCAGTCGTGGTCCCCGGTGACCGGCACGTCCGGTGGCGGGGCACCCCAGGACCCGGGTTCGGCCGCGCCGTATCCCACCGGCCCGTCCTCGCCGCCGAGCGCCGCCCCGATGTCCCGGTGCCCGGCAGCCGGGGCCTCGGGGGTTTCCGGCTGGGGCCCGCCGTCGAGCATGCCGCCGATCGACCGCTGGTGCTCGACCGGCTTCGAGGGCGCCTCGGCCACCGGTTCGCCGTCGAGGGCGCGGCTGAGCATCGACGGTTCGCGTGGCGCCCCGCGCGGTGATTCCTCGTGGGGAACGATCGGCCCTTCCCCGTCGTGGTGCGCCAGCAGGCCGACCGAATGGGTTTCCGGGGGCAGTTCGGCGAACCGGTTCCGCACCGGGTCGAGGAGGGCCACCCCGTGCTCGGTGGTGACCGCCGCGAACACCTTGTGCTCCGAGCGCGGCGGCGGGCCGGGCTCGAAGTACTCGACGGACAGGACGGCGCGCGAACCCACCGGACGGTCCCGCATGGCGTCGATCGAGTCGGCGATGGACCGGTGCCTGCTCCAGTCGCCACCCAGCCGCTCCCGCAGGGCATCCCGCTGACTGGCGGGATCGTCGAAGGGGTGTCCCTCCGGGCGGGGCTCCGCCAGCGCGTCCGGGTTCCGGCCGGTGACCCGGTCCTCGTAGGCGAGCAGCGTCTCCGCGCCGTTGCGGTGGAAGGCCGGATCGTCGCCGTAGTGGCCGCGGTTGATCCCCTCCATCTGCGGGAAGAGGTCGCGAATGAACCGCAGCTGACGCTGCGGGGCCTCCACCGTCCCGCCGTGCAGGGCGGGCACCCCCGGAGGGTCGGTGGCCCGGTTCAGCGAGGACCACCCGTCGGGCGGCGGGCGCATGGCCGCGAGCGCGGCCCGCTGCTCGGGGGTGAGTTCCGGCCCGGTTCGCCGGGCGCGGTCGTCCTCGGAGGGGACGGAGTCGAACCCCAAGCCCGCCGCTATGGCGCTCGGGGCGGACCGGAGGTCCGCGGCGAGCCGTTCGCGCCGCTCGTGGATGGCCTGCTCTGCGGTCTCAGGGGCGAGATACTTCGGGTGGCCCTCGGTGATCTCCTCCGCGTGGATGACCCACTTCTCCGTGCCGTTCTCCACCACCAGTCGCTTGTCCGTCACGAGCAGCTGGAGGCCGGGCTTGTGAACGACTTCGCGCTCTTTCGGCTTGTCCGAGAGCTTTTCGATGTCCCGGCCGGTCACCGACCTGATCCGGAGTTCGATGGGTGCGTTGCGGTCGTAGGGGTACGGGTCCTCGGGGGTGACCTTCTTGGTGCTGGTGAACGAGGGCTCGACGGTGACCTTGCCGGGCTCGTAGTGCGCCAGCGCCAGCTTCACCAGACGCTGGTTGTTGTCGAAGTTGATGGTGCGGACCGTCTCGCCGCGGTACGGAGGCAACTCGTTGAGACCGGAAACGACCGCCTTGGCCTGACCGACGTAGGTGTGCAGGTCCTCGCCGGTACGGAGGGCCTCGTTGAGCCTGCCGAAGACCTCGTGCCGGGTGTAGCTGTGCACCGCGGCCGCACCCAGGTCGGACATGTGCGCGAACTCCGGGCTCAGGCCCCGGAGTTCCGTGGCCTGACGGAAGATCTGCTCGTTGAACAGTTCGCCGTTGTCCCGGACGCCTTCTTCCAGGACCTGGTCGTCGATCTGCGCGTAATGCCGGGGATCGTCGCTGCGGTAATCGTCGTCGCGGAGGTACGGCTCGTCCGGCCGTTCCACCGGCGGCCCGTCGCCCGGCGCGCCGGTACGGTCGTGCTGCGGCTCGGCGGCCGGTTCCTCGTGGTGCGGGTTTTCTTCGTGTGGTGGTTGTGTGTCCTCGCGGTGGGGTTCGGTCG
>NZ_VJWX01000707.1 GCF_007713715.1 Amycolatopsis rhizosphaerae
GCCGCATCCGGTGCGTGGGGGCGGGCACCGCACCGCGGCGGCCCGCCCCCACGTCGTTCACGCCCCCGGGATCCCGTTGGCGGGCGCCGTGGGCTGAACCACCGAGTACGGCACCACCGCGGAGTCCCCGTCATCCGTCGTCAGCGCGCTGCCCTGCGACACCTGGCGTCCACCTTGGACGATCGCGATCTGCCCGCCGGTGAAGCCCGCGTGCGAAGAGGCGCTGTACCGGAAGGGCACCAGGCCGGGTCCGGTGAACCCGCCCTTGTTCAGCGCGTCGATCAGGCTCTGCCGCGTCGGCGTCTTGCCGGCCGCCTGCAACGCCTGCACGAAGGTGTAGGCGTAGGACATCGCGTAGACCACGTTGCCGTCGAAGGGGATGTCCGGGATGTACTGGTCGTGGATCTTCTTGAACAGCGCGGTCCACGAGTTGCCCAGATCGTCCGTGGCGGGCAGGTAGGCACTGGTGACCAGGCCCTCGATGAGGTCGGACCCGCGCACCGCGCTCCCCGCCTTCTTGGCGAAGTTCTCCAGCAGCCCCGAAACCGTCGTCGGATCGGCCCCCACGCTCGAGGCCACCAGTTTCGGGTTGTAGCCCAGCTTCAGCGCGCCGAGCTTGAACAGCGCGGTGTAGGCCGGGATGCTCTCCAGCACCACCACGTCCGCACCCGAACGCGCGATCGCCGCCACCTGGGGGCCGATGTCGGTGTTGCCCGGCTGGTACGGCTGCCGCGACACCACCTGGGACTGGTCGACGAACTTGTCCAGGCCCTTCATGCCGTCGTGCCCGAAGTCGTCGTCCTGGTAGAAGTAGGCGATCTTCTTCCCGGCGAAGGTCTTCTTCACGTAGTCACCGAGGATCTTGCCCTCCACCGTGTAGTCCGGCTGCCAGCCGTAGGTGTAGGGATGCTGCTGCGGGGAGTCCCAGCAGGTACAGCCCGAAGCCACGAACAGGTCGGGCACGCGGGAGCTGTTGAGGAAGTCCACCACCTTCGTGTGCGTCGGCGTGCCCAGCGAGCCGAGCATCGCGAACACGTTGTCCTGCAACACCAGTTGCTTGGTCAGCGTCACCGTCTGCGCCGGGTTGTACCCGTCGTCGACGTACTTGAAGGTGATCTTGCGACCGTTGATCCCGCCCGCGGCGTTGACGTAGTCGAAGAACGCCTTCGCGGCCGGGCCCTGTTCGCTGTACCCCGGCGCGGCGGGACCGGTCAGCGGCAGTGTCCCGCCGACGGTGACCGTCGTGTCGGTCACCCCCGGCGTGCTCCCGCCCCCACTGCCGGCGCACCCACCGGCCGTCAGCGCGATCGCCGCGGCCAGCGCGACCGTCACGCGCGTCCGTCTCCAAGCGGCCAATTTTCTCTCCTCACAGTGATTCATCGTCGGACAGCGGTACGGAGAAGGCGGCCCACCCGGCGGACGCCGGACTGGATGCCGCCGGGGAACAGCACGATCACCACCATCAGCACCACGCCGTAGAGCACCAGCGGCACGTTGGCGTAGATCTCCCTCGGCAGGTTCGCCGCCTGCGCGAGTTGGGTGGACCAGCTGGGCAGCAGGGTCACGATCACCGCGCCGTACACCGCACCGGCGAGGCTGCCCAGCCCGCCGAGCACCGCCGCGGTGAGCAGCGACAGCGACAGGGTCAGTGTGAACGCCCCGGGCGCGGCCAGGTTGTTGACCAGCGCGAACAGCCCGCCCGCCAGCCCGGCGCAGCCCGCGCTCACCGCAAAGGCCAGGATCTGCGTCCGTGCCACCGAAACCCCCGACAGGGCCGCGGCGTCCTCGTCCTCGCGGACGTAGCGCATGGCCCGCCCCAGCGGGCTGCGGATCAGGTTCGCCAGCAGGAACAGGGTCACCACCAGGCAGAACCCGGCGATCCAGGACTGCCACCGCTCCACCGGGAAGGACTCCCCCAGCGCGAGCGGCGGGGGCGGTGACGTGACGATCAGGCCGTTCGCGCCACCGAGCACCGCCCGCAGGCCGTGGTAGTCGGCCAGCGCGGGCAACCCGACGGCGAGCGCGAGCGTGGCCCCCGCCAGGTAGGGCCCGCGCAACCGCGCGGCGGCCACCCCGACCAGTGCGCCCAGCGCCGCGGTCACCACGACCGCCGCGACGAGCACCGCGGCCGTCGGCCACTGCTGGTGCTGCAGCAGGAGCGCCGAGGTGTAGGCGCCCACCGCGACGAACGCGCCGTGCCCCAGCGAGATCTGTCCACTGAGGCCGGACAGCACGGTCAGTCCCGCGGTCGCGATCGCCAGGTAGGCGATCTGCGCCAGCTGGAGGTTCGCGAAGGCGTCCAGCGACACCGAAAGCACGTAGTAGCCGAGCAGTCCCAGCAGGGACCAGACCAGGTGACGGACCAAAGTGGACTCCCGCCACAGCCGTGCCACCGCGTTGCCCCGCCGGAGGCCGCCGGGCCGTTCGATCGCCGCGGTCATACCCGCCTCCGCACGCCGTGACCGAACAAACCGTTGGGGCGCACCATGAGTACGACGATCAACACGACCAGAGCTCCCAGAGTGACGATGTCCGAACCGAAATAACCCGACACGTAGCCGAGCACCAGGCCGAGGAACAGCCCGCCGATGACCGCGCCCGGCGGGCTGTCCAGCCCGCCGATGACCGCGGCCGTGAACCCGAAGACGAGGGTCGCGTCGAAGGCCGTCGGGCTGACGAAGGTGCTCGGGGCGATCAGCACGCCCGCCACCGCGCCCACC
>NZ_VJWX01000708.1 GCF_007713715.1 Amycolatopsis rhizosphaerae
GGTGCGGGACGTGGAGGACGGCCGGGAGACCGACATCCAGGCCGGGGTGGTGGTCAACTGCACGGGGGTGTGGACCGACGAACTGCAGCGGTTGTCCGGCAGTCGCGGCCGGTTCCGGGTGCGGGCCAGCAAGGGCGTGCACGTGGTGGTGCCGAGGGACCGGATCGTGGCGGAAACAGGGGTGATCCTGCGCACCGAGAAGTCGGTCCTGTTCGTCATCCCGTGGCGCAATCACTGGATCGTGGGGACCACCGACACCGACTGGAACCTCGATCTCGCGCATCCCGCGGCGACGAGGAACGACATCGACTACATCCTGGGGCACGTGAACAAGGTGCTCGCCACCCCGTTGACGCACGACGACATCGAGGGCGTCTACGCCGGTCTGCGGCCGCTGCTGGCGGGGGAGAGCGAGGAGACCTCCAAGCTGTCCCGCGAGCACGCCGTGGCGCGGGTGGCGCCGGGACTGGTGGCCATCGCAGGCGGCAAGTACACGACCTACCGGGTGATGGCCAGGGACGCGGTCGACGCGGCGGTGGTGGACCTGCCGGGCCGCCCGCCGTCGTCGATCACCGACAAGGTGCCGTTGCTCGGTGCCGACGGCTACCACGCGCTGGTGAACCAGGCCGATCACCTGGCGATGCAGCACGGGCTGCATCCCTACCGGGTGAGGCATCTGCTGGACCGTTACGGCTCGCTCGTGCACGAGGTGCTCCAGGCGGCCGAGGGGCGGCCGGAGTTGTTGCGGCCGCTGGAGCATGCGCCGGACTACCTCGCCGCGGAGGCGGTGTACGCGGCGAGCCACGAGGGGGCGCTGCATCTGGAGGACGTGCTGGCCCGTCGCACGAGGATCTCGATCGAATACCCCCATCGAGGGGTGGCCTGCGCGGAGCAGGTGGCGCGCCTCATGGGCGAGGTGCTCGGCTGGTCCGACCCGATGATCACCAGGGAGGTCGACGTCTACACGGCGCGGGTCGAGGCCGAGCGGGACTCCCAGGCGCAGCCGAGCGACGAAGCGGCGGACGCCCGGCGGTCCTCGGCGCCGGAGGCGCGGGCACGCCTGATCGAACCGGTGGGATAGCGCCGCTCCGGTTCAGTCCGGTTCAGCCCTGTCCGGTCTACTCGCCCGGTCCCTGCGCCGAGGCGCTCTGCAACGGTTCCCGCGTCCGCTCGTGGAGCACGACGGTGTCACCCGCGAGGAGTGCCTTCACCGTGATGCGGTTGCCGATCGGGTGCGACATGGGGGCGATCAGCAGAATCCGCTCGGGTTCGCCCGCGTGCGGCTCGATCGTGCGGGCCAGTTCCTCGTAGGTCTCGTCATAACGGACGGGCGCACCGTTCTCGACGGCGAACAGCGTTTCGACCTTGCCGGGCATCACGATGTCGGCGTGGCTGGTCTTCGCGCCGTTTCCGGCGAGCAGAAGCGGGCCGTCCGGATCGGAGGAGAGCACGTGGTCGGCCTGGAGATCGTCGAGTGGCATGCCGTTTTCGACATGGATCACACGGGCGCCACGCAACTGCGCGGCAATCTGCAGAAGAATTGTTTCCGGCATGTTTCCGCCGGTGATTGCGACCGTTTGTCCCGGGGAAATCCCCTCGCTTTTCAGCGTCGCATGCAGTCGTCGCAATGTGTCAAAGGTCTCCCGGTAGCTCATCGACCGGCTACGGTGGGCAAAAGCGATTTTGTCGCCGCCATCACACAGCACGTCGAGGATGCGGGTCAGGAACAGGCTGGAGTCGCCCACGTTTCCCCCGTTCGGCGCTGAATCAGGTATCCGACTCCAGATCATCACAACATCCGGGAATGTGAAAGGAATTGTGTCACCCGGCACAGCCGGGTCGGAAAGGCTCCCGATGTCCGACTCGCGCATGGTTTGCCCCGGTGGTCCAGTCCTTCCGCCGAACGCCTGTGGTGGTGCGCTCGGCGAGCGCGTCACCATCGTCTACACCGAGATGAACGGCATGCTGATTTCCGGTGAAATCTCCTCGCGGAGGTTCCGACGCGAAGTTCGGGAGGGCGATGCCGTCCGCCGCGGTGGATGGTTCAGGACGCCGTGCGGATCCACCGGACGAGCCGTTCACCCAGTTGGTTCGGATCTTCCCCGAAACCCACCCTGGTGAAGCCGCAGCGCCGGGCCACGGCCGCCGAGGCGTGGTTGTCGGGATGGTGCCGGTAGGCGATCTCGTTGAGGCCCAGGGCGCCGAAACCGAAGCGCACCGCGGCGTCGACCGCGGTCGGGGCGATGCCCCGGCCGCGCTGCTTCGGGTGGACCCACAACGCGATCTCGGCCGTGCCCGCCGCGAGATCGAGGCTCTTGAGCCCGACCTCGCCGAGCAGGGCGCCGGTGGTGGGCTCGGCGATGGCCCAGGAACACCGGTCGTCGGCGTACCACTCGGCGGCCCGCTGCGCCACGTACCGGCCGGCCTCGGCGCGATTGCGCACGTTGTAGTTCAGGATGTAGCGGGAGTGCTCGGGGTCGGCGAAGGCCTCCACGAGTGCGGGCCGGTCGTCGAGGAGGTCGTCGGCGCGCAACTGCCGCAGGTAGTACTCCCCGGCGTTGATCTCGATGGGTTCCATCACTACCGGGACCTCGAACCGAGGACCAGTGCGACCGCGGCGGGCAGCAGGAACACCAGCCAGATACCCCGGGCCACGGTGAAGAACAGCAGCACCGCGATGATCGCCGCGATCGGGACGGCACCGGCGGAGAACCGGCG
>NZ_VJWX01000709.1 GCF_007713715.1 Amycolatopsis rhizosphaerae
CCAGTTCCGGTCCGTCCCACTCCCGCCCGTGCCCCGCCCGGCGGGACCGGCCGGGGGCCGGTGCCGGTACACGGTGGGCACGAAACTGTCCAGCAGATGGTCTTCCAGGGCTTCGGCGGTGGGGAACCGGGCGCTGTCCAGCAGCTCGGCCGGATCCCGCCCGGGTGTGTCGCTGTAGACGGTCCGGGCGAGCACGATCATCAGCGGAGTGCTCAGCACGGCGCTCAGGCGGGCAGCGGCCGGGCTGTCCGGCCGCTCGCGCAGCACGGTCAGTACCGGATCCCACCTGCCGTTCGCCGCGCGGCGGACGGTGCGGGGCAGGTAGCCGGCGAGATCGTCCGGGGTGAGGTCGGTCAGCTCGATCCCGGCGGCCCCGGTCAGCACGTCCGTCGCCGCCACCGCACTGGCGAACTCGCCGGGACGGCTGGTCAGCAGCAGGGGCAGTGAAGTGCCGTTGAGCGCTTCCAGCGCGGGGCGGTGCAGGCCGTCCGCGATCTCGTCGAACCCGTCCAGCACGGGCAGGATGTAACCGGCCTCGACGAGCGCGGCGGCGAGCGTCTCCCCGCCTCCGCCGTCGGCGGCCAGGCCGGGATAGTCGCGCAGCAGGCGGTCGATCAGCCAGTCGCGGAGCGCGAGGGCGGTCGGGTCCCACGAGCCGAGGCCGAACACGACCGGCACCGGCTCGGCCTCGGTGCGCGTGCGCAGGTAGCTCAGCACGAACCGCAGCGCCAGGATCGTCTTCCCGGAACCGGCGCGGCCCAGCACGACCAGGCGCCCCGACGGGATCCGGCGGTAGGTGCCCGCGATCTCGTCGAGGGTGCCGGTCAGTTCGAGCGGGCGCGAGGTGACCCCGGCGGGCGCCCGGTTGATGTTGTCCCAGTGATCGGTCAGCTCCGGTGCCATCGGCCGCCAGCGCACCGGCAGCGGGAACGGGTCGTGGACGCCGCGCTGCTCCTCCTCGCGCTGCCATCGGCCGCTGACCGCCTGCGCCAGTGTCGAGGCGGCTTCGGAGAGCGCTTCCCGGAACGCCGGGGGCACCACGGGCCCGCGCACCGGGGGAACCTCGCCCGGTGGTTCTTCCGGTGTCTCCGGGGCTTCCGGTGTCTCCGGGGCTTCCTGTGTCTCCGGGGCTTCCTGTTCCGGGGTGCCGCCCGCTTCGGCCAGCAGGCGCCGGCGTTCGTCCGGCGCGAGCCCGAGCGCGTCCGCCAGCAACTTCACCGTCCCCAGCCGGGGGTCGGTGGGTTCGCCGGTCTCCAGCCTGCGGATGGTGCGCACCCCCACCCCGGACCGCTCCGCCAGCTGTTCCTGAGTCATCCCCGCCGCACACCGCAGCTGACGCAGCAGCGTGCCGAACCGGCTCGTCACTTCGGGCCTCTCCTACCGGTGATCCCTGGGGGACCGACTCTAGCGTGATCACCGGCCATATCCGGCCGGTTCCCGGCCTGGCCCCCTGACCAGTGCGAACGGCAGGATGACCGCACCACGGGAAGAAGATCGACCGGAAAGGGCAGGAGCCGCATGAGAACCCGTTTCAGACCGCTGCGGCGGGCCGGGGCCGTACTGGGGGTCGGCCTCGCCCTCGCCATCACCGTCGCGGCCGCCCCCGCGGCGAGCGCGGAAACCGCCGATCCGCCGCACTTCGACAGCGGTTTCGGCCTGACCGTGGTCGGCCAGCCCGCCTGGGCCGACGACGCCCACCGCACCTTCACCTTCGCGGTGACCTCCGACCAGGTGCCGAACCCGACGCTGATGCCGGGCCAGACCGCCGGGCAGCACGTGGTCATGGTCACCCTGCCCGAGGGGTACGACGGCGCGGCCGCCACCCGCTACCCCGTGCTGTACGGCCTGCACGGCAACCGGGACCTGCCCAACACGGTGGCGAACCTGCGGATGACCGAGGACGCCACGCGGGGGGTGCCGCTGATCACGGTGTGGCCCAACGGGGTCCGCAGCTGGTACTCGAACTGGGTCAACCCCGGTTCGCTCGGCCCGCAGAACTGGGAGACCTTCCACCTCGACCAGCTCATCCCGCTGATCGACGCGAACCTCAAGACCATCCCCGCCCGTGAGGGCCGCGCCATCGTCGGCCACTCGATGGGCGGCTTCGGCGCGTTCCACTACGCCGAGCACCGGCCGGACCTGTTCAGCTACGTGGGCAGTTTCTCCGGCGGACTCGACCTGCTCAACCAGGGGCAGCGGGCGGCGGTCGTGGAGACCGAACTGGACCCGGCGTCGGGCACGCCGACCACCTCCGCGGACGCGATCTTCGGCCCGCCGGTCTGGCCGCTCGACGGGGTGTGGAACACGGAAAGCCCGGCCCAGCACGTCAGTGCGCTGCGGGGCATGGGAGTGGCGATGTACACCGGCAACGGCGGGGACCTCACCGTCAACCCGGTGCAGGCGGTGGTCGAGAACGGGGCCGAGCAGACGGCGAAGGTGACCGCGGGGTACCTGACCGCGGCGGGCATCCCGTTCCAGTTCACCGACTACGGCGACGGCAGCGGCTGGGCCACCGGCTGCACCGGCAAGCACGCCCAGTTCGCCTGCCTGCAGGCCGACATGGACCACTTCATCCCGCTGATCATGCAGCGCCTCCGGCACCCCTGACCTGCACCGGTACCCGCATCGATGCGCAAGAAGCCCGGCTCGGCCCGCGAACCCCGTGAGGGAAGCGGGTGCCTGCTGCTCGTGGGAATGCTGTTCGTGGTGCTG
>NZ_VJWX01000070.1 GCF_007713715.1 Amycolatopsis rhizosphaerae
GCCCAGCAACGCCCCCACCGCGACCAGGCCCACCGCCGCGGCGCCCACCAGGACCGTCCGCCGTGAGGGCCGCCGCCGCATCGGCAGCAGCAGCGTCGGATTGCGCGGGGGCCGTCCCTCGGCCACCGCCGTCAGCGCGCGCCGGGCCTCCTCCATCGACGGCCGCTGGGCCGGGTCGCGCCGCAGCATCCATGTCAGCACCTCCGCCAGCGCACCGCTTCGCTGCGGCGGGGTGAGGTCGCCCGAGGCCACGCGTCGCAGGAGTGCGTAAGGGTTTTCCTCCTCGCCGAACGGCGGCGTGCCCTCCACGGCGGCATACAGCGTGGCGCCAAGGGAAAAGACGTCGGAGGCGGGACTCGCCTCCTTCCCGGCGGCCACCTCGGGCGCGAGATAAGCGGGAGTGCCGGCGAGAACACCGCCGTCGGTGACGGTGTTTTCCCCGTAGGCGCGGGAAATCCCGAAGTCGGCGATCTTCGCCGTGCCGTCCTCGCCGATCAGCACGTTGGCCGGGGTCACGTCCCGGTGCACGATGCCCTCGGCGTGCGCCGCCGCGAGCGCGGCCGCCACCTGCGCCCCGATCGCGGCCGCCTCGGCCGGCGGCAGCGGGCCCTCGGCGACCCGGGCGCCGAGGCTGCGCGACGGGAAGTATTCCATGACCAGGCAGGGTTTCCCGTTGTGCTCGACCACGTCGTGCACGCTGATGGCGTGCGGGTGGCGCAGGCGCGCGGCGATCCGGCCCTCCCGGATGGCGCGGCGAACCGCCCGTTCCTCGTCGACGGTGGCGCCGAGTACGAGTTGTTTGACCGCGACCACCCGGTCCAGCCGCTCGTCGTTGGCCTGCCAGACCACCCCCATCGAACCGCGCCCGATCTCGGACACCCGGCGGTAGCGTCCCGCGATCAGCCCGTCATCCTCCGCCACACCAGCGATTCTAGATTCCGGCGGCGGGCCCGGCGTGTGCTGTGAGGGGACCCCCTCACAGCACCAAACCCCGCCTGAACGGGCAACTCACCCGCACGAGGGTGGGACTCACCTGCCTGAGGGTGGGACTCGCCCGGCGGGCGCGCCGTACACCGCGAGCGGACCGGACTTTGCCGGGACTCTGGCCGTATTTGCCGTGAGGGGCCCCTCACGCGGCTCCGGCCAGGAGCCAGCGGGTTACGGGCACCTCGTACAACACGCCGAAACCGCCGATCTCGAGCGGTTTCCGGATGTCCCAGTCGTATTTCCCGAGGAACGCGGCCACGATCTCCTCCGGGCAGTCCCCGGTGTGCGGCCGCGCGGATCCCTCCGCGACCGCCGGGGCGAGCCCGTCCTCCAGCGCCAGGGAAACGCGAGGGTCGCGGGCGAGGTTGCGGACTTTCACGGTCCGCTCCCCCACGCAGAACCACACGCTGTCCGGCCGGTACACGAACCAGACGGGGGTGAGATGGGGCGAGCCGTCCGCGCGGAGGGTGCACAGCCACACGTTCTGCTCACGGTCGAGGCGGGACAGCAGATCGCCGTCGGGTCGTCGCATGGCGCGATTCTGCGACCTCCACCGCACTCGAGGTCAAGGACCGTTTCCGGCCCGGAAGGTGCTTACTCCTCCGTCATCACAAGGAAATGTCAGTGGCCGTGGTGGAGCTCCGACCGCATCCGGATCTCGTCCCGGTCTTCCGGGTCGAAGCTGCCGCTCACCAGCGGTGGCCGCATCCGGCGGTGGTTCCGCTCCAGCCCGTAGGCGAGAAGTCCCAGCAGGATCAGGAAGATCAGCAGGTTCGTCATGGCATTAAGTTTGCGATCATCTACTTCCTGCCAAAAGTGGCAGATCTGACTAGCTCCGCTAAAATCCTGCCATGCTGAAGACGGTCGCCGCCCTGCTCATCGATCAGCTCGCCCCGTTCGAGTTCGGCGTGGTCTGCGAGGTGTTCGGCATCGACCGGTCCGACGACGGGGTGCCCGCCTTCGACTTCCGCGTCTGCGGCGAGCAGGCGGGCAAGCCGCTGCGCACCTCGATCCCCGGCGTGCTCGTCACGCCGTCCCACGGGCTGGAAGGGCTGGAAGGCGCCGATCTCGTCGCCCTGCCCGCGGCGCTCCTGCGCGAGGAATACCCCCCCGCCGTACTCGAAGCGATCCGGGCCGCCCACGCCCGGGGCGCGACGGTGCTGTCCGTGTGCAGCGGCGCCTTCCTGCTCGGGGCGTCCGGACTGCTCGACGGCAGGCGCTGCACCACGCACTGGCACCACATCGCGGAATTCCAACGGCGCTTTCCCGAGGCGAAGACCGACCCGGACGTGCTGTTCGTCGACGAGGGCGACATCATCACCAGCGCCGGGACCGCCGCCGGGATCGACGCCTGCCTGCACCTCGTCCGGCGGGAACTCGGTTCCTCCGTGGCCACCCTGATCGCGCGGCGCATGGTCGTCCCGCCGCAGCGCGACGGCGGGCAGCGCCAGTTCGTCGAACTACCGGTGCCCGAATGCTCCGGGGACAGCCTGCAACCCGTGCTCGCCTGGATGCTGGACCACCTCGCGGAAGAGCACACCGTCGCCGGCCTCGCCCGCCGCGCCGCCCTGTCCGAGCGGACCTTCGCGCGACGGTTCGTCGCCGAAACGGGCACCACCCCGCACAAATGGCTTTCGACCCAGCGGGTCCTGCACGCCCGGCGCCTGCTCGAGGACACCACGCTCGGCATCGAGGAGATCGCGCGCGAATGCGGTTTCGGCACCGCGGCCCTGCTGCGGCACCACTTCCACCGCCTCGTCGGTGTCTCGCCCCACGACTACCGCCGCTCCTTCGCCGCCTCCTGACGATCAGTCGATGCGGTACTCGGTGTCGCGAACGTCGGTGACGAACATGTGGCCCGGGGCGTGGGTGACGGCGAACGGCGGCCGGGAGGCCATCAGCGCGGCCTGGGGAGTGACCCCGCAGGCCCAGAACACGGGGACGTCGCCGGGCCCGGCCACCACCGGATCGCCGAAGTCCGGGCTCGCCAGGTCGCCGATGTCCAGCTCGGCGGGGTCCCCGGCGTGCACCGGCGCGCCGTGCACGGCGGGCATCCGGCCGCTGATCCCGGCCGCCTGCCGCACCAGGTGTTCCGGGATCGGGCGCATCGACACGACCATCGGGCCGTGCAGCCGCCCGGCGGGGCGGCAGGCCCGGTTGGTGACGTACATCGGCACGTTGCGGCCCTGCTCGATGTGCCGCAGCGGGATGCCCGCCTTCGCCAGTCCCGCCTCGAAGGTGAAACTGCAGCCGATGAGGAAGGCGACCAGATCGTCGCGCCACCACGGTGTCGCGTCGGAGGTCTCCTCGACGAGCTCGCCGTCCCGCCACACGCGGTACCCGGGGAGGTCGGTGCGCAGGTCGGCATCGGGAGCGAGCACGGAGGTGGTCCACCCCGGGTCGGTGACGTCGAGCACCGGGCAGGGTTTCGGGTTGCGCTGGCAGAACAGCAGCAGGTCGTAGGCCCAGTCACGCGGTACCGCGACGAGGTTCGCCTGCGTGTACCCGTCCGCCCACCCCGCCGTGGGCGCGACCGTACCGCCGCGGAAGAGCGCACGGACCTCCGCGGGGGACAGGGTCGCCGGTTCGTCCACCGTCATCACCCCTCCACTTCAGCAGACCCGGAGGTAAGACGCCATGGACCAACGGCGGGAGTTCACGCGGTCGCGGAATCCCTGAGCCCGGACAGGATGCGGTCCAGCGTGGCGAGGTCCTCGGCGGGCAGCGAACGCAGCGATTCGGGCGGCGTGGACAGGATCCGGTTCGCGGTCGCGGCCACCTCGCGGCCCGCTTCGGTGACCGTGACGAGCTTGCACCGCCGGTCGTCCGGGTGCACCGTGCGCTCGACGAGGCCGCGCCGTTCCAGATCGTCCACCAGCACCGTCGCATACGGCCGGTCGGTGAGCAGCTCGGCGGCCAGCTCGCGCAGCGTCATCGGCCGGGCCGCGACCCGCCGCAGTGCCTTGGTCTTGACGAAACTCATGTGGAGGGTGTCGACCACCTGCTTGCGACTGTCGTGGTGCTCCAGCACCAGTTCGCGCATCCGCTCCCAGACCCGCGCCGAGACTCCAGTGGCGTCACCGGCCTCGCTCATCGTGCGCTCACCACCCGTTCTTCCGTTTCCACGAACCGCTCCGCGGTGCCGCGTGCCCAGGTCCCCGTCGTCGCGAAGCCGAGGACCACCGCCGTCACCCCGCATCCCACCATGATCCACCACGCGTAATGGCTCGCCGGGGCGAACCCGGTGGCCAGCGGGCCGGTGATGTGCGAGGTGACCACGGCGCCGAGAACCGCCACCCCCAGTGTGGAGCCGACCATCCGGCTGGTCGAGGCGACGGCCGCGGCCACCCCGGCCTGCGCCCGCGGCATCCCGGACACCGCCGTGTTCGTGATGGGCGGGTTGAGCAGGCCGAAACCGATGCCGAACACCAGGTAGGCGGTGACCAGCAGGGGCAGGGGCGCGGTGGCGGTCACGCGGGTGAGCAGCAGGCCCGCGACGGTGAGCGCGGTGGCGCCGAGGACCAGCGGGCGCCGTGCCCCGCGCCGGGCGACGATCCGGCCCGAAACCGGCGCCAGCGCGAGGATCATCGCCGCGGTCGGCAGGGTCAGCAGTCCGGCGTGCAGTGGCGTGAAACCACGCACGTTCTGCAGGTAGATCGCGTTCAGGAACAGGAAGCCGCCCATCGAGGCGAAGGCGCACACCGCGATGATGGTGGCCCCGGAAAACGGGGCGCTGGCGAAGAAACGCGGGTCGATGAGCGGTTCGGGCCGCCGCTTCTCGTACGGCACCAGAACGGCCAGCGCGAGCACGGTGATCGCGAAGACGCCCAGGGTCCGCGCGGACAGCCAGCCCGCGTGCGGCGCTTCGATGATCGCGTAGGTGAGGCTGCCCAGCACCACGATGACCAGCGCCTGCCCCACCGGGTCGACGCGCCGGGCGCGCGGCGCCTTGGACTCCGGCACGAACAGCGCGGCCAGCGTGAACGCGGCGATGCCGATCGGCACGTTGATCCAGAAGATGGACCGCCAGCCGACGGCACCCACCAGCGCGCCGCCGGTCACCGGGCCGAGCGCCATGCTGACCCCGAACACCGCACCCCAGACCCCGATCGCGCGGGCGCGTTCCCGTGGCTCGGTGAAGGTGTTGGTGACGATGGACATGGCGACCGGGTTGAGCATCGAGCCGCCGACGGCCTGCAGCATGCGGAACGCGATGAGCGGCGCGATGCCGGGGGCGAGGCTGCACAGCAGGGACCCGAGGGTGAACAGCGCGAGCCCGGTCTGGAAGGTCCGGCGCCGTCCCACCCGGTCGCCGGTGGAGCCGGACAGCATCAGCAGCGCGGCCATCACCACGGTGTAGGCGTCGATGGTCCATTGGAGGCTGGAGACCCCGGCGCCGAAGGAGCGCTGGATCGACGGCAGCGCGAGGTTGACGATCGTGCTGTCCATCGAGACGAGGAACAGGCTCAGGCAGCAGACGGCCAGGACCAGCAGTTTGCGCCGCGGGGTCAGTTCCGGCACGGAACCCTCCGATTCGTTGTAAATGTCTAACGATTGTAAGCCTACAACGAATCGGCGCTGGACACCCAATCATCTAATGATTTAACGTTTCCTGGCGGGATCCTCGGAGCGGAGGGAGTCATCGTGACGGGCGAGCGGCGCAGTGCGGCATGGTTCTCGGCCACCGGACGGCCGGGCATGATCTACCGGTCGTGGATGCGGAACCAGGGTTTCGGCGCCGAGGTCTTCGACGGCAGGCCGGTGATCGGCATCGCCACCAGCGCTTCGGAACTCGCGCCGTGCAACGCCCACCTGCACCGGGTGGCCGAGGCGGTCAAACGGGGCGTGTGGCAGGCCGGGGGATTCCCGCTGGAGTTCCCCACCATGGCCACCGGCGAGACGCTCATGCGGCCCACCGCCATGCTCTACCGCAACCTGATGGCCATGGAGGTCGAGGAACTGATCCGCGCCAACCCGCTCGACGGCGTGGTCCTGCTCTCCGGTTGCGACAAGACCACGCCCGCGATGCTGATGGCGGCCGCCAGCGTGGACCTGCCGTCGATCATGGTCACCGGCGGCCCCATGCTCAACGGCAAGTACCGGGGCACCGACGTCGGCTCCGGAACCCACGTGTGGCGCTTCGAAGAAGAACTCAAGGCCGGGCGGATGACCCAGGAGGAATGCTTCTTCGCCGAGGGGTGCATGGCCCGGTCCAACGGGCACTGCATGACCATGGGCACCGCCTCCACCATGGCCTGCCTTGCCGAGGCGCTCGGCATGCAGTTGCCCGGTTCGGCCACCTGGCCCGCGGTGGACGCGCGCCGCTTCGAAACCGCGCAGGAGGCGGGCCGCCGCATCGTGTCGATGGTGGACGAAGACCTTCGCCCGTCGCGGATCCTCACCCGCGAGGCGTTCGAGAACGCGATCCGGGTCAACGCGGCCATCGGCGGCTCGACCAACGCGATCATCCACCTGCTCGCGATCGCGGGCCGGAGCGGGCCCGCACTCGCGCTGGACGACTTCGACGCGCTGGCCCGGCCGGTGCCGACGCTGGTCGACCTGCTGCCCTCCGGCCGGTTCCTGATGGAGGATTTCTGTTACGCGGGCGGCCTTCCGGTAGTGATGAAGCAGCTCGCCCAGGCAGGTCTGCTGCACGGGGCGAGCGTGACGGTCACGGGCAAGAGCGTCGCCGACAACGTCGCGACGGCGGCCTGCTGGAACCCCGAGGTGATCACCCCGCTCGACGAACCGTTCCAGCCCGCCGGAACCGGGACCGCGGTGCTGCGCGGAAACCTGTGCCCCGGCGGGGCGGTGGTCAAGCAGTCGGCGGCCTCACCGCATCTGCTCACCCACCGGGGCCGTGCGCTGGTCTTCGACTCGGCCGAGGACTACCACGCCGTGTGCGACGACCCGGGGCTCGACGTGGACGCGAACACGATCCTGGTCATCCGGGGCGCGGGCCCGAAAGGGTACCCGGGCATGCCCGAGGTGGCGAACGTGCCGCTGCCGTCGAAGCTGCTCAAGGCCGGGGTGACCGACATGGTGCGCATCTGCGACGGCCGGATGAGCGGCACCGGATACGGCACGGTCGTCCTGCACGTCACCCCGGAATCGGCGCTCGGCGGCCCACTCGCCCTGGTGCGCACCGGGGACGAGATCACGCTCGACGTCCCGGCCCGCACGCTCACCCTGGAAGTCGGGGACGCCGAACTCGACCGGCGCCGCGCCGCCTGGCGGCCGCCGCGGCCCCCAGCCGACAGCGGATACACCTGGCTCTACACCGAGCACGTGCTCCAGGCCGACCAGGGCGCGGACTTCGACTTCCTGCGCGGGCACCGCGGGCACGCCGTCCCCCGCGACTCCCACTGAGGGGGTTGCGGGTCGCCGTGAAGGGTCCCTTCACAGTCGATTCGACCGTGAAGGGACCCTTCACGGCACGCCCCAGCCCCTCGGCGGGGGTGGGTCGTCGAACAGCATGCGGGCCACCGGGGACAGCCCGGAGAGCTCGATCACGCGGCGGACCGGCGACCGCGACGGCACCACCAGCTCCAGCTCCATCTGCAGCACCCGCATCCGTTCCCCGAGCTGGAACAGCACCCGTAGTCCCGCACTGTCCAGATAGGACAGCCGGGTCAGGTCCACCACCACGGCGGCCACCTCGTTGCCCACCACCGCGTTGATCTCCTCCTGAACGGCGGCGGCGTTGTCCAGGTCGATCTCGCCGGACAGCTCGATGCACACCCTGCCGTCCAGCACCTGCGTCTCGACCCAGGCTTCCGTCACGATCCACGCTCTTGCCCAAGGGCGCGGCGGATGACCACCCGCGTGCCGTCCTCACCATGCTCGACGTGGACGTCGTCGGCACATTTCCGCATCAGCAACAGCCCCCTGCCCCGGTTGATCCCTCGCGGACGACGCCACCGTCCCGTGTCCCGGACGGTCACCACCGCGTCGCCCTGCCGCCGTTCCAGCAGCACCGTCACCATGCCCCCGGCGGGGCCGTACGCGTGCTCCACCACGTTCGTGCAGGCCTCACCCACCGCGAGCAGCAGATCCCCCGCGGCCTCGGGGTCCGCGGCCACCGCGGACAGCCACCGGCGCATCGTCGCCCGGATCTCCTTCAACGACTCGGGAACCGCGGGCACCGCCACCTCCAGCGGGCCGATCTCCTCGACGGTTTGGCGCCGGAGGATGAGCAACGCGACGTCGTCGTCCGGTACCTCGTCCCCGATCAGCCGCCGCATCACCTGCGCGCACACCCGGTCCGCCGTCTGGACGGAAACCGCCTCGCGCAACAGGTCCAGACCGGCATCGAGCGGACGGTACCGGCGTTCCACCAGACCGTCGGTGTACAGGCAGCACACCGCGCCCTGGGGCAGTTCGACCGCCGTGCTGTGGCGGCGTGCTTCGTGCACCGCGCCGATCGGCGGATCGACCTGCAGCGTCACGAATTCCGGGTCCTTCCCCGGCACCGCCAGCAGCGGTTCGAGATGCCCCGCCGAGGACAGGTGCAGCCGTTCGAAGGCGGAGTCGAGCGTGCCGTAGAGCACCGTCGCCATCATCCCCGGCTCGAAATGCAGCGCCTTGCGGTCCAGACGGGTCAGCACCTCCGCCGGGTCGTCCGTCTCCAGCGCGTAGGCGCGCAGCGCGCTGCGGAACCGCCCCATCACCACCGCCGCGGGCAGGTCGTGGCCGACCACGTCGCCCATCACGATGCCGAGCCTGCCGGACGGAAGAGTGAAAACGTCGTACCAGTCCCCGGCGACGCTGGAGCGGCCGCCCGGAACGTAGCGCGCGGCGATGTCCAGCGTCGGCACCGCCGGGAGCTTCGCGGGCAGCAGACTCCGCTGCAACTCGGTCGCGGCGGCCCGCGCCGCCTGCGCCCGCTGCGCCTGGATCGACAACGCCACCCGGTCGCCCGCGAGTTGCAGCAGGTGGATGTCGTCTTCGGTGAACGAGTGGTCCCGGACCGTCCCGACGTGCAGCACGCCGATCAGCGACCCGCCGACCAGCAGCGGCACCCCGAGCAGGGTGTGCAGGCCGCGCTCCCACAACAACTGGTTGACCACGGTGGTCTCGTCGATCCGCTCGAGCAGCACGGGCCGGCGCTCCGCGGCGATCCGGCCGGCGAACCCCTTGCCGAGCGGGACGCGCACCCCCTGGTGGACCTCGGGATCCATGCCGCGCGCCGCCGCGGCGAACAGCTCACCCCCGCCCGGTTCGAGCAGCAGCACCACCGCCGTGTCGGCGTGCATCACCCGCCGGACCCGTTCCAGCAACTCGGTGAGCGCATCCTCGGTGTCGAGATGGGCAAGCGCGTGGTTGCTGACGAAACCGATCCGGCGCAGCCTGTCCTCCGCACTCGCCGTCGATGCCATGATCGGAGATTGCCCAGCCTTACCCGTTCGGAAACCCGGGGTCAGGTGCGTGTGGCACCCACCGGTGATGCGACCCCGGGCCAGAACCCGTCCCACCACCAGCCTTGGGACCAAGGTAACGCCGCACCGCTCCCCCGTCGAGTCCTCCGGCCGGGCGCGGCCAGGGAACCGGGGAGGGCCCGCCGGGGACGGGGCCCCGGCGAGCCGTGGGTCAGGGGCGCTCGATCAGATAGCCGACGACGTCGGGCCCGGGGTGCGCGGCACCCGATCCGTCCCGGCGCGCCACCGGTTCCGGCAGCTCCACCGGGTCCCCGTTGCGGGAGGCACCCGCGGGCCGTGGACCGATCCACGCCACCGACAGCGCGGTCTCGCCCTTGAGGAACCGGTGCGCCCGCACCCCGCCGGTCGCGCGGCCCTTCGCCGGGTATTCCGTGAACGGGGTGACCTTCACGCTGCTGCCGGTCGAGGTGACCACCATCGGCTCGCCCCGCTCCGGATCGTCCGTGCGGACCGCGCCGAAGAACACCACCTGCGCATCGGGGACCAGCTTGATGCCCACCATCCCGCCGCTCTTGAGCCCCTGAGGCCGCACCAGCGACACCGACAGCCGCAGCAACGACCCGTCCGAGGCGACGAACGCGAGGGTCTCGCGCCCGTCGGTCAGCCAGCTCGCCCCGACCAGTTCGTCGCCGTCCTTGAGCGTGATGATCTCGAACTCGTCCGCCCGCACCGGCCATTCCGGGGCGCACACCTTGACCACGCCGTGCTTCGTGCCCAGCGCCAGCCCCGGCGAACCGGCGATGTGCTCGCCGAGCGGCGCGAGCCCGACGACCCGCTCCCCCTTCTCCAGCGGCAGGAGCTCCCGCGCGGCCATCCCGCCGCGCAGCGACACCGTGCCGCCCTGCTCCGGCAGCACGGGCAGCGGGAGCACGTCGGTCTTGAACGCGCGGCCGCGGCTGGTGATCAGCAGCACCTGCCCGCGGGCGGTCGAGGACACGACCGCGGCGACGGAATCGTGCTTGACCCGGCCGTGGCGGCGGCGCCCCTCGGGAGCCTCCTCCGACTCGGCCGCGGTGCGCGCCACCAGGCCGGTGGCGGACAGGACCACCTGGCACGGATCGTCGGCGACCTCCAGCGGACCCGCCGGCTGCGAGGCGGCCAGCACCTCCTTGAGGTCACCGTCGATCAGCGCGGTACGGCGCTCGCTCCGGAAGTCCTTGGCGATCTTGGCCAGCTCGGTGGACACCACGCGCTTGAGCACGGACTCGTCTTCGAGGATCTTCGTCAGCTCCGCGATCTCCTCGCGCAGCCGTTCCTGCTCCTCCTCCAGTTCGAGCTTGTCGTACCTGGTCAGCCGCCGCAGCGGGGTGTCGAGGATGTAGCTCGCCTGGATCTCGGAGAGCTTGAACCGCTTCATCAGGCCGTCCTTGGCCGCGGCCGCGTTCTCACTGTTCCGGATCAGCCGGATCACCTTGTCGATGTCCAGCAGGGCGAGCAGCAGGCCCTCCACCAGGTGCAGCCGCTCTTCGCGCTTGCGGCGGCGGTACCGGGTGCGCCGGGTCACCACGTCGTAGCGGTGGGCGAGGAACACCTCGAGCAGTTCCTTGAGCCCGAGCGTCCGCGGGTGCCCGTCGACCAGGACCAGGTTGTTGATCCCGAACGACTGCTCCAGCGGGGTGAGCCGGTACAGATCGGCCAGCAGCGGCTGCGGGTTCACCCCGACCTTGCACTCGATCACCAGCCGCGTGCCGTTCTCGCGGTCGGTGAGGTCCTTGACGTCGGCGATCCCGGTGAGCCGCTTGGACTTGTTCACCTCGTCGGTGATCTTCTCGATCACCTTCTCCGGGCCGACGCCGTAGGGCAGTTCGGTCACCGTGATGGCCTGACGGCCGCGGCTGCCTTCGAGCGGCCCGATCTCGACCTTCGCCCGCATGCGGACCACCCCGCGGCCGGTCTCGTAGGCCTTGCGCACCTCGTCGAGCCCGAGCAGCAGCCCGCCGGTGGGCAGGTCCGGCCCCGGCACGAACTCCATCAGCTTGTCCAGCGAGGCGTTCGGGTGGTTGATCAGCCAGCGGGCGGCGCCGATGACCTCGCCCATGTTGTGCGGGATCATGTTGGTCGCCATCCCGACCGCGATCCCGGAAGTGCCGTTGACCAGCAGGTTCGGGTACGCGGCAGGCAGCACCGACGGCTCGGCGAGCGAACCGTCGTAGTTGGGCCGGAAGTCGACGGTCTCCTCGCCGAGCTCGCCCACCAGCTGCATCGCCTCCGGCGACATGCGCGCCTCGGTGTACCGGCTGGCGGCGGGCCCGTCGTCGGGCGAGCCGAAGTTGCCGTGGCCGTCGATGAGCGGCGCGTTCATCGAGAAGTCCTGCGCCAGGCGGACCATCGCGTCGTAGATCGCGGTGTCGCCGTGCGGGTGGTAGCGGCCCATCACGTCGCCGACCACGCGCGACGACTTCACGTACGCGTGCGTGGGCCGGTACCCGGCCTCGTTCATGGCGAACAGGATGCGGCGGTGCACCGGCTTGAGCCCGTCCCGCGCGTCGGGCAGGGCCCGGGAGTGGATGACCGAATAGGCGTACTCGAGGTAGGAGTCCTCGATCTCGGTCTTGACCGGGTTCTCGAAGACCTGGGCACCGGCCTGGTCGAAGGCGGCCGGATCGACCCGGGTGGTGGGGGTTTTGCGGCGTGCCATTGTGCTTGCTTCTCCTGACGGCTTCAGATGTCGATCGCGGCCTGGTCGACCCGGGCGGCCGAGGCGACCAGCCAGTTGCGCCGGGGTTCGACCTTCTCGCCCATCAGCAGTTCGAGTGCGGCTTCGGCCGCCTCGGCGTCATCGAAGGTGATGCGCCGGACGGAACGGGTCGCGGGGTTCATGGTGGTCTCCCACAGCTCGTCGGCGTCCATCTCGCCGAGGCCCTTGAACCGGGGAACCGGAGTGACGATCTGCTTGCCCGCGCGCTCCAGTTCGGCCACCTTCGCCTCCATTTCCCGCTGGGTGAAGGTGAAATGGGTCTCCGGGTTGCGGCCCCTTGTGGTGATCTTGTGCAGCGGCGGCATGGCCGCGTAGAGCCTGCCGTCCTCGATCACCGGGCGCATGTAGCGGGCGAACAGGGTGATCAGCAGGGTCCGGATGTGCGAACCGTCGACGTCGGCGTCGGCCATCAGGATCACCCGGCCGTAGCGCATCGCCGACAGGTCGAAGGTCCGCCCGGTGCCCGCCCCGAGCACCTGCACGATCGAGGCGATCTCGGCGTTCTTCAGCGTGTCGCCGAGGCTGGCCTTCTGCACGTTGAGGATCTTGCCGCGCAGCGGCAGCAGGGCCTGGTACTCCGAGACGCGCGCCATCCGCGCCGAACCGAGCGCGCTGTCGCCCTCCACGAGGAACAGTTCGCTGCGGGAGATACCGGTGGTGCGGCAGTCCACCAGCTTGGGGGGCATCGAGGCGCCCTCGAGCGCGGTCTTGCGGCGGGCGGCGTCCTTCTGCTGCTTCTGCGTCAGCCGCACGCGCGCCGCGTCGACCACCTTCTGCAGCACGACCTTCGCCTCGGCCTTGGTCTTGCGGTCCTCGGTCCAGGCCTTGAGCTGCCGCTCCACGATGCCCTGGATCACCCGCGTGATCCCGGAGGTGGACAGCTCGTCCTTGGTCTGCGAGGTGAACTGCGGCTCCGGGATGCGCACGTGGATGACCGCGGTCATGCCCTCCAGCACGTCTTCGGAGGTCGGCGGCTCCTCCTTCGGCTTGAGCAGGCCCCGCGTCTTGGAAATGGCCTCCTGCAGGGCCTTCGTCGCGCCGCGGTCGAAACCGCGGCGGTGCGTGCCGCCGTGCACGTTGCGGATGGTGTTGGTGAAGCACTCGACCGTGCGCTCGTAGCCGGTACCCCACCGCAGCGCCACCTCGACCTCGGCGTGACGCTCCACATTGGACCTCATCACGCCGTTCTCGTCGGCGGCGTTCTCCTTGTAGGTGCCCGTGCCCGTGATCAGCAGGGTGCCGGAGACCGGCTTCTCCCCGCCGGGGCTGAGGTACTCCACCATGTCCTTGAGCCCGTTGGGGAAGTGGAAGGTCTCCTCCCCGATCGAGCCCTCGGTGGCGTCCCGCAGCACGTAGGTGACGCCCGGCACCAGGAACGCGGTGTTGCGCAGCTTCGTGCGC
This sequence comes from Amycolatopsis rhizosphaerae, assembly GCF_007713715.1. Lineage (GTDB taxonomy): Bacteria > Actinomycetota > Actinomycetes > Mycobacteriales > Pseudonocardiaceae > Amycolatopsis_E > Amycolatopsis_E rhizosphaerae. The sequence continues at coordinate 13,525 of NZ_VJWX01000070.1, forward strand.
ACCGCTTCGGTGTCCAGTTTGGCGCCCGCCTCGAAGTACCGTGCGTCGTACCAGTAGCGGATCGAGGTGCCGGTGCGCTCGCCGCGCTTCATCCTGCCGGTCACGCGCAACCCGGCCTGCGGCGAAAACTTCGCCTTCGGGCCCGGACCGTCGAACACGCCGGGCACCCCGTGCGCGAAGGACATCTCGTGCACCTTGCCCGCCTGCTTGACGGTGACGTCGAACCGGTGGGACAGGGCGTTCACCGCGGAGGCGCCGACGCCGTGCAGGCCGCCGGAGGTCTTGTAGCCCGAGCCGCCGAACTTGCCGCCCGCGTGCAGCCGGGTCAGCACGAGCTCCACCCCCGACAGGCCGGACTTGGCGTGCCGGCCGGTGGGGATGCCGCGGCCGTCGTCGTCGACCTGGACACTGCCGTCGGCGTGCAGCGTCACCACGACACGGGTGGCGTGACCGGCAACACCCTCGTCGGTCGAGTTGTCCACGATCTCGGTGAACAGGTGGTTGATCCCGCGGCTGTCGGTGGACCCGATGTACATGCCGGGTCGCTTCCGAACGGCTTCCAGCCCCTCGAGGTGGGTGAGGTCGTCGGCCCCGTAGAGAGGCTCAGCTGAAGCGGTCACAGGGTGTTTCTCCCAGGTTCTGGCATGCGGTTCGGCGAGGGGCCTGTCGTGGTGCCGCACCGGCGACCCACGGTGGGACAGGGTATCCGACCCCCCTGACAAGCCCGTGATTATCGCGCCGGGAGGGGATCATGGCGCGGCGGCGGGGGCGTCGCGCACGTCGGTACCGACCACCAGACTACCGCCGCCGGAACCCGTCCGGCCTGGTCACCGCTAGAGTCGGGCGGGTGAGACGCAGGCCGGAAGCCCCGCTGCCGCCCCGCAACGGGCTGGACCCGGCCCGGATGAAGCTGCCCGCCGAAGGACCGTGGGCGACCGTCCGGGACCATCTGGTGGAACGCATCCCCAAGCTGCCGCCCGACCGGCTGGACGCGATGCTCGCCGAGGGGCGCATCGTCGGCCTGGACGGTCCGGTGACGGCGGACACGCCGTTCCGGCCGGGCATGTTCGTCTGGTTCCACCGCGATCTGCCCGAAGAAACCCCGGTACCGTTCGAGATCGCCATCGTGCACCGGGACGAAAACCTGGTCGTGGTGGACAAACCACACTTCCTGGCGACCATCCCGCGCGGACAGCACGTGCTGGAGACCGCGCTCGTCCGGCTGCGCCGCGACCTCGGCCTGCCCGAGCTGTCCCCGGCGCACCGGCTGGACCGGGTGACCGCGGGGCTGCTGATGTTCGTGGCCCGGCGTGAACTGCGGGGCGCGTACCAGACCCTGTTCCGTGACCGGAAGGTCGCCAAGGAGTACGAGGCCGTGGCCCGCCACGACCCCGCGCTGCCCCTGCCGCACCGGGTGACCAGCCGCATCGTCAAGGAACGGGGCGTGATCAGCGCACAGGAGGTCCCCGGGCCGCCGAACGCGGAGACCCTGGTCGAACTGGCCGAGCATCGCGACGGGCTCGGCCGGTACCGGCTGGTGCCGTTCACCGGCCGCACCCACCAGCTCCGCGTGCACATGAACCGGCTCGGCATCCCGATCCTGGGCGACCGCTGCTACCCGGCGCTGGTGGAGACCCCGTTGCACGACTTCAGCCGCCCCCTGCAGCTGCTGGCGAAGACACTGGAGTTCACCGACCCGGTCACCGGGAAGCACCGGCGGTTCGAAAGCACCCGCACCTTGGCGGCCTGGACCTCCTATGCCGAGTGGGACCGGGATCCGGTGGCGCCGTGAAGGGACCCTTCACGGCGTAACGCCCAGGACCGCCGAGATCCAAGCGTGATCGATTGGGGATTTCCGAATTTTTCTTTTTGTGATATGATGCACAAAATGCCGGATAACGTGTCGGCGTGCATTCCGAAATCAGCCAGACGGCCCTGACCGCGGCCGCCGCCCGCGCCGCTCATCCGCTCGTGGACGCCGAGCCGCCGATCTTCACCGACCCGCTCGCCGCGCCGCTCCTCGGCGCACAGGCGGAGGAGTTCCTGCGCTACCACCGCGAGCACGGTGCCCATCCGATCCTGGCGGCCGCCCGCGCCCAGGTCGTGATCCGCAGCCGCTACACCGAGGACAGGCTTGCCGAGGCGGTGCGCTCGGGCGTGACCCAGTACGTACTGCTCGGCGCCGGCCTCGATTCCTTCGCCTACCGCAATCCCCTGCCGGTGCGCGTGTTCGAGGTCGACCATCCCGCGACGCAGGAGGGCAAACGCGCCCGGCTGGCGGCGGCGGGCACCCCGGTGCCGGAAACCGTGTCCTATGCCCCCGTCGACTTCGAGGCCGGTTCGCTCACCGCGAGCCTGCGCGCGGCCGGGTTCGATCCGGCACGCCCCGCGTTCATCGCCTGGCTCGGCGTCACCGTGTACCTCACGCCCGGCTCGATCCGGCGGACCCTGGCCGCGCTGGGCACCTTCGCCCCCGGCTCCCAGCTCGTCGCCGACTACCTGGTGCCCGAATCGCTGCGGGACGAGACCGGGAGCGCCTACGCGCGGGGCGTGGGCGGGGTCGCGGCCGAGCGGGGTGAGCCGTGGCTTTCCTTCTTCACCCCAGGGGAAATGGCGGAGCTGCTGTCCGAGCACGGGTTCCGGGTGCTCGACGACGCCGGGCAGCGCGAAGCGATCGCGCCCGGACTGTGGCGGAGGACCGACAGCCTGTCCCCCGGTTCCCTTTCGCGCCTGGTCCACGCCGGGAACTGAGTGGGCTCAATCGCGGCGCGCCTCGATCAGGAAGCGCTGCGAGTGCGCGACGAAGGACTCCTCCTTGCGGATCCGGTCGTGCAGGCCGGCCAGGCGATCGCGGTAGGTCTCCACCTCGAAACCCGGCACGATCCAGATCACCTTCCGCAGGAAGTGCACCACGGCGGCGATGTCGTGGAACTCCATGCGCAGCGCCTCCTGCCGCAGGCCGGTCACGGTGAGCCCCGCCGCCCGCGCCGCCGCCACCGCCACCGCGGCGCCGCGGGCCTGGCTCACCGGTTGCGGCCCCATCAGGAAGTCGGTGAGCTCGCGCACGCTCCCGGCGCCGACCTGCTGGGACAGGTAGGTCCCGCCGGGGGCGAGCACGCGGGCGATCTCGTCCCAGGCGGCGATCACCGGGTGGCGGCTGACCACCAGGTCGAAGGTCCCGGAACGGAACGGAAGCGTGTCGTCGGCCGCGCCGACCAGGAAGGCGCCGAGCGGGCGCAGGTTCTCCCGGGCGATCGCGAGATTGGGGGGCCAGGACTCCGTCGCCGCCAGCAGCGCGGGCGGCCGGGAAAGCGTAGCGAGCACCTCGCCGCCACCGGTCTGCACATCCAGCGCGGCCGTGGCCGAGGCCATCCGTTCGGCCATCAGCCGCGCGTAACCCCACGAAGGCCGGGCCTCGGTGGCCCGCCCCGAGAACCACGAGAAGTCCCAGCCACCGACCGGCACCGAGGCACCCTCGCTGAGCAGTTCGTCGAACGTCGGCACCGGGAAAGAATGCCGGACCGGGCCGCGTGCGCGCGAACGATTTACCGTACCCACCGGCTCGATATCGCCTATCTCGTTCTTCTTTTTCCGACGAACCGTAGGCACTCGATCACGACGTCACGACGAGAGAAGAAGTCGGCACGGGCAGCAGTGTTACCTGCCGGAATGTCGGCATCGACACAGGTTTGAAACCCGGTGAGCCCGGGTCGTTACGGTAACGTTATTGGCGTCCGGGCGAGCCGGCCGCAATTGTCGGACAGGACCGGCCCGCCACCATTCGGGCGCGTTTTCCGCGCCAGGGAAAGGATTACCGTTTTGCGGCGAAATATGCCGCCGATGCTTCGTGCGCTCGCCAACCGCAACTACCGCCTCTGGGCCTCGGCCGACCTCGTCTCGGTCACCGGCGGCTGGATGCAGGTTCTCGGACTCAACTGGGTGGTACTGGCGCGCACCGGATCGGCGACTTCGGTCGGCTTCTCGGTCCTGCTGAGCACCCTGCCCGCGCTCCTGCTGGGGCCCTGGGCGGGCGCGCTCGCGGACCGCCACCCCCCTCGCCGGATCATCCTCGCCGGCGAGAGCCTCCACCTGGTCACGGCGCTGCTGCTGGCCTTCGTGGTGTGGCGTGACCTCCCCATCTCCGCGATCTACGGGCTCACCGCGGTCGGTGGTCTCATCGGCGCGCTGGAAGGCCCGGCCCTCGGCCGGTTCGCCGGCCAGGTGGTGTCCAAGAAGGACCTCGGCAACGCACTGGCCTGGAACTCGATCACCAACTCCGCCGGGCGGGTGCTGGGCATGAGCCTGGCCGGGGTGCTGGCCGCGATGGTCGGCAACCCGCTGCTGTTCTTGATCAACGCGGCCAGCTTCGTCGCCGTGATCGTGACCGTCATGGTGATGCGGCCCGCGGAGTTCCACCCGCTGGAGGTCAGCCCGCCCGAGCAGGCGGGTGTGCGGGCCGGGCTGCGCTACGTCGGCCGGAGCCGGATGCTGATCGTCCTGTTCGCCCTCGGCTTCGTGCTCTCCGGCCTCGGCCGGAACTACCAGGTCACCATGGCCGCCATGACCGAGGGACCGCTCGCCGCCGGTGCCGCGGGCTACGGCGCGCTGTCCTCGGTGTTCGCCGTCGGCACCGTGCTCGGCGGGATCCTCGCCGCCCGCGCCAAGGAACTGACCATGACCGTGCTGCTCGTCGCGGCCGCGGCCACCAGCGCGCTGCAGGCGGTCAGCGGGTACCTGCCGGGCCTGTTCGGGTTCGGCGCCGCGATCCTGCCCATCGCCGCCGGTGCCGTCGTGATCGACACGGCGAAGAGCACCCGTGTCCAACTGGACTCGCAAGAGGGCATGCGCGGCCGCGTGCTGGCCCTCCAGGGCGCGGTCGCCGCGGGCGCGGGTGCCGTCGGCGCGCCGCTGCTCGGCTGGATGTCCGAGCACCTCGGGCCGCGGGAGGCCCTGCTCGTCGCCGGGCTGGTCACCCTGGCCGCCACCGCGGTCGCGGCCGCCGCGCTTCGCGTCCGGCGGCCGGCGGTGGAAGAGGTCGCGGACGAGATCGCCGTCCCCGTGGCCGCCTGACCGGCGGAGGCCGCGCCCGGACGTGTTCACGGGCGCGGCCGGTCGTCACGCCGGGTGGGCGCAGAAGTTGTAGCAGCCCGCGACGACGTTGCGGACGTGCACGATCGCCACGCCCGGCTCGGCGAGCAGCCGGGCGATCTCCCGTGCCCCCTGCTCGCCGTCTTCGACCAGTGCGCCTTCGCCCATGTCGCCCCGCTCGTCGTAGGCGCGCACGATCTGGCGCCGGTGCGCCAGGCCCGGCGGGTACTCGGTCACCGTCGCGTAGCCCGGGCAGTCCTCGGCGTGGACGAACAGCGGACCCCGCTCGGCGTAGGCGCCCGCGGTACCCGGCGGGGTGTAGGCGATGAGGAGAAGGCGTTCCCCCGGAAGCGATTCCCTCAGGCAGCACCGCAGCGGGGTGCCCCCCTCCTCGTCGATCCTCGGTGCCAGCGGGTTGCCCGCCTCGTCGCGCCCGGCGGAACGGATCCGGTCCAGGTAGGAGGCTGGGACCGCCTCGATCAGAAAGCTCATGCCCCAAGCCTCCCGGCCCTCGGCGGCCGAAGCTGGCGAAAATCGGCCATCGGCCTCCGGCGGAGCTGTGCGGGAGCTGTGAGTTGCTGGGCGGAACATCGGTTACGCCCTACCCTGGAGCGCGGGAGATCCCGCGGTCCTGCCCGATGCCCGTCGGCATCCGGCGCACGAGCGGTCCCTGGCGCGGTTCCCCCCTAGCCCGCCAGGGACCGCATCCTCCCGGCCCAGCGAGGTGCGCGGCGGCCGGGGGTGCGGCACAGTGGAGTCATGGCGGGACAGCGCGTGACGGTGCAGGTCGACGGCCGGCGCTTGGTCCTGTCCAACCTGGACAAGGTGCTCTACCCGGAAACCGGGTTCACCAAGGGCGACGTCATCGACTACTACGCCAGGATCGCCCCGGTGCTGCTGCCCCACCTTCGCGACCGGCCGACCACCTTCCGCCGCTTCCCGGAGGGCGTCGGCGCCGAACCGTTCTTCGAAAAGGACGTGGCGCGGCACGCCCCGGCCTGGGTGCGCACCGCGCGGCTGCCCAGCAGCCGCGGCCGCGAGGGGGCCAACGCCCACCCGCTGATCAACGACCTCCCCACGCTGGTCTGGGCGGCGAACCTGGCCGCACTCGAACTGCACGTTCCACAGTGGACCGTGGGGCCGGGACAGGTCCGGCGCGCGCCCGACCTGCTGGTGTTCGACCTCGATCCGGGCGTGCCCGCCACCATCGTGGAATGCTGCCGGGTCGCGGTCCTGCTGCGCGAAGAACTCGTCGCCGACGGGCTCACCCCGTACGCGAAGACCAGTGGTTCCAAGGGTTTGCAGCTCTACTGCGGGGTGCGGACCCGGCGCCCCGCGGCCACCTCGGAGTACGCCAGGGCGATCGGCACCCGGCTGGCCGGGCGTCACCCCGGCGAAGTGGTGGCGACCATGGCCAAGGCGCTGCGCCCGGGCAAGGTGTTCATCGACTGGAGCCAGAACAACCCGGCGAAGACGACCGTGGCGCCGTATTCCCTGCGCGGACGGGAACGGCCCACCGTGTCCACGCCCGTCACCTGGGAGGAGGTCGGGTCCTGCCGCCGTCCCGGGGACCTCACGTTCACCAGCGACGAAACCCTGGCCAGGGTGGAAGCACACGGCGACCTCTTCGCCCCCGTGCACGACGACCACGTCGCAGTCCCCGGAGCGTAACGAGAAGGCGGAAACCCGCCAGCGGAAACGGTTCCGCAGCCCCGAAGATCGGGGCGTGACTACCACCACGACTCCGGTCGCCTTCCGCGGGCGGCTGCTGGCCGTCCTGCTCACCGGCCAGTTCATGGCCAATGTGGACACCGCGATCGTCAATGTGGCCGCCCCGTCGATCGCCACCGAGCTGGCCGCCACCGGCGGACAGCTCGCCCTGGTCGTCTCCGGTTACCTCGTCGCCTTCGCGGTGCTGCTGGTCACGGGAGCGCGACTCGGCGCCGCACACGGCCACCGGCGCACCTTCTGCCGCGGTCTGGCCCTGTTCACGCTCGCGTCGCTGGCCTGCGGGCTGGCGTCGGGGCCCATCACCCTGATCGCCGCCCGTTTCGTGCAGGGCGCGGGTGCCGCACTGATGGGGCCCCAGGTGCTCAGCGGGATCCAGTTGCACTTCGCGGGCCCGCACCGCACCCGGGCGCTCGGCTGGTACGCGATCGCCCTGTCCGGCGGCGCGGTCACCGGGCAGGTGCTCGGCGGACTGCTGGTTTCGGCGAACCTGTTCGGCCTGTCCTGGCGCCCGATCTTCCTGATCAACGTGCTGATCGGGGTGCCACTGCTCGTCGCGGCCCGGGTGATCCTTCCCGCTGACGACGGGCGCCGGGACCGGCCGGTCACCGTGGCATCGGTGCTGGCACTGTCGGTTTCGGTGCTGCTGCTGATCGTGCCGCTGGTCCTCGGCCGCGACCAGCACTGGCCACTGTGGACCTGGCTGTGCCTGGCCGCGAGTGTGCCCGCCTTCGCGGGGTTCCTGCGCCTGGACCGGCGCGCCCCGGCACCGCTGATCGCGCGCGAGGTCTTACGTGAACCCTTGGTGCGCAACGGTCTTCTCGCGCACGGGCTGACCACGATGACCTACTTCTCACTGCTGTTCGTGCTCGCGCTGTACCTGCAGCAGGGTCTGCGCACCGGCCCGGCGTACTCGGGGCTGGCGATGGTGTCCTGGGT
>NZ_VJWX01000710.1 GCF_007713715.1 Amycolatopsis rhizosphaerae
CGCTGTGGGTCGCGTCCGCGGCGCTGGTCGTGCCGATGACCGCACTTCTCGTGTCGCCGCTACGCCGGATGCGGGACGTGCCCGCGGAGCCGGTCCCTTCCTGAACCTACTGCTGAGCGTCCCACCAGGCCTCGTACAGTTCGCCGCGCGCGACGAACTCGGCAGGTCCGGTGAGCGTGGACTGGCCGCGCCGCAACACGACCGTGACCCTGCCACCCGGAATCTCCACAATGGACTCCCCGGTGTCCGTACCGGCCTGGTGCAGCGCCGCCGCCACCGCGGCCACCGTGCCGGTGCCACAGGACCGGGTCTCCCCCACCCCGCGCTCGTACACCCGCATCCGCAGCAAGCCATCGTCGAGCGGGTTGACGAACTCCAGGTTCACGCCCTCCGGGAAGAAATCGGTGTCGTAGCGCGGCGGGAGGCCAAGATCGAGTTCGCGCACGTCTTCGTCCACTATGGACACCAGATGCGGGTTGCCCACGTTCACGGCCACTCCGGAGAAGTGCCGTCCGTCCACGATCGACACCGAAGCGCCGGTGATCGCGGCGGGCCCCATCTCGACGGTCACCGAACCGTCCGGGTGCACCACGACGGGGCGGTCCCCGGCCCGGCTGCCCACCACGAACTCCCGGCCGTCCACCAGTCCGGCGTCCACCAGATACCGCGCGAACACGCGCATCCCGTTGCCGCACATCTCCGCGACGGACCCGTCCGCGTTGCGGTAGTCCATGAACCACTCGCCCGCGGAAGGCAGGCCCAGCGCCTCGGCGCGGGCGACGCGCAGCACACCGTCGGCACCGAGCCCGCGCTGCCGGTCGCACAGGGCGGCGACTCGACCCGGCGTCAGTTCGAGACGACCGGACGGATCGGGCAGCAGCACGAAGTCGTTCTGTGTGCCATGCCCTTTGAGGAACTCGATTGCCACGCGCTCAGACTACTGGGCGACCACGGAAAGCACCCGCGCGGCCACATCCTGATCATCTCCGCGGAACCAGTGGATCCGCCCGTCCCGGCGGAACCAGGATCGTTGCCTGCGCACGAATCGCCGGGTGGCCTGTTTCGTGGCGGCCGCGGCGGCCGCGAAGTCGGCGGAGTCGCTCTCGGAGTCGAGCGCGGCGAGCACCTGCTGGTAGCCCAGCGCCCGCGACGCCGTCTTGCCCTCGCGCAGCCCCCGGGCGGCCAGCGCGCGCACCTCGTCGACCAGACCGGCCTCGAACATGCGGTCCACCCGCAGGTCGACCCGCTCGTCGAGTGCCTCGGCGGGACGGTCGATGCCGACCAGCACCGTGTCGTACCGCGCCGGACCGGGCTTCGGCATGGTCGCCGAAAACGGGCGTCCGGTGATCTCGATGACCTCCAGTGCCCGCACGATCCGGCGCGTGTTGGAGGGCAGGATCGCGGCGGCCGCCACCGGATCCAGCAGGCACAGCCGCTCGTGCAGTGGCCCGGGACCGGCCTGGGCCGCCTCGGCCTCCAACCGGGCCCGCACCCGGGGATCGGTGCCGGGGAACCGCAGGTCGTCGAGCACGGCCTGGACGTAGAGGCCGGAACCCCCGACCAGCACCGGCACCTTCCCCTTGGCCAGGAGGCGCTCGACGATCGCGCGGGCATCGCGCTGGTAGGCCGCGACCGAGGCCGTCTCGGTCACGTCCAGCACGTCCAGCAGGTGGTGCGGGACACCGCGCCGCTCCGGCACCGTGATCTTGGCGGTACCGATGTCCATGCCCCGGTAGAGCTGCATCGCGTCGGCGTTGATCACCTCGCCGCCGAGTTCGAGGGCCAGCGTGACGGCGAGATCGGACTTCCCGGTGGCGGTCGGCCCCACCACGGCGACCGGCTTCACCCGCGCTCCCACACCGCGACGTGGTAGGCGACACCGAAGGGCGCCGCCGAGTACAGCAGTTCCGCCCGCCATCCGTCGCCGAGCCCGGCCAGGACCTGCCAGGAGGCACGTCCACTCGCCCCCAGCTCCGCCGCGAGTTCCGGATCGAGTGCGAACAGCGCCTCGGCGTCGGCCTTGGCCAGTGCCTTGGCGACCGAGTCGTCGAAACCCGCCGCCCGTTCGTCGGCACTCCCCGGCGCGCCCGCCCCGTGCCGGTTTGACCCGTCGCCGAGCACGAGCAGCGCGGACGGGCCGTCCTCGTCGAGGTCCTCACCGACCCGCGCGCACCGCGCCGGATCCGTGGCGTCACCGAGCAACCGCACCTCGACCGACTCGGCCCCGGTCTGCTCCCGCAGCCACCCCGCGACCAGCGCCGGAAGCGGCAGACCGATCTCCGGCTCCTCGCCGGAGCCGTCGGCGGACAGGCGCACCGGCACGTCCACGCCGTACCCACGGAAACTGCCCGCCGAGCGGGGCGGAACGGTGAGATCCTCGGGGTGCGGGCCGACCGCGACCCAGCGCGCGCCCAGCGTGCGCACGGCGGACAGGCAGGCGTCCCGGAGGGAGGCCAGGCCGGGCTCGGTTCCCGGGGACAGCCGCGGCACCAGCAACGGCGCCTGCGGCACCACGGCGACATGCGTGATCACACCGATCGAGGCTACCCGGGGACTGTGGGACGGCCGTGATCACACCGTTCCCACAGCCCGCCACAGTAGAATCACCCGCTCCGACCACCCCACCGAGTACCACAAGCCACGCTGAACTGCTTGAATGCGGCGAGGGGTCGAAAAAGCGCGCCCCACCCGTTCGACACCCGCAC
>NZ_VJWX01000711.1 GCF_007713715.1 Amycolatopsis rhizosphaerae
CTTGTGTCCCACGTTCGACAGCCCGAGTCCCACGTTCGACCCGTGCGAGGCGCCTTTCTCCGCGGTGACCCGCCTGCAACCAGGGCTGCGCGGTGCTGTGAGGGGTCCCCTCACAGCCGTTTCGACCGTGCGGGGTCCCCTCACGGCGACCTTCAGGGCACTCCGCGGAACCGACCGCCGTGGGTCAGTGCGTCAGTGCGCGGCGGAGTTGATCTGGTCGGCGAACTGGGCGGCGGTGGCGGCGCGCTTGACCTTGCCGGAGGGGGTCTTGGGCAGGCTGCCGGTGGGCAGCACGACCACCGCGTACGGGCGCAGGTCGACGGCGTCACGCACGCGGGCGGCCACCTCCTTGGCCAGCGCCCGCTCGGCCTCGGCGTCCCCGGCGAGCTTCGATTCGAGCACCACGGCGAACCGCTCGCGCCGGGTCCCGGCGTCGATCCGCACGGCCACCGCGTTGCCCGCCCGCACGCCTTCCACGGAGGTCGCGGCCCGCTCGATGTCGGTCGGGTAGATGTTGCGGCCGCCCATGATGATGACGTCCTTGCGGCGCCCGCAGATCACGATCTGCCCGTCGATCAGGTAGCCGAGGTCGCCGGTGGCCAGCCAGCCCTCGGCGTCCTGCGTCGGCTTCGGCCCGTCGACGGTGAGGTACCCGGGCGTGACCGCCGGGCCGCGCAGGCGGATCTCGCCGACCTCGCGCTCCCCGAGCCGTTTCCCGTGCTCGTCCACGATCTCGGCTTCGAGGCCCTCGAGCGGCCTGCCGAGCACCGCGAACGAGCGCACCTCGTCGGTGCCCCGCCGCGGGTCGCCCTCCGGCACCGGGACCGCCCGGTTGTCGGCCTCCAGTGCGTGCGCCTCGACCACGTCCAGGGTCAGGCCGGTGAACAGCGGGGCGAAGGACACCGCGAGCGTCGCCTCCGCCATGCCGTAGGCGGGGAAGACGCATTCCGCGGGCATCTTGAACCGGGCCCCGGCGTCGGTGAACGTCTTCACCGCGGTCTCGTCGATGGGCTCGGCGCCGTTGAGGGCGATGCGCAGGGTGGACAGGTCGTAGGCGTCGTCGTCCTCGACCTTCGCCAGACGCCGTCCGACGATGGCGTAGGCGAAGTTGGGCGCGGCGGTGGTGGTCGCCCGGTACTTGCTGATCAGCCCCGGCCAGATCAGCGGCCCGGACAGGAACTCCACCGGCGTGATCTTGACCAGCTCGACCCCGAAGGTCATCGGCACGGTCAGGAAGCCGACCATGCCCATGTCGTGGAAGGTGGGCAGCCACGACACCATGACGTCCTTGTCGAACTCGAACTCGGCGCGCTCGACCATGGCCTTGACGTTGGTGTACAGGTTGCCGTGGGTGATGCGCACGGCCTTCGGCTCCGCCGTCGACCCGCTCGTCAACTGCAGCAGCGCCAGGTCGTCCTCCCCCGACGGCACCGGCTCGGCGATCGGCTCGGCGTCGAGCAGGTCACTGATCAGGCGGTAGCCGATCCCGTGCTCGGTCAGCACCGGGGCCAGCGCGTCGAAGGGCTCGCCGAGCACGACCAGATTGGAGTCGATCATGCGGAGCACCTTGACGGTGTCCTCGGCCCAGACCGCCAGATCGGTGCGGGGGGTCGGCTGGTGCAGCATGGTGACGCTGCCGCCCGCCAGCCACACGCCCTGCACCGTCGGCGCGATGAGCGCGGGCGCGGCGGCCAGTACCGCCACCGCGCTGCCGGGCCGGAGACCGCCCTCGACCAGCCCTCCGGCGAGGCGCCTGGCCTGCTCGTGGACTTCCGCCCAAGTCCGCCGGACCGGTTCCTTGGGCTCCCCGGTGACCATTCCCCGCAACTGCCCGCCTCCGTTGGCGGTGGCGACAAGTGTGTCCACGAACCGACTCATGCGGCATACCTTAAGGCCCGCCCCGAGCGGTCCGTGCGGGTCCGGCCGCTAGAGGCTGTTCGGCAGTGGTTTACGTGACGGTGCCGCCTCAGCACGCTCAAGGAACACGACCTGAGCGGGACTCGCGGCGCCAGGCCAGTCCGGTCGCGACGGTGCCGGTGGCGGTGAGCAGGACGACGGCCAGCGCGCCCATCCGGAATCCCGCGGCACCACCGCCGGTCCAGGTCCACGCGAGCGAGCCGAGAGCGGGACCGAGCGCGAAACCGAAGTTCCGGGCCAGTGCGCTGACGCCGCCGGAGGTGCCGTTCAGCTCGGGTGGAGTGTGCCGGAGGACCGCGGCGCTGAGCGGGCCGGCGAACAGTCCGTTGCCCACCCCCATCAGGACGAGCCCGGTGACCACATCGGCGAACAGCACCACGGATCCGGCCAGGATCACCGCCATACCGGCCAGCGCCACCGGCATGTTCCCGCGGCGGTCCGCGAGCAGGCCCGCCGCGGGCGACACCGCGGCCATCGCGAGGGAGAAGGCGAGCAGCGCCAGTCCGGTCGCGACCGGTGAGGCGTGCTCCGCCTCCGTCCACAGGTAGGGCACCAGGAAGTTCAGCACGCTCACCCCCGCCGGGCCCGTGACCAGTGCCCACAGCAGCGCGGCGAGCACCGGACGGCCGAGCAGCCGCCGGGCCGGACGGGTCTGCGGCAGCCGGGCCCACCCCGCGGCCGCCGCCACCGCCACCACGACCAGCGGGACCGGCCACCATCCGCCGTTGAAGGACGAGACCAGGTCCAGGGCGAGGAACCCGGCGACCACGCCCAGCCCCAGCACCAC
>NZ_VJWX01000712.1 GCF_007713715.1 Amycolatopsis rhizosphaerae
GGGCCACCCTGGCCCGGCATCGCCGCTTCGCCGAAGTGTCCCCCGAAGTGGGGGTGCTGGACGAGGACGCGTTCGCCAAGGTGCTGCGGGAAGAACCGGACCTCGCCGTGACGATGCTGGTCGAGATGGGTTCGGCCACCGACGAACGGCTGCGGGCCGCGGCGCGGGCGCTGGCCCGGCGCATGATGCTCGACGTCGCGCGGCGGGGCGTGGCCCGCGGCCGGGGGATCGGCAGGCTGCGCAGGCTCCCCGCCCGGCACGGCGGGGAGCTGGATCTCGACGCTTCGCTGCCCGCGCTCCTCGAGGCGCGGGCAGCGGGGCGGCCGCCGCACCTTGACGACCTGATCGCGCGGGACTGGGCACGCCCGGAACTGGCGCTGTGCCTGGTGATCGACGCCAGCGGCTCGATGACCGGCGCCCGGCTGGCCGCCGCGGCGCTCACCGCGGCGGCCTGCGCCTGGCGCGCGCCCGCCGAGCACGCCATCGTGTCGTTCGCGCGCCGGGCCGACGTGCTCCGTCCACTGTGCTCGGTCCGGCCGCCCGGTGCCGTGGTGGACACGATCCTCGCGCTGCGCGGCCACGGGGTGACCGCACTGGCCACCGCGCTGCGCACGGCCCGGGAACAGCTCGCGCCCTCCCGGGCCGCCCGCAAGGCGGTGGTGCTGTTGTCGGACTGCCGCGCCACCGACGACGAAGACCCGGTGCCGGCCGCGCGCGCCTGCCCGGAACTGCTCATCCTGGCACCCGGCGACGATCACGACGAGGCCGCGCACCTGGCCTCGCGTGCCGGAGCGCGCTGGCTGCCACTGACCGGAGCGGCCGGGGCGCCGGCCGCGCTCGCCGCCCTGCTGGACGGCACCACAGGAAGGGACCATCCGTGACGACCGCTTCGTACGCCTCCGGCGTCTCCGACGTGCCGCTGCTGGGCGAGACCATCGGCGACAACTTCGACCGCGCCGCCTCCACCGACCCCGAGCGGGAGGCGCTGGTCGAGGTGGCCACCGGCCGCCGGTGGACCTACGGGCAGCTGAGGGCCGACGTCGACGCGCTGGCGCTCGGCCTCCTCGCCGCCGGGGTGGCCAAGGGCGACCGGGTGGGGATCTGGGCGCCCAACCGTGCCGAGTGGACACTGACCCAGTACGCCACGGCCAAGATCGGCGCGATCCTGGTGACGATCAATCCCGCCTACCGCACGCACGAACTGGAATACGTGCTCAACCAGGCCGGGATCTCGGTGCTGATTTCGGCACCGGCGTTCAAGAGCTCGGACTACCGCTCGATGATCGCCGAGGTGACCGGCCGGTGCGGACGGTTGTGCGAGGTGGTGATCCTCGGGGATCCGGCGTGGGACCGGCTGCTGGAGACCGGCCGTGAAGGCGATCCGGCGCTGCTGTCCCGCGCGCAGGCGGCGCTGTCCCCGGACGACCCCATCAACATCCAGTACACCTCGGGTACGACCGGCTTCCCGAAGGGTGCGACGCTGTCGCACCACAACATCCTCAACAACGGGTTCTTCGTCGGGGAACTGTGCCGTTACACCGTGGAGGACCGGGTCTGCCTTCCGGTGCCGTTCTACCACTGCTTCGGCATGGTGATGGGCAACCTCGCGTGCACCTCGCACGGCTGCACCATGGTCATCCCCGCCGAGGGCTTCGATCCGAAGGCGACACTCGAAGCCGTCGCCGCCGAACGCTGCACCTCGCTGTACGGCGTGCCGACCATGTTCATCGCCGAGCTCGCCGAGCCGGAGCTGGATTCCTCCGACCTTTCGTCGCTGCGCACCGGGATCATGGCGGGCTCGCCCTGCCCGGTCGAGGTGATGAAGCAGGTCGTGTCCCGGATGGGCATGGAAGAGGTCACCATCTGCTACGGCATGACCGAAACCTCGCCGGTGTCGCTGCAGACGCGCGTCGAGGATTCGCTCGAACTGCGGGTGTCGACCGTCGGGCGGGTGCATCCGCACCTGGAGGTCAAGATCGTCGACCCGGCGACCGGCCGGACCGTTCCGCGCGGCACGCCGGGCGAGCTGTGCACGCGGGGGTACTCGGTGATGCTGGGGTACTGGGAGGAGCCGGACAAGACCGCGGAGGTCATCGATGCGGCGCGGTGGATGCACACCGGGGATGTCGGCGTGATGGACTCCGAGGGCTACGTGACGATCACCGGGCGGATCAAGGACATGGTGATCCGCGGCGGCGAGAACATCTACCCTCGGGAGATCGAGGAATTCCTCTACACCCACCCCGACATCCTCGACGCGCAGGTGATCGGCGTGCCGGACGAGCGCTACGGCGAGGAACTGTGCGCCTGGGTCCGGCTGCGGCCCGGTGCGGCGGCGCTGACCGCCGAATCCGTCCGTGAGTTCGCGACGGGGAAGCTCGCGCACTACAAGATCCCGCGCTACGTGCTCGTCGTCGACGAGTTCCCGATGACCGTGACCGGGAAGGTGCGCAAGGTCGAAATGCGGGAGACTTCGCTGTCCCTGCTCGGCCTGGACTGAGGCAGGAGGGGCTGTGCGGGGGGCCAGTCGGCTGCGGCTGTGCGGCTGGGATGGGGCCGCGGTTGCCGTGAAGGGGCCCTTCACAGCAAATACGACCGTGAAGGGCCCCTTCACGGGACACAAGGGACCAGGCGAGGGGGCCGGTC
>NZ_VJWX01000713.1 GCF_007713715.1 Amycolatopsis rhizosphaerae
CCTTCACAGTCGATACGACTGTGAAGGGGCCCTTCACGGCATTGGCGCGGCCAGGGGGCGGAGCTGCTACCAGGATTTGGCTTGCTGGAGGAGATGGTCCCGGACCAGCAGGACCTGGGCGCTCGCCCGCGCTCCCGCACGCTGGGCCAGAAAACCCGTGTTGAGGGGCGGGTCCTCCGGTTCCAGCAGGGTCACGAGCGTGCCGGAGACCAGGTCGTCGTCGCACAGGTACCGGGGCAGGACGCTGAATCCGGCGCCCGCGGCCACGGCCGCCCGCACCGCGCGGAGGTCCGGCACCACCACGGCGGCCTGGGTGTCCAGGCGAGTGCCGAAGACGTGCCGCCAGTACC
Organism: Amycolatopsis rhizosphaerae; assembly: GCF_007713715.1. Classification (GTDB taxonomy): domain Bacteria; phylum Actinomycetota; class Actinomycetes; order Mycobacteriales; family Pseudonocardiaceae; genus Amycolatopsis_E; species Amycolatopsis_E rhizosphaerae. Next base: position 351 of record NZ_VJWX01000713.1, read on the forward strand.
GCCGCGCGATCGGCAGGTCCTCGGCGTAGGTGATCAACGGGACCGTCCGGAGCGGCCCGGGATCGCGCGCGGAGAGCGCGCCGAGGCGCGCCGCCCACGTGGGCGCGGCCACCAGCACGAACTCCTCGTCCATCAGCGGGGTCGCGAGGATGCTGCGGCCCCGGGGCCGGATCGCGGACACGACGAGATCGAACTGCCCGGCACGCAGGCCCTCGAGCAGGTCGTCGGCCAGGCCCGGGGTGACGCGCAGGCGCAGCCCCCCGGCCACGAGTGGGGCGAGCGCGGGCAGGACGCGCACGCCGAGCAGTTCGGCGGGCCCGCCGAGGTGCACCGGCTCGGGCAGCACGTCGTCGTCCGCCGCCCCGTCCGCCGCCCGGCCCCGCCCGGCGACGGCGGCGAGCCGGTCGAGCGGCACCGCGATCTCGGCGGCCAGCTCGTCCGCCACCGTGGTCGCCGCCACCCCCCGCGGCAGCCGTTCGAACAGGGGCCGCCCGAGCTGCTCCTCCAGTGCGCGGATCTGCCCGGTGACGGCGGGCTGGGACAGGCCGAGCAGCCGGGCCGCCGCGGTGAACGAACCGGCGCGGTGGACCGCGAGGAAGGTGCGCAGCAGCATCAGGTCCAGCACGCCACTCCCATCACCGTTCTTATGGGGCATAGCACCGATCCTATTGGTCAGCGTATGGGAACGCGCCTAGCGTGGGAGCCATGGCAAGGATTCTGTTCGTGATGACCGGGGCCGATCACTGGACCCTGACCGATGGCACGCGCCACCCCACCGGCTTCTGGGCCGAGGAGTTCGCCGTCCCGTACCGGGCCTTCACCGAGGCGGGGCACGAGGTCGTCGTCGCCACTCCGGGCGGTGTCGAGCCGGTCGTCGACCGTGGCAGCCTCGCGCCCGAGGTGAACGGCGGGCCGGAAGGCGCCGCCGAGATCGCCGGGCTGCTGGACTCGGCGGCCCCGCTGCACCATCCCGTCAAACTCGAGGACGTCGACCTCACGGGCTTCGACGCGGTGTACTACCCCGGCGGGCACGGTCCGATGGAGGACCTGGCCGTCAACGCGGACTCCGCCCGGGTACTGACCGAGGTCCTGCGATCGGGCAGGCCGCTCGGCGTGGTCTGCCACGGCCCGGCGGCGCTGCTCGCCACCGAAGGCGAGGGCGGGTCGCCCTTCGCGGGCTACCGCCTGACCGGGTTCACCAACGACGAGGAGCGGCAGGCGGGGCTGGCGGACAAGGCCCCGTGGCTGCTGCAGGACCGGCTGGTCGCGCTCGGCGCCGAGTTCGACGAAGGGCAGCCGTGGGCGCCCAACGTGGTCGTCGACCGCAACCTCTACACCGGCCAGAACCCGGCCTCGTCCGCGCCGCTGGCCGCCGAACTGCTCAAGGCACTGGGCTGACACCGGGCTGACACCGGTTCCCCTCACCCCCGGGGCCTTCGCCCCGGGGGTGAGGGGCTTTCGTCCCTGCCCGGCCCGCCGCCGTGTCGAACATGCTGGCGGAATGACGGTTCGGGACGAGGTGGAACTGGAAAATCCCCAGGAGCCGCTCGACCGGGTGTTCCGGGACCTGCGCACGCGGCCGGAAGGGCTGACCGCGCGGGAAGCCGCGCGGCGGCTGCTCGTCTACGGGCCGAACGAGCTGACGCGCAGGCGCGGCGGGGGCTGGGGCCGGGAACTGCTGGGCCAGTTCACTCATCCGCTGGCGCTGCTGCTGTGGCTCGCGGCGGTGCTCGCGGCGGTGTCCGGTTCCCTCGTGCTCGGGCTGGCGATCGTCGCGGTGATCGTGCTCAACGCGATCTTCGCCTTCGTGCAGGAACGGCAGGCGGAACGCGCGGTGGAGGCGCTCGCGGTCTACCTGGCGGCCAAGTCGAAGGTCCTGCGTGACGGGACCCGTGTGCTCGTCGAGGCGCGGGAGCTGGTGCCGGGAGACGTGCTGCTCCTGGAAGAGGGGGACCGCGTCCCGGCCGACGCGCGGCTGATCAGCGGGGGCGTCGAGGTGGACCTGTCCACGCTGACCGGGGAATCGATGCCCGCCTACCGGGCCGCCGATCTCCTCGACGGGAGTGGGCCGCTGCTCCAGGCGCGGGACCTGCTGTTCAGCGGCACGAGCTGCACGGCCGGTGAAGCGAGAGCGGTGGTGTTCGCCACCGGCATGCACACCGAACTCGGCCGGATCGCGGCGCTGTCCCAGCGCGTCGGCCGCGAAGAAAGCCCGCTGGAGCGGCAGGTCAAGCGGGTGGCGTGGCTGATCGCCGCGGTGGCGGTGGGGGCGGGCGTGGCCTTCCTGC
>NZ_VJWX01000714.1 GCF_007713715.1 Amycolatopsis rhizosphaerae
ACCGGCGCATGGCGCGAAGTTTCGGCGCCCTCGCGCATACCGGCACCACCTGCGGATGCCATGTGCACGTGGCGATCCCGGACCGCGAAACCGGGGTCAGGGTGGCCAATCACGCGCGTCCCTGGCTGCCGGTGCTGCTCGCGCTCACCGCGAACTCGCCGTTTCACGACGGGGAAGACACCGGGTACGCCAGCTGGCGGCACATCCTGTGGTCCCGGTGGCCCTCCTCCGGACCGCCGCCGGTCTTCGCCTCCGCCGATCACTACGAATCCCTCGTCGAGGCGCTGCTGCACGCGGGCGCCCTGCTCGACCGCGGGATGGTCTACTGGGACATCCGGTTGTCCGAAAAGCAGCCCACCCTGGAATTCCGCGTCAGCGACGTGGCCGCCACTCCCGGTGAAGCGACGCTGCTGGGGCTTCTCGCCCGCGGCCTGGCCGGTCTGGCGCTGGACGATCTCGGCGCGCCGCCGCCCGCGGTGCCCCAGGAAGTGCTGCGGGGCAACCTCTGGCGCGCCGCCCGCGACGGCATTCCCGGCTGCTGCCTGCACCCGCTCACCGGCGAACTCGTGCCCGTGCTCGCGCAACTGGACGAGCTGGTGGACCGGGTCGCCCCGGTGCTGCGCGAAACCGCGGGGGATCTGGAGTTCGCGCGCGAGGAACTCGCGCGCCTCCGCGAGACCGGCGGCGGCGCGAACCGCCAGCGCGCCGCATACGCCCGGCGCGGGCGGTTCGCCGACATCGTCGACCTCCTCTCGGTGAACTGAAACCGTCAGCCCCGCGCCCGCTGCGTCACGGCGATGCAGGCCAGCACGATCACCGCGGTGAACGGCACGATCGGCGACACCCGTTCTCCCAGCAGCAGCACCGACCAGACCAGGGTGAGCAGCGGCTGAGCGAGCTGGAGCTGGCTGGCTCTCGTGACCCCGATGGCGGCCATTCCCCGGTACCACACGACGAAACCGCCGAACTGCGAGACCGCGGCGATGTAGCCGAGGCCCGTCAGCGCCAGTGCGGTGGGATGCACGGGCTCCGACGAAAGGGCCGGCACGGTCGTGACGAGGGTGACCGGCAGCGCCGCGAGCACGCTCCAGGCGATGACCTGCCACCCCGGCATGTGCCGGGCGAGCCGCCCGCCTTCGGCATAACCGGCGGCGCACACGAGGAGCGCCGCGAACAGGTACAGATCGGCCGCGGTCGGCTTGCCGTGGCTTTGCAGCAGCGTGAACCCGATGACCGCGACCGCACCGGTCACCGCCCCGGCCCAGAAGAGCCGCGAAGGCCGCGCACCGGTGCGCACGGCGCCGATCGCGGCGGTGGCCAGGGGCAGCAGGCCGATGACCACCGCGGAGTGGGCGGTCGAGGAGGTTCGCAGCGCGAGTGTGGTCAGCAGCGGAAAGCCGACCACGCATCCCCCGGCGACGACGAGCAGTCCCGGCCAGTGCCGCCGCCCGGGGACCGGTACCCGGCTCGCGGCCAGGCACACCCCGGCCGCGAGTGCGGCCAGCACGCCCCGTGCCCCGGTGGCCGTCCAGGGGCCGAAGCCGGTCAGCGCCCAGGCCGTGGCGGGGAAGCTGAAGGAGAAGAGGAGCACGCCCAGCGCGGCGAAGGCCGTTCCGCCGCGGTTCGCCGCTATCGCGCTCGGCAGAGTAGCGCTATCGTGAGCTGTCATGAATGATGGTAGCAGTGTGGCTCATCTTGCCGGTATTCTCCGAAATGAGCTCAAGCGCTACCCGGAAGGCGGCAAACTGCCGTCCAGTCGTGCCCTCATGGAGCGGTACCGGGTGAGTCCGGTGACGGTCTCCCGCGCGATCGCGGCACTGGCCGCCGAAGGCCTGGTGATCTCCCGCCCCGGCGCGGGGGTCTTCCGCGGCGGGCGACGGCCGGGGCCGCCGCCCCGGGGTGACGTGTCGTGGCAGGAGGTCACCCTCGGCGCGGGCGAAGGGCGGATCGAACCGCGCGGCGCGGACGCGTCCGGCCTGCTGGCCACCCTCGCCGCGCCGCCGCCCGGCTCGATCGACCTCAACGGCGGCTATCCGCACCCCTCACTGCAACCCGAGCGCGCCCTCGCCGCCGCCCTCGCCAGGGCGGGACGCAGGCCGGGCACCTGGGACCGGCCACCGGTCGAAGGACTTCCCGACCTCAGGGCCTGGTTCGCCCGGGACATCGCGGGCCCGGACCAGGCTCTCGGTGAGGCCGACGTCCTCGTCACCGCGGGTGGCCAGAGCGCGCTCAACACCGCGCTGCGCTCGCTGACCGCCCCGGGCGCCCCCGTCCTCGTGGAATCACCCACCTACCCCGGCATCCTCGCCGCCGCGCGGGCCTCGGGCCTGCGCCCGGTCCCGGTGCCCGTGGACGCCGAGGGAGTGCGGACCGATCTGCTGGCAGAGGCCTTCCGGACGACGGGGGCGAAGACGTTCGTCTGCCAGCCCCTGTTCCACAACCCAACCGGGGCGAGCCTGTCGGCCGCCCGTAGGCACGACGTGCTGCGGATCGCTCGTGAGGCGAGCGCTTTCGTGGTGGAGGACGATTTCGCCCGCCGTCTCGCCCACACCGACGCGCCGCCCCTCCCC
>NZ_VJWX01000715.1 GCF_007713715.1 Amycolatopsis rhizosphaerae
GAGGGGACCCCTCACGGCAACCCGCAACCCCCTGTGCAAACCCCCACCCCCGGCCGGGGGAACGGGGCAAAGCCGTGAAGGGTCCCTTCACAGTCAAATCGACTGTGAAGGGACCCTTCACGGCCAACACTCACGCGACTTTGCCGGGACCCTGGCAAATAGGGCTGTGAGGGGACCCCCCGTTCCCGGGGTCACAGCTGCACGTCGGGATGCAGGCCGGAGGTGCGCCAGAGCCGTCGCCGGGTCACCACCAGGCTGGTCGCGGCGAGGAAGAGCACCGTGTAGGCGCCGAGGACGACGAAGTCCCGCAGCAGGTGCTCGGCCAGGCCGCCGGAGAGGGTCACCCGCAGCCCGTCGACGAGATAGGTCATCGGCAGCAGCGGGTTGAGCGCCTGGAACAGCTGCGGGGTGGTCGGCATCGGGTACAGGCCGCCGCACGAGGTGAGCTGGACGATGAGCAGGACCAGGGAAAGCACGTCGCCGAATGCGCCCAGTGCGGTGCGCAGGAAGTGGGCGACGGCGACGAAACCCGCGGCCGCCACGGCCAGCAGCAGCACGGTCCCCGCGGCGTGCCGGGGGTGCAGCCCCAGGCCGATCTCGGCCACCGCGTAAAGGATCAGCGCCGCGACCACGCCGAGCATCGCGCCCGGCAGCCACCCTCCCACCGCGATCGAGACCGCGGGCACGCGTCCGGCGAGCGCGCGAGGGTTGACCGGGCGCAGCAGCAGGCAGGCGACCAGCCCGAAGATCCACAGGGCGATCGAGAAGAGGAACGGCGCCAGGCCCCGGCCGTAGGGGCCCGCCGGGTTCAGGTTGGTGCGGCCGATGTCGACCGGGGAACCGAGCACCGAGGCGGCGTGGGCGACCTGCTCGGGGCTGGTGGGCGGGATCTCCGAAAGCGCGTCGGTGACGACAGTGCCGAGGTCCGTGGCGCCGTCGTGAGCCTGCCCGGCCGCGGTCTGCATCGTGCCCGCCCCCTGGTGCAGGGTGGCCAGCCCGCCGGTGAGGGTGTTCGCGCCGGTGGTGGCGGTGCGCGCACCGGTGTCGATGAGCTGGACCGGGGCCGCCGCGTCCAGCACGCGCCGCTGCACCGCGCCGATCCCGCCCTGAAGCTGCCGGGCCTGGTGCAGGGCTTCCTGTGCGTTGGCGGCGGCCGCGGCGGCCTCGCCGTCGATCCGTCCCGCGGCGGCGTCGAGCTGCTCGGCGTCGGCGAGCGCGGCCTGGTACGCGCGGTGGTCCCGCAGGCCCGGCACTTCCCCGGCGAGCTGGTTCAGGTTCGCCACGGCACGGGCGGTGCCGTCCTTGACCAGGCTGGTGCCCGCGCGCACCGCCGCGAGTCCCTGTGCGGTCTGGTTCGCCGCGTCGACCAGTGTCGCCGCCGCGGCGGGCAGCTCCGCGGCGGTCGCCCGGGTCAGTCCGGTGGTGAGCGCGTCGAGCCCGGCGACCCCCTGGTTGATCTGCTTCAGCCCGTCGCCGACCTGCCCCGCGCCCTGCTGGAGCGCGCCGGTACCCGACACCAGCGTCTTCGCGCCCTCCTGCGCCACCCGGGTGGTGTCCACCAGGTGCCGGGCGCCGTCGGAAGCGGTGGCCAGCTGGGCCCGGACCCCGGAAAGCTCTCCGTAGAGCGCTTTCACATAGGAGGCGTGCACCGCGGCGTTGATCTGTTCCTGCAGTTGCGGCTGCACGACCTCGGTCATGATTCCCGCGAGGTAGTTGTTCGCGTCGTTCAGGCCCAGGACGATTCCGGCGCGCTGGGGATCGGGGTCGCCCGCGGTGGCGAGACGGGCGCTGAAATCGGCCGGAATGGTGACGGTGAAGTAGTAGCGGCCCTTCGCCAGGCCGTCGTGCGCCTCACCGGGCCCGACGAAGTGCCAGTCGAAGGTGCCCGCGGCCTTGAGCTGCCGGGCCAGCTGCCTGCCCGCGTCCACCCGCTCCCCCTGCTGCGTGAACGCGGACAGGTCGGCGTTCACCACGGCCACCGGGATGCGGTCCGCCCTGCGGTAGGGATCCCAGTTCGCCCAGAGGTACAGGACACCGCACAGCAGCGGTACCAGGCACAGCAGCAGCGGGACGAACCGGCGCCACGGCCCCCGGAAACGGCGCAGTTCCAGCAGTGCCAGTCCCAGGGCGGTCATCGGGCGATCTCCTCCTCGTCCTCCTCCGGCTCCGGCAACCGGTCCCCCGACAGGCTCGGCAGGCCGACGGTGACCACGGCGGCGGGACGGACCGGGGGGTCCGTCGCCGCGGCGAGCACCGTGATGCCGCGGCCGCGCACCCGGTCCAGCGCCTGCCACACCTGGTCCCGCTGGGGCGCGGTGCACCCTCGCTCGACGTCGTCCACCACCACTGCGGCCGGCCGCTCCGCGACCGTGAGGGCCACCGCCAGCAGCGTGGAGGTGGCCGGGTCCAGCTCCTCGACCAGTGCGTCCGCGGGCGGGTCGATACCGGTCAGTGCGCAGGCCGACTCGATACCCTCCGCGGTCACTCCCCGGCCGATCTAGCGGCGTTCGGCCATCAGCTCCCGCACCCGCAGCCGCCCCTCCAGCCCCGTCGCGGGTTCCGCCC
>NZ_VJWX01000716.1 GCF_007713715.1 Amycolatopsis rhizosphaerae
GTTGTACAGATCGGTGCAGTGCATGCCCTGCTTCCACGGCCCCGGCGGAGTGGTGCTGTCTCCGGCGCGCTGGATCGGGGGGCAGGTCCCGGTGGACTCGCCGATCGAATTGATTTCCGCGTTGGCGCGCGAATCACCCGCGTAGTTGTACAGATCGGTGCAGCGCATGCCCTGCTTCCACGGCCCCGGCGGAGTGGTACTTCCTCCGGCGCGCGTGGTCTGTGCCTGCGGCTGAGTCTTGACCGCGGCTGTGGCGTGTTGTGTGGGCGCGGAAGCAGCGGCCGCGGTGGCCGTGGAGCTGTCCGGCGTTGTGGCGGTGGACGTGGCCGTCGCGGATGCCGGGACGGGCGCGTTGGCCGAGGTGTTCGACGACTCGCACCCGGTCACCAAGGCTCCGGCCAGAGCGATCCCCATCGACAGCAGAGCCGCTGCGCGGAAGTTTCGGAGTGATTGCGGGAACATCGGTCTTCTCCTGCTGTTGGTCGGAGGTGGTTCGTTTCTTTCTTTGCCCATAGGACGCCACACCCACGGTCCGGTTGCTTCGCTCTTCGGACCTGCCTGAAGAGGCAGAGGAGGTTGCCTCCGGCGGCACGGCGCCGGAGCCTTGGAGCCGGACCGATCCCGGCGTACCGAGTATGGCCACTGTGGACGGTGCCGTGGCCGCGCCGGTTTCACCGCCACTGCTCGGGCAACGACGCCAGCTCGGCCTCGGCGCGTGCCCGGCGATCGGCAAAAACCGGGCCGGAGAAGACACCCAGCGCCAACCGCAGGCAATCCCGCGCCCGTTCGAACTCCCCGACCTCACGCCAGGCCACCCCCTCATACAGTGCCGTCTCGGCCTCCTGGAAGGAGTCGCCACCGGCGACATGCCAGGAGCGGGCCTCGCGAAACGTCTCCGCGGCCTCCCGCCACTGCCCCAGCCCGGCAAGGCAGTGAGCGATGTCCGACAGGAACGCCACCGCCGCCAGCCGCGACATCTCCGGGCCGAGTTCCTCATGGTGCCCGTCGGTCTGCCTGAGCAGGTCCCGGTGGACGGCCAGTGCCTCCTCGTAACGGCCGAGTGCCCGCAGAGCCTGGCCCAGTCGGCTCGTGCTCGCGGCATCGGTAATCCAGCTTCCGAGCCCGGCGGCGATCGCGCAGCCCTGCCGCGCGTGCTCCAGTGCCTCGTCGAGGCGCCCGAGAGAGTCCAAGACCGTGCTCAGACAGGTGTGGGCCCAGGCCTCCTCCGCCCGGTGCCCGGCCGCACGGGCCACGGCCAGCGCTTCCGCATGGGTGGCCAGTGCGTCCTCGGGGACGCCGAGGTGATCGAGCTGCGCCTGGCCGAGGAGGTTGAGCAGCACGGCGAGGTCCAGGCGGCTGTCAAGGGCGCGCGCGGAAGCCACCCCGTGCCCGAAGATGTCACTCCACGGACGCTCCTGAAGCCGGTCTCGCAGCCAGAAGGGCCAGCTCAAGGTCTTGGCCAGCGTGACGACCTCCTGGTGCAGGCCCAGTGCCGCGGCCTTGCGCTGGGCGGCCACCCAGTTCGACTGCTCCTGCGTCAGCCATGCCGTCGCCTTGTCCGCGCTCGGGAACCGGCCCGCCTCCCGGGTCAACGGGGACAGCGCCGCGGCGGCCGTGGTGGCGGTGCGCAGCAGATGCACCAGCAGGGTGTCGCGGACGGCGGACCGCTCTTCGGGGCCGTCTTCGGCTTCCCACCGTTCCCGCGCGAACAGGCGGATCAGGTCGTGGAACTCGAACCGTCCCGGCACCGCGGCGGCGTTCAGCAGGTTCGCCTCCACCAACTCGTCCAGCTGCGGCAGCACCGCCGCCTCCGCCGCGTGATGGGCCACCCCGGCCAGCTCCGCCCCGAAATCCGATCCGGGAACCACCGCCAGCCGCCGGAACACCCGCCGCGCGCCCGGCGACAACCGCTGGTACGACACCTCGAACGCGGACCGCACCTGCAGGTCCCCGGCGGACAGCGAGCCCAGGCGGGTGCGTTCGTCCCGCAGCTGCCCCGCCGAGTACGCCAGCGACCAATGCGAGCGGGTCGCCAGCCGGTTCCCCACGATCCGCACCGCCAACGGCAGATTCCCGCACAACCCGACCAACTCCGCCGCCGCCCTCGACTCGCCGGCGACCCGGTCCTCACCCGCGATGCGCATCAGCAGGCGCACCGCGTCGCCCTCGGCCAGCGGCGCCAACCTCAACCACCGGGCACCCTCAAGCCCCGCCAGCGTCCGGCGGCACGTCACCAGCGTCAGGCAACCGGGACTGTGCGCCAGCAACGGGCGCACCTGGGCCTCGTCCGCCGCATTGTCCAACAGCAGCAACACCCGCCTACCGTCCAGCAGCATCCGGAACAGGCTCGACCGCTCCGCCTCGGTCACCGGAACCTGCGGCCCGGGCACCCCGAGCGAGCGCAACAAGCGGTCCAGCACCACCCGCGCCGCCACCGGCTGATCATCGACGCCCCGCAGATCCACCGCCAGGCACCCGTCCGGGAACAGCGGCCTCAGCTCATGGACCGCCGCCACCGCCAGCGCGGTCTTCCCGACGCCCGGCTGACCCACCACC
>NZ_VJWX01000717.1 GCF_007713715.1 Amycolatopsis rhizosphaerae
CAGCCTGCCGACGAGATCGGCCCGGCGGACCCCGCCCCGTAAGCGCTTTCCGACCACCCGCAGCACCTCGTCGCCGATGCCGTGCCCGAGTGAATCGTTGATCACCTTGAACTTGTCGAGGTCGACGAACAGCACGGCGAGGGTATCGGTCCGGCCGGGTTCGCGCAGTGCCTCGGTCAGCCGCCGTACGATCAGCGTCCGGTTCGCCAGTCCGGTGAGCGCGTCGTGCGTGGCCTCGTACAGCAGCCGTTCGCCGATCTGCCTGCGTTCGGTGTTGTCGTTGAAGGAGGCGACCACCGCATACGGGGGGCCGGTTTCGGGATTGAGCGGGCGGCTGCTGACTGAGAGCCACACGTCGCCGCGGCCGTGCCGCTTCACGCGCACGATCTGGCCGTTCTGCGGTTCGCCGGTGCGGCGCGTGACGGCGATCGGGAATTCGCCGTCCGGGATGCGCATCCCGGTTTCGTCGTACAGTTCGAAGGAACTGGGTTCGGGGGAGAGGATGTCCTCGACGGGCGCGTCGAGGATCCGCGACACCGCCGGGTTGGCCGACTCGACGTGGCCGTCGCGGCCGAGTACCACGACCCCTTCCTCGAGGGCGGCGACCACCGTGGTGAAGTACTGCTCGGCGATTCGCCGCGCGGTCTCGTCCGCGCAGACGAGCACGTAGCCGGTGTCCATCTTGGCGGCGGAGATCCGCAGGTAGCGCGGGTCGCCGTCGGTGCGGTGCACGGTGAGCAGGCAGCCACCCTCGGCCAGTACCTCCGCCACGTCGAGCGGGGTGCCGATGAGTTCTTCGATCGGGCGGCCGGCGGCCTGGCGGGCGGCCGGGCCGAAGATCGTCTCGGCCGCGGGGTTGACGCTGATCACCACCCAGTCCTGGTCCGTCGCGATGATCGCGTCACTGACGTGGGTGACCAGCGCCGCCTGGTTGCGCAGGGCGGCTTCCGCGGCGCGCTGGGCGCTGAGGTCCCGCATGATGACCTGATAGGCCGGGCGCCCTTCCCAGGTCGTGAGCACCGAGACCGACTCCACCCGGAAGGTGCCCCCGTCGGACCGGAGGAGGACGGCTTCGGCCGGGGCCGTGACGGCCCCGGGCCGGGACAGCGATCCGATCCGGCGCAGCAGTTCGGGCACCGAGTCCGGGTGCACGAAGTCGAGGATCGACCGGCCGAGCAACTGCTCGGCGGAGGTGGCGCCGACGAACCGCACGCTGGCCGGGTTGACGTAGACCAGCCGGCCGTCCTGGTGCACCACGAGCCCGTCCGGGCTCAGGTCGACCAGCAGCCGGTAGCGGTCGGCGAGATCGGCCAGGGCCCGCTGGGACTCCTGCTGGTGGGTGACGTCGGTGGCCACCCCGACCAGGCCCTGCCGGGAGCCGTGCCCGAACCTGCGCGCCCGGAAGTGCGTCCACCGGGCGCCGCCACCGGGCAGGTCGATGCGGCGGATCACCTCGAATTCGTCACGCCGCCCCGACTGCGCGAGGTCGACCAGGGGTTTGACCGCGTCGCGCAGGTGCTCGCCGATGGCGTCTTCGTCGGTCCCGGGGGCTCCCACCAGCTCCGCGATGCCGGGCGTCCACACCGCCGAGCCGGTGGCCAGGTCCAGCCGCCAGCCCGACCCGTGGCTTTCGGTCAGCGCCAGGTCCGTGACAAGGTCGGAGCCGAGGTCGGTGCCGGCGACGAGGCGCCCGGAGTCGCTGACCTCACTGCCCATGTCCTGCTCCGATCGCATCGAAGGGTCCGCCTCCTACCCCTCGATCGGGTGTATCCGCGGAGCGGCGTGCGGCCGCTCTGGAAAGGAGCCTACGTGCTGATCACCCGGTCCACGACCCGGTCGCCGGTCCTCACCTGGCTGCGAGAAGGGCGGCTGCGCTGCCCCGGCTGCCACGGCCCGCTGCGCCCGTGGGGCTACGCGCGGGTGCGCACCGTCCGCTTCGCCCGCGCGCCCGCCCGGCTGCTGCGCCCGCGGCGCCTGCGCTGCCGGGGCTGCGGGAGCACGCACGTGGTGCTGCCGGACTGGGTGCTGCCCCGCCGCGCCTACGCCGCCCCGGTCGTGAAGCAGGCGCTGGCGGGCCGGTCCGCCGGGCACGGCCACCGCGCCGTGGCGGCCCGTCTGCGGATACCCGCGCCGACCGTGCGGGACTGGTTCCGCCTTCCCGATCACTACTCCGAATGGGCTACTTGCCGGGGCCATTTCGCCGTATCGACAGGGCTCCTTTCGGCCGTCTACGTGGGCTGACAACACGAGACCGTCCCATCCCCGGCCGCCGAGGCGGTCCGCGCGGGTGCTCCGCCCGGTAGGACGTGTGGCGTCCCCACACCGCCGCGTCGTTTCGAAGAGCGAGGACCAATGCCCGGGCACAGAAGCACCATCGTCGGAGTCGGCGCCGTCACCGGATACGGCTGGGGCAGCGCCTCGCTGTGGGAGGGGCTGCGGTCGGGGCGGCCCGCCGCCCGGCTCGTGCCCGGATACGGGACGGATCCCGGCGAGCCCGGCTGGGTGGCGCTGGTGCCCGACGGCGGCCGCGCGGGCGACGGCCCGAC
>NZ_VJWX01000718.1 GCF_007713715.1 Amycolatopsis rhizosphaerae
GCGCTGTGGGCGGCGGCGAATCCGGAGGTGCCGGTGGCGGCGGTGGTGTCGCGCGGTGGGCGTCCGGATCTCGCGGCGCCGCGGTTGGCGCGGGTGAGCGCGCCGACGCTGTTCATCGTCGGCGGGCGGGACGAGATCGTGCTGGAGCTCAACCAGCAGGCGCAGGCGGCGATGACGGCCGAAACGCGGCTTTCGGTGGTGCCCGGGGCGACGCATCTGTTCGAGGAGCCGGGTGCCCTGGATCAGGCGGGTGCGCTGGCGCGTGAGTGGTTCCTGAAGCATCTCGCGCCGGTGGCGGCTTTCGGTTCCTCCGTCGGGGCCGAAGGTCACTAGTCAGGCGTCTCCCGGCGGCCAAGGGTGGAGACGGTCATCCATTGGAGCATCCATTGTGGACGGGAGAACGGCTGTGAGTGACACCGAAAGCCGGAAGGCGGCGCAGGAGGCGAGGGAGGACGCCGCGGCTCGTGCCGCGTCGCGGCATCACACGACGACCGAGCTGGCCGAGCGGGAGATCAGGCTGTGGCAGGCGCGGCAGGAAGGGCGGCACGGCGAGGAAAAGCCCGAAGACCGGGAGGGGAAATGAGTCTGTCCCGTCGGATCGCGGATCTGTTCAGGATGAAGGTGGGCAAGGCGCTCGACCGTGCCGAGGATCCTCGCGAGGTGCTGGACTATTCCTACGAAAAGCAGCTCGAGATGCTGACGAAGGTCAACCGGGGGCTGGCGGACGTGGCCACCAGCCGTAAGCGGCTGGAGCTGCAGCTGGGGCAGCTGAACCGGTCGGCCGAGACGCTGACCGGGCAGGCGCGGCAGGCGCTGTCCTTGGGGCAGGAGGAGATCGCGCGGGAGGCGTTGACGCGCCGGGCGGCGGTGACCGCACAGATCACGGAGTTGCAGGCGCAGCAGCAGTCGGTGCAGGCCGACGAGGAGAAGCTGAAGGCCGCGTCGGAGCGGTTGCGGGCGAAGGTGGAGGCGTTCCGGACGCGGAAGGAGACCATCAAGGCGACCTACACGGCGGCGGAGGCGCAGACGCGGATCGGTGAGGCGGTGAGTGGCATCTCCGAGGAGATGGGGGATGTCGGGATGGCGATGCAGCGGGCGGAGGACAAGACCGCGCAGCTGCAGGCCCGGGCGGGGGCGATCGACGAGTTGCTGGCTTCCGGTGCGCTCGACGACGCCACGCGTCCTGCCGGGCGGGACGACATCCAGGCCCAGCTGGACCGGATTTCCGCGCAGGGCCAGATCGAGGGCGAGCTTTCGCAGTTGCGGGCGCAGTTGCCCGCCGGCCGTGGGAAGGACGAGTCGTGATCGCGCGCATTCTCGGGGAGGGGCAGCTCGAGTTGCCTGCCGAGCGTCTCGATGAGCTCAACAAGCTGGACGACGCGGTGGTGGCGGCGATGGAGGCCGGGGAGGAAAGCGCTTTCATCATCGCGCTGGATTCGCTGGTCGAGGCCGCGCGCCGGTACGGCACTCCGGTGCCGGATGACAGTCTGGTTCCCTCCGACCTGGTCCTTCCCGCCGCGGACAGCAGCCTGGCGCAGGTGCGGGCGCTGCTCGGCGACGAGGGCCTGATTCCCGGGTGAAGGCGTGCGCACTCGTTTTCCGCCGGACCGCGGGCTGACCGCGCGGATGCTGCTGACCACGTTCCTGCTGGGACTGGTGTATGCGGTGTTCGTGGCGGTGCTGCTGGTCCTGCTCAAGTCGGTTTTCGTGGTGGTGGTGATCGCCGGGGGGCTGCTGGCCGCGCAGTACTTCTTCTCGGACCGGATCGCGCTGGCGTCGATGGGGGCGCAGGTGGTGGGTCCGGAGCAGGAGCCGCGGTTGCATGCGGTGCTGGACCGGTTGTGCGCGGCGGCGGACATGCCGAAGCCGCGGGTGGCGGTGGCCGACACGGATCTGCCGAACGCGTTCGCGACCGGCCGCAACACGCGGCGCGCGGTGGTGTGTGTGACGACGGGTCTGCTGCGGCGGCTGGACAATACGGAGCTGGAGGGGGTGCTGTCGCACGAGTTGTCGCACATCGCGCACCGGGATGTGGTGGTGATGACCATCGCGTCGTTCCTCGGGGTGCTGGCCGGTCTGGTGGCGCGGTTCTCGCTGTATTCGGGGATGATGGGCCAGGGCAGGCGCAACGGTGACCAGGTGGTGCTGGTCGTGCTGCTGGTGACCGCGGTGTCGGTGGTGGTGTACGGGATCAGTTTCCTGCTGGTGCGGGCGTTGTCGCGGTACCGGGAGTTGGCGGCGGACACCGCGGGGGCGATGGTGACGGGTCGTCCGTCGGCGCTGGCTTCGGCGTTGACGAAGGTCAGCGGGGAGTTGTCGCGGATTCCGACGCGGGATCTGCGGTCGGTGGAGGCGTTCAACGCGTTCTTCTTCGCTCCGGCGCTGGGTTCGCGGGTGATGTCGTTGCTGTCGACGCATCCGAGTCTTGAAGTGCGGCTGGATCGGCTGGCGAAGCTGTCCACGGATCTGGGGGAGCCGGCGCGATGAGGTTTCTGGATGTGCTGCTGGGCCGGACGAAGCCGGTGCGGCCGAACCTGGACGTGTTG
>NZ_VJWX01000719.1 GCF_007713715.1 Amycolatopsis rhizosphaerae
CCCCATTGACCCAGACCGAGGCGGCGTAGTCCACGGCGCCGAAGTGCACCACGAACCGGTATCCCGGCGGGGGCGCCGCCGTGTCGAACTCCCGCCGGTACCAGACCACCCGGCGCGGCTGGGGAGCGTGAACACCGGACAGTTCGGACTCGGGCGGGTAGGGCACCGTGCTGGTCCGGTCGAAGGCCTCATGACCGGCATACCATCGGGCGGCCAGCCCGGCATCCCCGTCGTCGAAGGCGAATCCCCACTGGCCACAGAGGTCCATCCAGCCTTGCCGGACGAGATTCGGGCGCGGGCAGAGGTCCTCGGGTTCCACGACCATCACCCGGGCCAGGGTACGCAACCTCGCCCGGCCGGGCGAGTCGCCTCGCCCGGCACGCCCCGTCTGGCCCGGTGCGCGCCCGCGCCGTTCACGAAGACCGTCCCGGCTCCATCGCGGGCGGCACCACCGCGCTCAGGCGATGTCGCCGACGATGCAGGTGATGTTGTCCGGGCCTCCGCCCGCGTTGGCGATCTCGACGAGCTTGGCCACCGTCGCTTCGGGATCTTCGACCGTCGTCAGCACTTCGGTCAGGAGCTCGGCGGGGACGACGTCGGAGAGGCCGTCCGAGCAGATCAGGTAGCGGTCGCCGGCGCGGGCCTCCACGGCGAAAATGTCCGGTTCGGCCTCGCCACCGCTTTGCAGTGCGCGAGTGAGCACCGAGCGGCTCGGGTGCGTCATGGCCACCTCGGGCGTGATCCGCCCCTGGTCGACCAGCTCCTGCACGACCGTGTGATCACGGGTGATCTGCTCCAGCACGCCGTCACGCAGCCGGTAGGCGCGGGAATCACCGACATGGGCCACCAGGAACCGGGTGCCGTCCCACAACAGGGCGGTCAGCGTGGTACCCATTCCCTGCAGGAGCGGGTCCTCCTCGACCAGGTTGCCCAGCCTTCGCACCGCATCGCCCACCATCCCGGCGAGCGCGTCGGCGAGGCTCTCTTCGACCGTGTCCTCGGCCAGCCGCCGGTCGAACTCGGTGACCGCGGCGACGGCGGCCGAACTGGCGACCTCGCCCGCCACGTGCCCACCCATGCCGTCGGCCACGGCGAGCAGCCGTGGGCTGGTATAGACCGAGTCCTCGTTCGCATCCCGCCGCCGTCCGACATCGGTGGCGACGGCATACCGGAGCGTCAGCGACCCACTGGGTTCCATATGTGAAGTAAAGCAGTGGCCGGGCGGCGGCGGCAGCGCACTCACCCCCCGCCACCGCCCTGAGCCCGCTCACCTGCGGCTTCGGGCCGCGGGCAGGCTCATCAGGATCCGCACTCGGGTCCATTTCGGAAACAACGCCTCATCATCGGAAACGCCGGACAACCCGGGCCCATCACGGGGACCCACCCTCCGCCGCCCGGCGCGCGGTTCCCATCGCTCATGCCGTCGCCACAGCCCGATGAGCACGTTCGTGCACGGTGCGTTCGAGTGCGCCCTCTCACACCTTGGGGTGAAACGACCCGTACCCGTCGACCCCGCGACGGCCCGCTCCCGTGCGGCGTCCGCCACCGGTTAGCCTGCCCCTGTGCTGGTGCTGCTCCCTCCGTCCGAGACGAAGGCGCCCGGCGGGGACGGTCCGCCGCTG
This sequence comes from Amycolatopsis rhizosphaerae, assembly GCF_007713715.1. GTDB lineage: Bacteria > Actinomycetota > Actinomycetes > Mycobacteriales > Pseudonocardiaceae > Amycolatopsis_E > Amycolatopsis_E rhizosphaerae. Next base: position 1,623 of record NZ_VJWX01000719.1, read on the forward strand.
GACCTCGACCACTTCTCCACGCCGGAGCTGAACCCGGTCCGCCGCAAGCTCGCCGACGCGCTCGTCGAACTCGCCGCCGACCTGCCCGCCGGACTGAGGGCGTTGGGCCTGTCGGCCCGCCAGGAAGACGAGGTGACCCGCAACGGCACCCTGTGGTCGGCTGCGACCCTGCCCGCCCTGGAGCGCTACACGGGTGTCCTCTACGACGCCCTCGACATCGGTGGTTTCAGCAAGGCGCAGCTCGCGAAGGCGGAGCAACGGCTGGCCGTGGCCTCGGCACTGTTCGGCATCGCCCGGGGCTCCGACCGCATCCCGGCATACCGGCTTTCCGGCGGGAACACGCTGCCTTCGATCGGTTCGCTTCGCGCGTTGTGGCGTCCTGCACTGGAGCCGGTGCTGGCGACGAGTGACGAACTGATCGTCGACCTGCGCTCCGGAGCCTATGCGGCGCTCGCCCGGGTCGAGCACGCGGTCACCGTGCGTGTGGTGACCCGGGGCGGGCGGACCGTGAGCCATCACAACAAGGCGTACAAGGGGAAGCTGGCGGCAGCACTGGCGAAGAACTCTCGGGAACCGTCCACAGTGGAAGGTCTGCTCGGCGTGGCGTCGCGGGCGGGGATCCGCCTCGTACGCAGCGGCGAGAACGAACTGGACCTCGTGATCGAGAACTGAAGTTCCGGTTCCGGCACGGCACACCCACGTCGCATGGAAGAAGTTTCGCCACGGCCGCACGCTCTCCGGCTGACAGGCAACCGCGGCCCGCGCGAGGGACAACGGGGCACCGGCCGCGCCCCGGTAAATCGCTTGCCGCCCCGCGGCACCCTCGGCCATGATGCCGTGACCAGCGGAAAGCGCCCGAAGAGGAAAGGAGGCCGCCATGACTGTCGTCAAGTCCGGTTTTGCCTGCTTCCCCCTTCCG
>NZ_VJWX01000071.1 GCF_007713715.1 Amycolatopsis rhizosphaerae
ACACCACGGTGGGCGACTCGAACAGCACCCGAAGGGACAGCTCCGCGTCGAAGGTGGAGCGGATCCGGCTGATCAGCCGGACAGCGAGCAGGGAATGCCCGCCCAGCGCGAAGAAGTTGTCGTCGATGCCCACCGCCGGTATTCCGAGCGCCTCGGCGAACAGCCCGCACAGGATCTCCTCCTGTGCGGAGCGCGGCGAGCGGCCTGAGGCGTCACCTTCGTACACCGGAACCGGCAGCGACCGCCGGTCCAGTTTCCGGTTCGGTGTGAGCGGCAGCACGTCCATCGGCACGAACGCCGACGGCACCATGTATTCCGGCAGATACCGCGCACAGCGGGCGCGCAGCGCCGCCGTGTCCACCGCCGCCGGGGTGCTTTCCGCCGGGACGAAGTAGGCGACCAGCCGCCGGTCGCCGGGCCGGTCCTCGCGCACGATCACCGCGACGTGCGCCACCGCCTGATCCTGGCCGAGCACGGCCTCGATCTCACCGAGCTCGATCCGGAATCCCCGGACCTTCACCTGGTCGTCGACCCGCGCGAGGAATTCCAGCCTGCCGTCGCGGGACCGCCGGCCCAGGTCCCCGGAGCGGTACATGCGCGAGCCCGGCGGACCGAAGGGGTTGGCCACGTAGCGCGCGGCGGTCAGCGCGGGCCGCCGGTGGTAGCCACGGGTGACGAGCTCACCGGCGATGTAGATCTCTCCGGCCACACCCGGTGGCACCGGTTGCAGCGCCGCGTCCAGCACATACATCCGCGTGTTCCAGCTCGGGTAGCCGAGGGTCACCACCCCGGGCGGGACCGTCTCGCCCGGCAGGATCCGGCATTCCATGCACCCGACGGTCGTCTCGGTCGGCCCGTACTCGTTGAGGACGGTGACGCCAGGATGCCGGGCCCGCCATTCGTCGAGCACCTCGCCGAGCAGCGGCTCACCGCCGAGCACGAGCTGCTCGGTGGGCGAGAACCGCCCCGGCAGGGCGATCAGCAGCGGCAGATGGCTCGGCGTCGCCTTGACGAAGGTGGGCCGCACCGGGTTCTTGCGCGCGGCGTTCTCGTCGAGGTCGATCAGGTGGACGCATCCGCCGGCGGTCAGGGTGGCGTACAACCCGGTCACCGTCAGGTCGAACGACACCGACGAGTGCACCAGCGAACGCCCGGCGACGCCGGGGTAGGCGTCGCGCGCCCAGGCCAGGTACTGGTTCAGCGAATGGTGCTCGACCACGACTCCCTTCGGGCGCCCGGTCGAGCCCGAGGTGTAGATCGCGAATGCCGGGTTGTGCGGCCGCAGGGCATGGGTGCGCTCGTCGTCGGTGACGTCTTCACCCGACAGCGCGTCGAGCACCGCCACCGTGTGCGGATCGTCCAGCACGACGAGGTTTCCGTCGACCGGGAGCTCACCGGCGACCTCGGTGCCGGTGAGTACCAGCGCCGGATCGAGGTCGGTGAGCGTGAACGCGATCCGCTCCCGCGGATAGCTCAGGTCGACGGCCAGGTAGGCCGCGCCCGCCTTGAGCACCGCCAGCATGGCCACCACGAGATCGGTCGATTTCGGCAGCGCGACCGCGACGAACCGCTCCGGCCCGACTCCGGCCCGCACCAGCATCCTGGCCAGCCTGTTCGCGCGGGCGTCGAGTTCGGCGTAGGTCAGGGTCTCGTCCTCGAACACCACCGCGGGGGCGCCGGGCGCCCGGCGCACCTGGGCGGCGAACAGCTGCGGCAGCACGGCGTCGGGTACGTCGATGCCGGTTTCGTTGCACGCCACCAGCACCTCGTGCCGTTCGGCGCCGGAGAGCAGGTCCAGACTGCTGATCCGCGCGTCCGGCTCCGCCAGCGCCCCGCGCAGCAGACGCACCAGCCGGGCCACGAGTTCCTCGGCCGTCACGGCCTCGAACAGATCGGTCGCGTAGTCGAGATAGCCCTCGACGGCGGTGGCGGTCTCCCAGACGAAGAAGGACAGATCGAACTTCGTCGTGCGCGAGCCCGCGAGATAGGGTTCGACGGACAGCCCGGAAAAGTCCGGCCGGACGCCGGCGCCGCTGTCGTAGGTGAGAATCACCTGGAACAGTGGTGTGTGGGACACCGACCGCGCCGGGTTGAGCGCTTCCACCAGCCGTTCGAAGGGGACGTCCTGATGGGCGTATGCGGCCAGGTCGGTCTCCCGCACCCTTCGCAGCAACGCACGGAAGCTCGGATCCCCCGAGGTGTCGGTGCGAAGGACCACCGTGTTCACGAAGAACCCGATGACGTCGTCGAGCGTCTCGTCGTCGCGGCCGGCGAGCACGGTGCCGACCGGGATGTCCGTACCCGATCCCAGCCGGGTCAGCAGCGCCGCGAGCGCCGCGTGCACGACCATGAACACCGTCGTGCCCGTTTCCCTGGCGAGTCCGAGCAACTGCCGGTATTCCGGGCCGTCCAGAGCGAACCGGACGCGGTCGCCCTGGAAGCCCGCTTCCGCGGGGCGGGGCCGGTCGGTGGGGAGTTCCAGCAGCTCGGGAGAACCGTCGAGCGTACGACGCCAGTACTCCAGCTGCCCGGCGACCGGGCCCGGGTCGTCCCCGTCCGTCCCGCCGAGGTGCTCTCGCTGCCACAGCGCGAAATCCGCGTACTGGATGCGAGGCGCCGGCAAGTCGGGCCGCTGCCCGGCCCGGCGGGCGCCATACGCCGACGACAGATCGCGTACCAGCGGAACGATCGAACCGCCGTCGGCGGCGATGTGATGCATGACCACCAGGAGCACCTGCTCGCGCTCGCCCACCGAGAACAAGGTCATCCGCAACGGGATGTCGACGGCGAGGTCGAAGGGCTGCGCGGCGGCCGCGGCGACCGCTCCGTCCAGCCCGGCCTCGTCCACGTCGACAAGAGACAGTTCCGGCCGGGCGCTTTCCATGCCCAGAACCAGCTGGTAGGGCTCGCCGTCGCGTTCGAAGAACACCGTGCGCAGCGATTCGTGGCGCGCCAGCACATCGCCGAGCGCGCCGCTCAGCGCCGCCCGGTCCAGCTCGCCCGAGATCCGCACCGCCCAGACGACGTTGTAGGCCGGATTCGGCCCGTCGAACCGGTGCAGGAACCACAACCTGCGCTGCGCCAGCGAAAGCGGCACCAGCTCCGGCCGCTTCGCCCGGCTGATCGCCCGGCGCGCGCCGCTTTCGCCCTCGAGCCGGTCCAGCAGCGCGGCCGGGGACGGTGCCTCGAACACCGCTTGCGGCCGCACTTCGGCCCCCAGGACCGACCGGATGCGGCTGATCAGGCGGAACACCAGCAGGGAATGGCCACCCAGCGCGAAGAAGTCGTCGTCCGCGCCGACCTGACCGGCTCCCAGCACGTCGGCGAACAGCTCGCACAGGATCCGTTCCCGCTCCGACTCCGGCGCCCGCCCGGTGCCGGTGATCTCCGGTGCGGGCAGCCGCTTCCTGTCGAGCTTTCCGTTCGGCGACAACGGAAGCGCGTCCAGCGCGACGAACGCCGACGGGATCATGTAGGCGGGCAGCCGATCACGCAGATACGCGCGCAACCGGGCCGGTTCGAACCGCCCGACCAGGTAGCCGACGAGCCGCTGGTCGCCGGGGCGGTCCTCGCGCACGCTGACGGCGGCCTGCAGCACGCCGGGAACCTCCGCCAGCACCGCCTGGATCTCGCCGAGCTCGACCCGGTTGCCCCGCAGTTTCACCTGGTCATCGACCCGGCCGTGGAATTCCAGCGCACCGTCGGCCCGCTGCCGTACGAGGTCGCCCGTGCGGTACATGCGGGAACCGGGCGCCCCATGGGGATCGGCCACGAAACGCCCGGCGGTCAGGGCAGGACGGCCCGCGTAGCCGCGGGCGATCTCGTCACCGCCCAGGTACAGCTCCCCCACGGTGCCCGGCGCCACCGGCCGCAACCGTTCGTCGAGCACCGCGCACCGGGCGTTCGGAATCGGCCTGCCGATCGGGATCCGGGGCCCCCGTTCCCCGTCGACCGGGTGCCAGGTCGCGACCATCGTGCATTCGGTGGGGCCGTACTGGTTGATCAGCTTCCAGGCGGAGCCCACCGCACCGGCGCGCCGGGTGTGCGCCAGGGTCAGCTCCTCGCCGCTCACCAGGCCCACCCGCAGCCAGGGTGACGGGGCTGTTCCGGTGGCCTCGGCCGCGTCGGCGAGCGCGCTGAGCATCGTCGGCACCAGCGCGGGCAGCACGGTCACCCGGTGCCGGTTCACCGCGGTGAGCAGCGCCCGGGGGTCCTTCGCCTCCTCGGGCGGCACCATGGCCAGCGTCGCACCCGCCGTCAACGGCCCGAAAATGTCGCGCACGGAGGGATCGAAGGACACCGAGGCGAGGTTCAGCACGGTGTCCCCGGGGCCGAGCCCCGTGCACTCGTGCAGGTGCGCGAGGTAGCCGACGACACCGTGGTGCGGCACGACGACGCCCTTCGGCCGTCCGGTCGAACCCGACGTGTAGATGACGTAGGCCGGATGGGCGGCGGTCAGGGGAGCGCTCCGGTCCGCGTCGGCCGGATCGGTGTCCGGGTAGCCCGCCGGCTCGTCGAAGGTGCGCTCGTCGATCCGCGCCACCACACGGATGTCCTCGTGCATGAAGGCGATCCGCTCCGGCGGGTAGTCCGGGTCGATCGGCAGGTACGCCGCGCCCGCCTTGAGCACGGCCACCATCGCCACGACCAGTTCCACCGATCGCGGCAGACACACCGACACGACCTTTTCCGGGCCCGCGCCGCGCGCGATGAGCGCATGGGCGAGCCGGTTCGCCCGGACGTTCAGCTCACCGTAGGAAAGGCTTTCCGTGCCGCAGACCACCGCCACGCGGCCGGGATCGCGGCGGACCTGCCGCTCGATGCGGCCGGGGAGCGTTTCCCCGGCGTTCCGGTGTGCCGTGCCGTTCCGTCCCGCGAGCATCCGACCCGCCTGATCATCCATCGTGCAGACTCCAGTTCGCCATGCCAGACACCCGAGGGGACGTTAGACGGCAACGGTTTCACCCCGTTATCGGCGCGAGCACCGTCCGCACCGTGCTGCCCGGCCGAACCGGATCAGGCCGCCGGTGTTTTCAGGATCTTTTCGTCGCGATTTACTCCATTCCACCGGAAGCGTCGAGGCCACCTCCGTCCCCGAGACCATCCGGCCGATTCGCAAAATGGATTCAAAATTCGCCTTCGCTACCGTCTTCGACACCACTTTCGCCGTTGTCCGGTATCTCCTGGAGGTCGTCGTGTCGTTGAACGCCACCGAAATGCCCAGCTACCCGCTGACCGTCGACGAACGGCGCGCCTTCCACCGGCGGGCCGCCGATCTGGCCTGCCGGTTCACCTCCGCACCGCAGGACACCGCGATCGCCGTCGAGGGCGTTCCGGCGGGCCTCGCGGCCTTCGTCTCGCGCTTCGCCGAGGATTCCGGCCGCCGTGGTTTCGCGGTGATCCGGGGTATCCCGATCGACGCGCTGCCCCCCACCCCGGACTCCTACACCACGGGTTTTCTCACCGGCCACAGCACCAGCGGATTTCTCCTGCTGGTGGCCGGACTGCTCGGCTCGCCGGTCGGCTACGCCGACGAAAAGGGCGGCACCCTGATTCACGAGGTGCATCCGGTGCGGGGCGAGGAAACCCGCATCGAGAACACCGGCGCCGGCAACCTCGGTTTCCACACCGAGAACGCGCACCATCCGCTGCGCCCGGACTTCCTCGGCCTCCTGTGCCTGCGCCAGGATCGCGCCGGCCTCGGCGCGTCGCGGTTGTCGTCGGTGCGCGAGGCCGCGGAAGGGTTTTCCGCGGAGACCGTCGCGATCCTTCGAAGCCCCGTCTTCCACAGCCTCTACCCCACCTCCTTCACCCGCGGCAGTTCGGGAGCGCGCCCGTCCAGCCCACCGCATCCGGTGATCTCCGGCGAGGACGACCGCCTTCTCATGCGGTTCGACGCGGACAACACCTACTCGCACGACTCCCGGGGCAAGACCGCGCTGCGCGAGTTGTCCGCCGCGCTCGACGCCAGTCGCCGGGAGATCATGCTGGAACCGGGTGACCTCATCCTCATCGACAACCACGTGGCCGCCCATGGCCGGTCGGCCTTCACCCCGCGATACGACGGCAACAACCGCTGGCTGCGCCGCTTCTACTCCCGGCGCACGGTGCCGGCCTGGGTCCGCGACCACATGCCCGCTCCGCGCGTACTGCCCTCGGTATCCGAAGTCAGCCGTCTCGCTCGCGCCTAGGGTCTCACGGGCGGGGGGGGGGACCACTCGCGCGGTCGGCCTGCCGTGAGGAACGGCCCTCACGGCACGTCGGCGAGGCCGGGTGCCATGCCCAGCGTGCCGTCCCGGATCGCGTCGTGCAGCCGGCACAGGCGCGTGCTCGGCTCGATGCCCAGTTCCGCCAGGAACAGCTTCCTGGTGACCTGGTAGACGCTGAGCGCCTGGCTGCGGCGGCCGGACCGGTAGAGCGCGATCATCAGCTGTTCGCGGGGCCGCTCCCGCATGCCCCGGTCGGCGACCATCGCGGTCAGCTCGCCGATGACCGCCCGATGCCTGCCCAGGTCCAGATCCCGTTGCACGCACTGTTCGAGCACCTCCACCCGGCGTTCCTCCCAGCGCACGATCTCCGGCGCGAGCGACCGGCCGCCCAGGCCGGGCAGTACCGGCCCGCGCCAGCACCGCAGGGCCGAACGCAGCTCCGCCAGCGACTCCTCCCGCTCTCCCCTGGCGTCCGCGTCCCGTACGCGCGCGAGGTGGGACTCCACCCGCAGGGTGTCCAGCTGTCCCGGCTCGAGCCGGATGAGGTAGCCCGGTGACCGGGTGATGATGAACTCGCGGGGGGCTCCCGCCGCCCGCAGCCTTCTGCGCAGGGCGAGCACACAGATCGCGATCTGGTTGGCCGGGTTCGCCGGCAGGTCCTCGTCCCACACCGCGGCGGCCAACCTGCCCGTCGACACGATTTCGTTGGGATGAAACAACAACGCGGCCAGCGTGGCCGTTTCGCGGTGCGCCTTCACCGCGACCGGCCTGCCGCCCACCCGCACGTCGAGCGGCCCAAGGACACGAAAGTCGACCGGATCGGTCATTTTTGCCCCCTCTGTCGCTCGCCCGGGCGCGGCCGGACACGCCACGACCGCCGACGACGCTATGGCGTGCCCTTTTCGTCTGCATATCGTGCCCCGGGCCCGCGGCCCGGCCGGTCCGCTGACCAGCCACTAAGGCGGCATGACACCGGCATTCGTCTGGTGAAAGCTACGTTTTGTGTCAGGCTGAAAAAAATCAGGATGCGGACGTCTGGGGTAGCGCACGCGCCGGTTTGCCCGGCAGCCGGGTGTGCGCCGCCGCCCTGTGGAGGTGACTTGCGATCATGACCCAGCTGGTATGGGGATATCTGGACGAATACGAACAGGAACGGGACGACATACTGGACGCGGTGGACACCGTCTTCCGGTCCGGCAAACTCGTGCTCGGGCCGAGCGTGAAGCAATTCGAAGAGGAGTTCGCCGCCTATCACGGCATTGCCCACTGTGCCGGTGTCGACAACGGGACCAACGCGATCGTGCTGGGCCTGCGCGCGATCGGGGTCGGTCCGGGCGACGAGGTCATCACCGTTTCGAACACGGCGGCACCGACGGTCGTGGCCATCGACGCGGTCGGTGCGACCCCGGTGTTCGTGGACATTCACGAGGACACCTGCCTGATGGACGTCGGACAGGTGGAGTCGGCGATCACCGACCGGACCCGGTGCCTGCTGCCGGTGCACCTGTACGGCCAGTGCGCCGACATGGACGCGGTGACCGCAATCGCCGGAAAGCACGGGTTGACCGTGCTCGAAGACTGCGCCCAAGCCCACGGCGCACGCTACCGGGGCCGGCTCGCCGGAACGATGGGCGAGGCCGCGGCCTTCTCCTTCTACCCCACGAAGGTCCTCGGCGCCTACGGCGACGGTGGCGCGACGATCACCGGCGACGCGCAGGTGGACGCCAATCTCCGCAGGCTGCGCTACTACGGCATGGAGCAGGTGTACCACGTCGTCGAGACACCCGGGTACAACAGCAGGCTCGACGAGGTGCAGGCGGAGATCCTGCGCAGGAAACTGCGCAGGCTGGACGCCTACATCGAGGCACGCCAGGCGATCGCGGCACGCTACGCCGAGGCGCTGGCAGGCACCGACCTCGTCCTGCCCCGGATCGCCGACGGCAACAGCCACGTGTACTACCTGTACGCCGTCCACCACCCGGCCCGCGACAAGATCCTCGCCGCGCTGCGCGAACGCGGCATTTCGCTGTCGATCAGCTACCCGTGGCCGGTGCACCGCCAGCGGGGTTTCGCCCATCTCGGTTACGGCCAGGGCGCGCTGCCGGTGACCGAACGGTCGGCGGAGCAGGTCTTCTCGTTGCCGATGTACCCGTCCCTGTCGCGCGGTGACCAGGACAAGGTCATCGACGCGCTGCTCGATGTCCTCGCGACGATGTGAAGGAAGTGCGGCGTGACCGAGCGAACAAGGAGATCGCCGGACGAAGTGGTCCGGCCCGTGCGGAACGAAGTGCTGGCCGACACCGAGGAGTTCCAGCGCTGGTGGGCCCAGCGGCACCGCAGCGGAACGTTCGAAGTGACCAGGGTGCCCTTCGCCGACCTCGACCCGTGGAGCTTCGACCCCACGACCGGGAACCTCAGCCATGCCAGCGGCCGGTTCTTCACCATCGAGGGGCTCCAGGCCGAGACCGGCGGCGTGGCCCTGCGCACCCAGCCGGTGATCAACCAGCCGGAGATCGGCCTGCTCGGCATCGTGGTCAAGACGATCGACGGGGTGCTGCACTGCCTCATGCAGGCGAAGATGGAGCCCGGCAACATCAACACGCTGCAGCTTTCCCCGACCGTGCAGGCCACTCGCAGCAACTACACGCAGGTGCACCGGGGCCACCGGACCCGGTATCTGGAGCACTTCCTGGGTGCGGACCGGGGGGAGGTGCTCGTCGACGTCATCCAGTCCGAGCAGGGCTCGTGGTACTGGCGCAAGCGCAACCGCAACATGGTCGTGCACGTCGCCGGGGAGGTCCCGGTCACCGACGACTACCGGTGGATACCGCTGCCCCTGGTCTACGACCTGCTCCGGATCGACAACCTGGTCAACATGGACGCCCGCACCGTGTTGTCCTGCATACCGCCCGGGGACGCCATCGCTCCCCACGACCACGACGACGACCGGGACGACGACCGGGCGCTGCACGGCCTCGGTGAGATCCTGAGCTGGCTGATCGAGGCGAAGACCCGCTGCGACTGGAGCACCCGCCTGGTCCCGCTGCGCGACGTGTCCGGGTGGCGGCGCACCGAGGACGAGATCGCCGACCCCGACGGCAGGCATTTCCGGATCATCGGGGTCCGGGTCGCGGCCGGGAACCGGGAGGTCACGACGTGGCGGCAGCCGCTGCTCGCGCCGCACGGGCCCGGCCTGGCGGCCTTCGTGCTGTCCCGGATCAACGGCGTGCCGCACCTGCTGGTGCAGGCCCGGCCGGAGATCGGCCTGCTGGACATGGTCGAAATGGGACCGACCGTTCAGCTGCTGCCCGGTGAGGACCCTTCCTCGGTCGGCCACCCGCTGCTGAAGGAAATCGCGCTCGGCGGGCTGGGCCGCCCCCGATACGACGCGATGCTCTCCGAGGAAGGCGGTCGCTTCTACCACGCCATGACGCGCTACCAGGTGATCGAGGTGGGCGAGGACTTCCCCGTGGACGTGGCCGACAACTTCCGGTGGGTGAGCCTGCGCCAGCTCATGACGCTGCTGCGGCACGGGCACTACGTGAACATCGAGGCGCGCACGCTGCTCGCGTGCGCACAGGCCGTCCTGTGACCAAGGAGACTTCCATGCAAGTACGCGAACTCGCCGTCGAGGGCGCCGTCGAATTCACCCCCAAGGCATATCCCGATGACCGCGGGTATTTCGTCTCGCCGTTTCAGGAGGAAGCCTTCGTCGCCGCGGTGGGCAGGCCCCTGTTCCCGGTGACGCAGACGAACGTCAGCAAGTCCCGGCGCGGAGTGGTGCGCGGGGTCCATTTCACCGTCACCCCGCCCGGCGGCGCCAAGTACGTGTGCTGCGTGCGCGGGCGGGCGATCGACATCGTGGTCGACCTCAGGGTCGGATCACCGACCTTCGGGCGGTGGGACAGCGTGCTCATGGACCAGGAGTCCTTCCGCGCGTCCTACTTCCCCCTCGGCGTCGGACACGCCTTCATCGCGCTCGAGGACGACACGGTGATGAGCTACCTGGTCTCGCAGAGCTACGTGCCGGAGTGGGAGCTGGCGGTGTCCGCCCTGGACCCGGAACTCGGGCTGCCGATTCCGGCCGGCATCGACCCGATCATGTCCGAGCGGGACACGGTGGCGCCCACCTTGGCCGAGGCACGGGCGGCCGGCCTCCTGCCGGACTACCGGCAGTGCCAGGAACTGACAAGGAATCTCGATGCGATCGGCTAGCGCGGACGAGCGCAGGACCGTCGTGCTCGGCGCCTCGGGCCTGCTCGGTACCGCGATCACCAGGGAACTCGCGGCGCGCCCGGGACGACTCCGGCTGGTCGGGCGGCGGGAACCGGTGGTGCCCGCCGCACCCCGGGCCGAAGTGGAGGTCCACCGCGCCGACCTCACCGAGCCGGGCGAACTCGCGCGAGCGGTTGCGGGTGCCGACGCGGTGGTGCACCTCGTCGCGCACACCACCGGGGCGGGGCAATGGCGGTCGGCGGAGAACGACCGCGCCGCCGAACGCGTGAACCTGGGCCTGATGCGCGACCTGATCGAGGTGCTCCGGGCACAGGAGGCCGCCACACCGCCCGCTGTGGTGTTCGCCGGGTCGACCTCGCAGGTGGGCAGGCCGTCCGCGCCGGTGCTCGACGGCAGCGAACCCGACCGGCCGATCACCGAATACGACCGTCACAAGCTGGCGGCCGAACGGGCGCTGGAAGCCGCCACCGCCGCGGGAGTAGTCCGCGGCTGCACCCTCAGGCTGGGCACCCTGTTCACCCAGGGCGCCGTGCCGGGCTCGCTCGACCGCGGGGTGGTCGCCACCATGATGCGCCGCGCGCTCGCCGGCCTGCCGCTCACCATGTGGCACGACGGCAGCGTCCGGCGCGATCCGATCTGCGTGGACGACGTGGCGAGCGCGTTCGTCGCCGCGCTCGACCACGCGGACACGCTGGCAGGGCGGCACTGGCTGATCGGCACCGGACGAGCCGTCACCGTGCGCGACCTGTTCACCGCCATCGCCGCCGCGGTGGCGGAACTGACCGGAAAACCGCCGGTCCCGGTGGAATGCGTGGCACCACCCGCGGAGTCGATCGCCGGCGACCTGGTGGACTTCGTGGCCGATCCCTCGGCCTTCCGCACCGCGACCGGATGGTCCGCGCGGATACCGCTCCCCGACGCGCTGGCACGCATGGCGAGCTCCTTCGCCGCGGAAGGGAGCCCGTCCACCGGCGGCCGGTGAAGAGAAAGCGGTGCGACGAAACCCGTTGAAGCTGAAAAACTGGGGAACCAAGAATGTCGATCCAATTGGAGTTCTTTCTGTTAGGCGCGCTCGAGGCCAGGGTCGGCGACCGCCCGGTGGTGGTGGGCAGTCCACGGCAGCGGACCATCCTGGCCATGCTCCTGCTGTCCGCGGATCGGGTGATCTCGGTCGACAGCCTGATCGAGGCGGTCTGGAACGGGAGCCCGCCGGCCACCGGACGGACGCAGGTCGCGATCTGCATCGCCGCTCTGCGCAAAGCGTTCAAGGCCGCGGGCTATCCCGGTGAGGTGATCGTCACCGCGGCTTCCGGCTATGTGCTGCGCTCGGCCGAGCATCGCATCGACGCGGTCGAATTCACCGCCGCGGTGCAGGCCGCGCACCTCGCGGTGGAACGCGGGCAGATCGCCGAGGCCACCGACCTGCTGGGCCGGGCGCTGAGCCTGTGGTCCGGACCGGCGCTGACCGGAGTGACCGGATTCCCGGTGGAGAGCGAAGCCGCGCGGCTGGAGGAAGAACGCCTGACCGCCTACGAGATGCGGACGGCGTTGCAGCTCGAACAGGGCCAGCACGGCCCCCTGATCAGCGAGCTCGCGGCGATGGTGCAGGAACACCCGTTGCGCGAACAGGTTCGCGCGCAACTGATGCTCGCGCAGTACCGGGCGGGCCGGCGGGCCGAGGCACTGGAAACCTTTCGCGCCGGACGCGATCACCTCGTCCGGGAAATCGGCATCGAGCCCGGGTGGGCGCTGCAGGAACTGCACAACGCGATCCTGGCCGACGACCCGTCGCTCGCCCTGCTACCGCACCTCGGCATCCAGTTCGGCGAGGCGGTGACCCCGGCGCAGCTACCGCCGGACCTTCCCGGTTTCATCGGGCGGCGCCAGGAGTTGCAGATCCTCGACGGGCTGCTGTCGGCCGAGACCGGGAACGCGCCGGCCGTCGGCGTCGTGATGGGTGCGGCCGGGGTGGGCAAGACCGTCCTGACCCTGCACTGGGCGCATCGCGTGGCGCACCGGTTCCCGGACGGTCAGCTTTTCGCCGACCTCAACGGCTATGACGAGCACGCCCAGCCTCGCGAACCGCACGCGGTGCTCGAGGTCTTCCTGCGGACCCTCGGGGTCCCGGATGAGCGGATCCCGGAAGAACTCCCCGAGCGCGCGGCCCTCTACCGCAGCCTCCTCGACCGACGGCGCGTCCTGGTCGTCCTGGACAACGTCCGCGGCCTCGAACAGATCCTCCCGCTGCTGCCGGGCAGCGGCCGGTGCTGTGTGGTGGCCACCGGACGCTGCGAGGTCGGCAGGCTGCTCGGCGGGCACGGCACGACCCAGGTCCGGCTCGGCGTCCTGGCCGAGCGGGAGGCCGTGGAGCTGCTGGACGTCGCCATCGGCGACAGCAGGCCGGCCAGCGAGCCGGAAAGTGTGGCCGAACTCGGAAAGCTGTGCGGCCACCTGCCGCTGGCACTGCGGATCTCCGCGACCAGGCTGGCCAGGAAGCCACATTGGACGGTCAAACACCTGGTGAGCCGACTGAAGGATCACCGGCGACGGCTGGACGAGCTCGATGCGGACAACGATCTGCGCACCAGCTTCGAACCCAGCTATCGCCTGCTGAGGCCGAACGCGGCGCTGCTGTATCGCAGGCTGGGCCTGCTCGATTCCGCGAACTTCGAGCCGTGGGTGGCCGCCGCACTGCTCAATACCGATCTGCACCACGCCGAGGACCTGCTCGAGCAACTCGTCGACGCCCAGCTGCTGGAAGTCGGCTCCGGCAGGTTCACCGCGCGGTACCGGTTGCACGAGCTGCTGTGGTTGCACGCCCGTGAGCACGCCTTCCGCGAGGAGACCCGCACACAGTTGCGGGCCGCCAGTGAACGGGTGCTCAGTGGCTGGCTCGCGCTCACCGCGGAGGCGCACCGGCGCGATGTCGGCGATGCCCAGCCCGTCCTGGCCGACGTGTCGCCGCTGTGGCACTGGGATCGCGACTACCTCAACGAGTTGCTGCGTGAGCCCCGCGCATGGCTCGAACAGGAGCGCGCGTCGATCGTGGCCGCGATGAACGAGGCGGTGCGCCTGCAGCTGGGGAACCTGGCCAGCTGCTTCACCCACACCGTGGGCAAGCTGTTCCCCGGCCAGGACGCGATGTGCCTTTTGTGACACACGCCCGGGCGTCGTCAGGGCGGGCAGGAGGTGGACGGCGCCGGAAACGGGCCGACGAAGATGACGGACTCCTGGCCGCCCTCGGGCTCGACCCCGCGTCCGAGGGAAGCGGCGTACTGCCGCATCAGATCCAGGAACCGGTAGCGACCGGGTACCGGTTCCTGCAGCATGTGCGCGTCCACGAGGTCTTCGAGCAGCGCCCCGGCGGTTTCGAGGCCGACACCGGCCAGCCCGGCGGCGGTGCCGGTGTCGAAGTCGCGGCAGGGGGAGGTGCCCAGGAGCCGGAACATCCGCTGCTGCTCCCGGGTGAGGTTGCGGTACGAGACGCCGAACGCGGCGGTCACCCCCCGGTCGCCCGCGGTGAGTTCGGCCAGCCGTCGTTTCCCCTCGCGAAGCCGGCCTGCCAGGTAGCCGATCGTCCACACCGGACGGTTGCGCAGCTTGACCGCGGCGCTCCTGATCGCCAGCGGAAGGTACCCGCAAAGACGCACCACCTCCTGGACGGCGTCCCTTTCGGCGACGACGCGATCCTCGCCGACTATGCGAGCGAACAGCGCGCAGGCCTGCGACGGGGACAGCACGTCCAGGGACAGGTGCCCGGCGCCTTCGAGTTCCGCCAGGCGATGGCGGCTGGTGACCAGCGCCAGGCACCGTGCGGTGCCCGGCAGCAGCGGCCGTACCTGAGCGGTGTCGAAGGCGTTGTCCAGAACCACCAGGACCCGGCGGCCGGCGAGTTCGGCGCGCCACAGCGCGGCTCTGCCGTCCAGACCGTCCGGAATGGCCGCGGCAGGCACGCTGAGCGCCCGCAGCAGGTCTTCCAAGGCCGCCGACGGATCGACCGGGCGGCGGCCGTAGGTGTGGCCGTGCAGGTCGAGATAGAGCTGCGCGTCGGGGTAGTTCCCCGCGAGCCGGTGCGCCAGGTGCACGGCCAACGCCGTTTTGCCGACCCCCGCCATGCCGTCGATGACCTGGACCGTGGCCGCACCCGTCGGGGCGCCCGGCCCGCCCTCGGCGCCCGGCAGGTCGCCGAGCACGCGCAGCACTTCCTGCTGCCGTCCGGTGAAATCGATGACGTCGGCGGGGAGATCGTTGCGCCGGACGAACCGCTTGGTCAGGGCGGATCCGGCCATGCCCACGTCGCCGCGCAGGATCCGCTCGTGCAGTTCCCGCAGTTCCGGGCCGGGATCGATGCCCAGTTCGTCGGCGAGCCTGCGGCGGACGTCCTGGAAGACCGCCAGCGCCTCGGCCTGCCTGCTGGCGCGGTAGAGCGCCAGCATCAGCAGTGCCGACAGATGTTCCCGGCCGGGATGCAGCGCCACCAGATCCGTGAGCTCGGCGATCGCCTCGGTCGTCCGGCCTCGGTCGATGTGGATCTGCGCGCGCAACTACCTGGCCGTCAGCCGCAAGTCGGCGAACCTCCGCCGCTGGGCCTCCACCACGGGGCCGTCGAGCCCGGTGAACGGGTGGCCTTGCCACAGGTGGAACGCCATGTCCAGTTGCGTCCAGGCGGCAGGCAGGTCTCCGTGCTGGTGGCGCTTGCGGGCGGTGACCAGATGCCGCTCGAACATTTCCAGGTCCACCAGCGCCGGATCGCCCCGGAGCAGGTATCCCGAGCCGGTGGAGACCAGCACCCGGTGCGGCCGGCCCACGCCATGGCACGGTTCCAGCAGCCGGCGCAGCCTGCTCACATAGGTCTGGACCGCGTTGCGCGCGTCCCGGGGCATCTGCTGTCCGTGCCACACCGCTTCGATGATCGTCGCCACCGGCACCGGCCGGTTCATTTCGACCAGCAGCGTGGCCAGCACGGACTGCTGCTTGACCCAGCCCAGGTCGAGCTCGCGGCCCGCCCGCTGCACGCTCAGCGGGCCCAGCGCCCGGTACCGCAGCTGATCGTTCACCTCGTTGCCGCCCTCGCGAGGGATCGGCACTTTCTTCGTCACGCTGCCCCCAGCCGACGGTGTGCGATCTTCGAACCTTACGGTTCGCCATGGTATCCATGAAAGGGCAGTACCGCAGGGGGCAGCTGCCGCAGTGGACTAGTCCAAATGACCGAAACCAGCGTTCCCGGCAATTACCCGCGAGCGCGCCGCCATCGATTTCGGATTAATCGCGGAAGCCCCCGTGAAATGATGGCAGACACCGTTTTCGGCCGGATATCGAACGTGCCTTCGGTGACGGCCGGACCGGCATCCCGCGGACCACGGCCGGCGGGCCGGGCGTCACCCGCCGGTGACGCCGTTGCCTTCGGATGCCGCCGCCGAGGACGGCGTGGATTCGTCAGGGGCGGCCTGACCGGCTCGCCGCCGGGAGCTGATCAGAGCGGTGGCGGCGACGACGACCGCGGCCGAGGTGATGAGCGCCGGGTCGCGGGTGAGCAGGGTGGTGCCGGTCGCCGCGAGCAGCACGGCCAGCACGCCGCGCAGGAACCGCGCGGGGACCCGGCCGGCCAGCAGGCTGCCGGCCACGACCGCGGGCACGCTGCCGAGCAGCAGTGGCCAGGCCACCGACAGGTGGAAGTCGCCGATCAGCAGGTGGCCGATCGCCGCGGTGACGACGATGGGCAGCGCCTGGACGATGTCGGTCGCGACGATCGCCGACATGCGCAGGGCGGGGTAGGCGAGCAGCAGACACGCGGCCACGGCCGAACCGGATCCGACGGACGTGAAACCGACGAGCACTCCGGTCACCGCGCCGAGCAGCAGCGTCGGCCCCCGGCGCACCGGGACCTGCCGCGGCCCCCACTGCCCGCGCGGGTCCCATTTCGACAGCGCCACCACCATCACGGTGGCGACGGCGAGCAGGATGACGCCCAACAGGATGTTGAGGACCTGCTGCACCACCGGTGCCGTGCCGAGGTAGTGGATCACCACCGGGCCGAGGAGACTGGCCGGAACGCCACCGAGCGACAACCAGCCGACGATCTGCCAGTGCACGTCGCCACGCCGCTGGTGCACCACGCTGCCCGTGAGCTTCATGCAAGCGGCGACGAGCAGATCGCTGGACACCGCGGCCGTCGGCGGGAGCCCGAACACCAGCACCAGAAGCGGCGTGAGCAGAGCGCCGCCGCCCACCCCGCTCATCCCGACCAGAAATCCGACGAGTATCCCGGCTGCCGTCAGCGACAACACCGGATCGACCCCGTTTCCATTACGGCCCCCATTTACCGAAAAACCGATCCTGACGCATACTACCCCTACCCGGTAATCTCATTCAGCACAATGGACCAATACTTGCGAACTGGGCCGTTCGGCGCACGGGCCAACTGGTTCGACCGGACCAGCGAAGCCACGTTGACACCTCGTTTACGGAAGGATAGTTTCAAGGCTTGTCTGAACATGGCCGCTGAGAACCGGTACGGGCGCGGGGTGATCACGCCAGCTGGTACAGACCACTAATCCGGAAGCGGCGGGCATCGAGCGCACCGAAGTGGACCGGCAGGGCGCGAACGGGGAAACACACGGCATCGCGGACTCGCTGCCGCCGCACGCGGCGCGGACATCGTGACCGGATTGCCGGCCGACTGGGAGGAGACCTGACCGTGGGCGACCGCGAACCGACAACGCACCTCGCCGGGGCCGTGCCGTGCTGAGCCACCTGCGCCGCCTGGAGGCCGAGAGCATCCACATCTTCCGCGAGGCGGTGGCGGAGTCGGAGAACCCCGTGCTGCTGTACTCGGTCGGCAAGGACAGCTCGGTGCTGCTGCACTTGGCGCGCAAGGCTTTCCACCCCGGACCGGTGCCTTTTCCCTTGCTGCACGTCGACACCACGTGGAAGTTCCGGGAGATGATCGACTTCCGGGACCGGGTGGCCGAGGAGTACGGGCTGCGACTGCTGGTGCACCGGAACCCGGAGTGCGTACGCCGCGGCATCAACCCGTTCACCCACGGCTCCGAACTGCACACCCGGCTGTGGAAGACCGAGGGGCTCAAGCAGGCGCTGGACGAACACCGGTTCGACCTCGCCTTCGGCGGTGCGCGGCGGGACGAGGAGAAGTCGCGGGCGAAGGAGCGGGTGTTCTCCCTCCGTTCCGCCGGGCACACCTGGGACCCGAAGCGGCAGCGGCCGGAGCTGTGGCAGCTCTACAACGCGCGCACCGGGCCGGGCGAGTCGATGCGGGTCTTCCCGTTGTCGAACTGGACGGAGCTGGACGTCTGGGCGTACGTGCACCTGGAGGACATCCCGGTGGTGCCCCTGTACTTCGCGGCGGAACGCCCGGTGGTGCGACGCGACGGCGGCCTGATCATGGTCGACGACGACCGGATGCCGTTGGCGCCCGGTGAAACCCCCGTGCCGGCCAAGGTGCGGTTCCGCACGCTCGGCTGCTACCCGTTGACGGCGGCGGTGGAGAGCGCCGCCGACACCGTCGCGGCGATCATCGCCGAACTGGCGGCCGCCACCACGTCCGAGCGCGCCGGCCGGGTGATCGACCACGACACCACGGGCTCCATGGAGCGCAAGAAGCGCGAGGGGTACTTCTGATGCTGACCGAAACCGGCACGGACGACGGCGCCGACGTGCTCGAGTTCCTGCGCGCGCACGCCGAAGCAGACCGGCTGCGGCTGGTCACCTGCGGCAGCGTTGACGACGGCAAGAGCACGCTGATCGGGCGGCTGCTGTACGAGTCCCGTGCGCTGTTCGCCGACCAGCTCACGGCGCTGGCCGCGGACTCGTCGCGATTCGGCACCCGGGGCGGCGAGCTGGACTTCGCGCTGCTGGTGGACGGCCTGGAAGCCGAGCGGGAACAGGGCATCACGATCGACGTGGCCTACCGGTTCCTCACCACACCGCGGCGGCACTTCGTGGTGGCCGACTCCCCCGGCCACGTGCAGTACACCCGCAACATGGTGACCGCGGCGTCCACTTCGGACGTCGCGGTGATCCTGGTGGACGCGCGCAAGGGCGTGCTCACCCAGACCCGCAGGCACACCCGCCTCGTGTCACTGGTCGGCATCCGGCGGGTGGTGCTCGCGGTGAACAAGCTCGACCTGGCCGGGTACGCGCAGGAGGTGTTCGACGGCATCAGCGCCGAGTACGCGGAACTGGCGGCGAACCTGGGCATCGAGGACGTGTCCGCGGTACCGGTTTCGGCGCTGCACGGCGACAACATCGTGCGGCCGAGCGAACACATGCCCTGGTACCGCGGGAAACCGCTGTTGCGGCTGCTGGAAGAGATGCCGGTCCAGCGGGCGGGCGAGGGGCCGCTGCGGCTGCCGGTACAGCGGGTCGAACGGCCGGACCCGGACTTCCGCGGCTACTCCGGCTCGATCTGCGGCGGACGGATCGAGGTGGGCGACGAGGTGGCGGTGCTGCCGTCCGGGTCGCGGTCGCGCGTCACCCGGATTCTGTCGGCCGGGTGCGAAGCGGCCGCCGCGGGCACCGGCGAAGCGGTGACCGTGGTGCTCGCCGACGACATCGACGTCAGCCGGGGCGACCTGCTCTGCGCGGCGGACGACCGCGCCCACTCCGGGCGCCGGTTCACCGCGCGGATCGTGTGGATGGCCGAGGAACCGATGCTGCCGGGCCGCCAGTACCTGCTCAAGATCGGCACGCTGCGCGCGGGCGTGCGCGTCACCACGCTGCACCACCGGGTGGACGTGGACACCGGCGAGCGGCTGCCCGCCGCCGAACTGGCGCTCAACGAGATCGCGCTCGCCGAGGTCGAACTCGAGTCGGCGGCCGGCTTCGACCGCTACGCCCACTGCCACGGCACCGGCGGGTTCATCCTGATCGACCGGCTGAGCGGACTCACCGTGGGCGCCGGGATGGTCGAGGAGGCCAGTGCGCAGTCCGCCGAAGTGCACTGGCAGGACCTGGACATCGACAAGACGGCGCGCACCCGGCTGCACCCGCACCGCCCCTGCGTCATCTGGTTCACGGGGCTGTCCGGCGCCGGCAAGTCGACCATCGCGAACCTCGTCGAACGCAAGCTGTACGCCCACGGCGTCCACACCTACCTGGTGGACGGCGACAACCTGCGGCACGGCCTCAACGCCGACCTCGGGTTCAGCGCCGCGGACCGGGTGGAGAACGTGCGCAGAGCGGCCGAGGTGGCCGCGCTGATGGTCGACGCCGGCCTGGTCGTGCTGGTGTCGCTGATCTCGCCGTTCCTCGCGGAGCGGGCCAGAGCACGGTCGCTGGTCGCACCGGACGAGTTCTGCGAGGTCCACGTCGACGTGCCGCTGGCCGTCGCCGAACAACGCGACCCGAAGGGCCTCTACCGCAAGGCGCGCACGGGCGGACTCCCGGACTTCACCGGCATCAGCTCACCGTACGAGCCACCGCCCGACCCCGACATCCGAGTGGACACCACCGCGGTCTCGCCGGAACAGGCGGCCGAGGAGATCCTGCGGGCACTGCGCGACCGGGGAACGCTACAGCCACCAACGAGGCCGTGAGGGGTCCCCTCACGGCAACCCACAACCCTCATTGCAGGCCCCTCACCCCGGGCCGGAGGGATTGGGGCAAGCCGTGAAGGGTCCCTTCACAGTCAAATCGACTGTGAAGGGACGGCGGATTCATGCGGTGGTTGCAATTTGATCTATTTAGGACAGTAGCATGTTGAGTTTTTGTTGGGGGGTGGCCCAGTCGAGGGTTTTGCGGGGTCGGGTGTTGAGCCGGGTGGCGATGGCGGCGAGGTGCTCGGCGGTGTGGACGGCCAGGTCGGTGCCTTTGGGGAAGTATTGGCGGAGCAGGCCGTTGGTGTTTTCGTTGGTGCCGCGTTGCCAGGGGCTGTGGGGGTCGCAGAAGTAGATGGCCAGGTCGGTGGCCAGGGTGATGTCGGTGTGGTGGGCCATCTCGGTGCCGCGGTCCCAGGTCAGGGAGCGGCGTAGCTGGTCGGGCAGGGTGTGGATGGCGGTGATCATGGCGTCACGGACCTGGGGTGCGCCGTAGCCCTCGGGCAGGTGCAGCAGCAGGCAGAAACGGGTGTTGCGTTCGACCAGGGTGCCGATGGCGGAGGCGTTGTTCTTGCCGATGATGAGGTCGCCCTCCCAGTGACCGGGCACGGCCCGGTCGGCGGCCTCGGCGGGCCGCTGGCTGATGGGCACCAGGTTCGGGATGCGGGGCCGGCGAGCCTGGGCCTGGCGGCGGGGTTTACGCAGGCCGCGCCCGGTGCGCAGGCAGGCCACCAGTTCGCGGCGCAACGCGCCGCGGCCCTGCACGTAGAGCGACTGGTAGATCGTTTCGTGGGACACCCGCATCTGCGGCCGGTCGGGGAAGGTATCGGCCAGTGTCCCGGCGATCTGCTCAGGGGACCAGTCCGCCTCAAGCCGGTCGGACACCCACTCCCGCAGTTCGGTGTTCCCGGCCAGCTTCGCCTCTTTCGGCCGCCGGGCCCGGGCCCGGGCCGCGGCCTCGGCCGCGAAGGCCCGATACGCCCCACGCCCCCCGTTACGGGTGATCTCCCGCGACACCGTCGACGGTGAACGCCCCAACCCGGCCGCGAT
The DNA here is from genome assembly GCF_007713715.1 of Amycolatopsis rhizosphaerae. Classification (GTDB taxonomy): domain Bacteria; phylum Actinomycetota; class Actinomycetes; order Mycobacteriales; family Pseudonocardiaceae; genus Amycolatopsis_E; species Amycolatopsis_E rhizosphaerae. Next base: position 21,050 of record NZ_VJWX01000071.1, read on the forward strand.
CGCCGTGATCGTCTCACCCCGCGCCAACCCCAGCGAGATCTCCTCCCGCTCCACCACCGACAGATACCGAGGCCCCAACCGGCC
>NZ_VJWX01000720.1 GCF_007713715.1 Amycolatopsis rhizosphaerae
GCGGCTCCGACCGCCCAAACCGGCCCGCGATCCGCGCATGCAACTCATCCAACTGGCCCACGACAAGATCCAACACCACACACACCATGATCCACTACAGATCAAGCAAGTGCCGTTGCAGTACTAGGCGGTTGATTCCGCGAAGATCGCGTGAAGTGGGCTGCGGAGTGCGGAGGCAGGTGGAGGGTGTTCGTGATCATGTGTGACGAACGACCCGAACACTCTTCTGACCGCACCTTACGTGCTCGTCGGTGATCACGTGCCGCCCCGGACGGGCCGGGGGCGACGACCACTGCTCGCCGGTAGCGAGCTGATCACACTGATCTAGTCGTCGTGGTCGTCCTGGTCGGCGTGCTTGCCGCGGCGTGCGACATACACGAGCACGGCGACGATCGCGAGCGGGCCGAGGAAGACGGCGAGTTCGTCCCAGCCGCCCTCGTGTGCCTCGATCACGGGCAGGGTCGCGGTCGCGGTGAGCAGTCCGCTCATGGTCTCGTCCTCTCCCGGCGTGCGGGGAACCGCTTGCCCGTTCGCCGTGCCTCCCTCTAACATCTGTGACCAACGGTAACAGTTACTTCCGGTAGCACAATCGTCCGGCCGGATGTCCGAGGAAGGTCCGCATGGTGTTCGTGGCCCAGGAACCCGGTCCGCCCGCCGGGGGTGCCGCCTTCGGGCAGATCGTCATCGCGGCCGCGATGTTCGTGGCGGTCTTCCTGCCCCTGGCGGTGTTCGTGATCCGCGAGCGGGCCGGGCGGCCGACCCTGCTCGGCAGGCTGGCTGACTTCTCCGCGCGGGTGTCCGGGCTGCCGCGCTGGGCTGCCCTGCCGATGGTCATCGCGTTCCTGTCCGGGATGTCGGCGCTGATCGGTGTCTACTGGGATGTGCCGATCCACATGGAGCTCGGCCGCGACGAGGGGCCGCTGGCCAACCCCTCGCACTATCCGATCTACTTCGGACTGATGGGCATCTTCGCCGGCGGCGTGCTCAGCGCCACACTCGCCAAGGGACGCCTGCCCGCGCGGACCGTCGCGTTCGGGCCCGGCTGGCGGGTGCCGATGGGCAGCGTCCAGATGATGGCCACGGGACTGGTCGGCGTCGCCGGGTTCCCGCTCGACGACGTGTGGCACCGGTTGTTCGGGCAGGACGTCACGGAATGGGGCCCCACCCATGTGCTGATGATCGGTGGCGGGGTCGGGGTGGTGATCGGCCTGCAGCTGCTGCTCGCGGAGTCCCGGCAGACGGGTGCGGACGGGCCGCTGGTCCGGCTGCTCGGTCCGGTGCTGGCCGGGGCCTGGATGATGGGGGCGTCGGCGTTCCTGATGGAGTTCGACCTGGGGGTGCCGCAGTTCCCGATGCTCGCCCAGGTGGTGCTGGTCGGCCTGATCGGCGGCTGGACCCTGCTCTACGGACGGCTTTCCTGGGGGCCGGGCGGCGCCCTCCTCGTCGTCGCCGTGCTACTGGTGAGCCGGGCCGTCTTCGCGATCGTGCCCCTGGCCGCCGGGCTGCACGTCGCGCTGCCGTTGCCGTACGTCACGGAGGCCGTAGTGATCGAGGCCGTCGCGCTGCTGCTGCGCGGGCGGCGGGGCTATCCGCTCGCCGTGGCCGCCGGGCTCGCCAGTGGCGTGCTCGGCCTGGCCGGGGAATGGGCCTTCTCCCAGTGGTTGATGCCGGACCCCTGGCCACTGTCGCATGGGGACACCTTCCTCGCCTTCGGTGCCGCGGCGTCGGTGGCCGGTGCGCTGATCGGGACCTGGCAGTACGGGCGGGTGGAGGCGATCGCGCTGGGTCGTGAAGGCGGCGGTGCCCGGCATTGGGGCGGTTTGGCCGGTGCCCTGGGTGCGGTGGCGCTGATGGCCGCGATCACCGTCCCGGCCGCCCCGCCGCCCGGTTTCACCGCGACCGTCGAACTCGCCGACACCGCGCCGGGGCTGCCCGTCGCGCACCCGAGGGGCACGGCCGAACCCCGCTGGGTCACCGCGACGATCACCTTCAACCGGCCGGACCTGACCGCGGATCCGCTGTGGCTGACCGGTTTCGCCTGGCAGGGCGGGGACTTCTACTCCGCGCCGCTGGAGCGGCTGCCGGACGGCCGGTACCGCACCACACGGCCGCTTCCGGTGTACGGCCAGTGGAAGACGGGGATCCGGATCCACACTGCGAACCGGATGATGGCGCTGGCCCCGCTCTACGCGCCCGCCGACCCGGCCGCGGGCGCCCCGGCCGTTCCTGCGGCATCGGGGGCGCACGAGTTCGTCGCGGAGATCAAGTTCCTGCAGCGGGAGCGCAGGACCGGAACCCCGCTGGTGCTGTGGACGGTGGCCTACGCCGTCGTCGGGTCCCTGTTCGCGGGCATGTGGGTGCTGTTCGCCTGGCTCTACACCGCCGCGGCGCGCGGCACGCGCCGACCGGCCGCGGCGCGGCGCGATCCGGTCAGCGAGGTGCCGTAAGGGGTCCCACGCTCGGGGAGGTGCCGGGTGCCGTACGGGGAGACCTCACGGTCAATAGGGCCAGGGTCCCGGCAAAGTCGGTCCTTGCATGGG
>NZ_VJWX01000721.1 GCF_007713715.1 Amycolatopsis rhizosphaerae
GGTCAGCAGCACGTGACGTCGTTCGTGGTCGAGCAGCACGACCGACGCGGTCAGATGCCCGGCCGCGCACGAGCGGGCACACGCGTCCTCGCGGGCGGCCAGGAAGCCGAGGAAGGCCTGCCGCAGGGACTCCTGTGCGGCCGTCGCCGGTCGCCAGGAGTCCAAAGTGGAGGCCGCGGATCGGTGCAGGCTCACAGTTCCAGCAGTCCCTCCGCCAGTTCCCGGGACGGGCGCGGGGCCGGGGGAGTCCCCGGGTGGCCGATGGCCACCGCACCCAGCGGCTGCCAGTCCGCGGCCAGGCCCAGCACCTCCCGCACCACCTCGGCGGCGAAGATCGTCGAGCCGATCCAGCACGACCCGAGTTCCTCGGCGGCCAGCGCGACCAGCAGGCCCTGCACGGCGGCACCGGCGGCGACCGTGAACATGGTCCGCTCGCAGGCGTTGCGCCGGTCATCGGGATAGGTGTGCGCGCCATCGGGGACCAGGAACGGCACCACCACCTCGGGCGCGGAGAACAGGATGTCGCCGCGCGCCACCCGGCGGGTGATCTGCTCGTCGCTGAACCCGTCGCCGCGCAGGTCGGCACGCCAGGATTCCCGCATCGCCTCCAGCAGTTTGCGACGCAGGCCGTGGTCGCGCAGCCACACGAACCGGACCGGGCGGGTGTGGTGCGGGGCCGGCGCGGTCAGCGCGGCGCCGACCGCCCGCCGCAGTGCGTCCGGATCGACCGCCTCGCCGGTGAACTCGCGCACCGACCGGCGCACCAGTACCGCCTCGCGGCGGCCCTGCGCGATCGCCTCCGCGGTGCCGAGCCGGAAGAGGTCCTGCTCCACCGGGCGGACCAGATCCCGCGCCGACGAGCCGTCATCCACAAGGGACATTCCGCGGACCACCGCCACCGGGGTCGCTCGCAGCTTGCCCTTCACCAGATCCGCCGCCGCGGCCAGTTCGTCGGCCACCGCGATCTCGGTGACCTGCAACTCGTTGCCCTGCGCGTCGACCACGCCGCCGTAGGAGTGCAGCACCCGCAGCCCGGAGGAGCCGATGGCCGCATCGGTCTGGCCGACCCGCCAGGCCCGGCCCATGGTGTCGGTGACCACCACCGCCACCTCGACGCCGAGCCGTTCCCGGAGTCCGTTGCGCAGTGCGAGCGCGGAGGCGTCCGGATCGCTGGGCAGCAGGGCGATCTCGTCACCCGCCACGTTCGATCCGTCCACCCCGGAGGCGGCCTGCACGATCCCGAGCCGGTTCTGCGTGATCAGGGTCCGGCCGAACCGGGCGAGTACCCGCTCGGCCTCCTCTTCGACGAGCTGCCGGCGTGCTTCGTCGCGGGCGTCCGGGTCGCTGGGCACGCGGATCAGCCTGCCCTCGACCTTCGAGACCACCTTGCTGGTGACCACCACGACGTCACCGGAACGCAACCAGCGCGCCGCGTCCGCGATCGCGCCGGTCAGGTCGTCGCCGGGCCGGAACTCCGGCAGCCCCTCGACCGGAAGGATCTCCAGCCGGGGCGAGGAGTGCTCGTGCCGCTGGTCAGTCAAGGTCCACCCCGGACAGTTCGAGGGCCGCCTTCGCCATCTCCGCGGTGGCCTGCACATCGGACATCAGCAGCGGGACCGGCCGCACCGCGACACCGGGCACGTGCACCTGCTCGCCGGGGGCCACCAGCCAGCCGTCGAGCAGCCCGCCGTCGGAGGTCTGGCGCGAGCCGTAGTACCGGCCGACCGCCTCGGCGGAGGTCTCCACCCCGATCGCGGTCAGGCAGGCGTCGGCCATCCCGCGCACGGGCTTGCCGCCGATGATGGGGGACACGCCGACCACGCCGGCCGCCGTCTTGCGCAGTGCGTCACGGATCCCGGGCACGGCCAGCACGGTGCCGATCGACACCACCGGATTCGACGGCGCGAACAGCACCGCGTCCGCTTCGGCGATCGCTTCCAGCACCCCGGGCGCCGGCTTGGCCTCGTCGGCGCCCACCGGCACGATGGAATGCGCGGGCAGCGCGGCCTTGTAGCGCACCCACCACTCCTGGAAGTGCAGCGCCTTGCGCTGACCCGGCTCGTCCGGATCGTCCACCACGACGTGGGTCTCCACCCGGTCGTCGGTCATCGGCAGCAGGCGCACCCCGGGCTTCCACCGGGCGCACAGCGCCTCCGTGACCGCCGAGAGCGGATAACCCGCGCGCAGCATCTGGCTGCGGATGAGGTGGGTGGCGATGTCCTTGTCGCCGAGGCCGAACCAGCTCGGTTCGGCGTCGTAGGCGGCCAGCTCCTCCTTGACCACCCAGGTCTCGCCCTGGTGGCCCCAGCCGCGTTCGGAGTCGATCCCGCCGCCCAGGGTGTACATGCACGTGTCGAGGTCCGGGGCGATCCGGAGGCCGTGCATCCACACGTCGTCGCCGGTGTTCACCACCGCCGTGACCTCGTGGGGGGACTCGCCCGGACCGATGGGGGGCAGGCCGAGCGCGGCCTTCACCCCGAGCAGGAAGCGGGCCCCGCCCACCCCGCCGACAACTACGACAACCTTCACAGGGATCGC
>NZ_VJWX01000722.1 GCF_007713715.1 Amycolatopsis rhizosphaerae
GGGGCGATTCGGGACAGGTGGGCGGCGTTGGGTTGGGAGGCCGGTCCGCTGGGGTATCCGACGACGGATGAGTTGGCTACGCCGGACGGTGTGGGGCGGTACAACCATTTCAGTGGTCCGGGCTCGATCTACTGGTCGCCGAACACCGGTGCGCACGGCATCTACGGGGCGATCCGGGACAAGTGGGCCTCGATGGGCTGGGAGACCAGCCCGCTCGGGTACCCGACCTCGGATGAGTACGACGTCACCGGTGGCCGCCGGAACGACTTCGTGTCCGGCTGGATCACCTTCTGGTTCGGCAATGGCACCGCCCAGGTGACCTACCGCTGACGACGAGACCCGGGGGTGTCGCGAGGAGTTCCCTCGCGACACCCCCGAGTGCTGTTCGCGTGCCGTTCAGGGAAGGACGCGGCGCTTGCGCAGATCGTCGAAAATGGACAGGAACATGTTTTCGGTGTCGACGAATTCGTGGAACCCGAAGCGGCGCGCCTTCGAACCGTCCGCGAGGAAGTCGTAGTCCCACGAGAAAACGAAGTCCCCGAACCGCCAGGACGAGACATCCGAATAGGACGGTCGTAGCCCGTACCTGTCCCGCATGGCGTTCCACAGCGGCTCCTTGTCCGCCATCACCACCTCCAAGGACATCGGCAGGCCCGGTGCGGCCTGGAGGCCGAAGTTCGCGGCGATCTTCGGCCACATCTCCTCCCAGCGGAACAGATCACCGTTGTTGATGTTGAAAGCCTGGTTGCCGCAGCGCTCGTCGGTGGCCGCCCATACGGTCGCCTTCGCGAGCAGCCCGGCGTCGGTCATTTCGAGCAGCGAGTGGTACGCCCCCGGCTTGCCGGGAAAACGCAATGGCAGGCCGAGTTCGGCGGAGATCGCTGCGTAGACCCCGATGACCATGGCCAGGTTCATCGGGTTGCCGAGCGCGTAGCCGCACACCACGGAAGGGCGCAACGCCGACCATGTCCAGGACTTGCCGTGCTGTCGTGCTTCGAGGAAGTCCTGCTGGTCCACATTGAACTCCGGCGGCATGTGCCCGGCGTCGTCCTCGCGGGCCGGCGTCTTGAACGGGCCGAGATGTGCGCCGTACACCTTGTAGCCCTGCATCAGGTTGATGTGCCGCAGGTTCTTCGCCACCGGCTCGATCGCGTCCACCAGGTTGACCAGCATGCCGAGGTTGGGCGGGACCAGTTCGGCCCAGGTGGGTCGATCCTGGTAGGCGGCGTAGAACACGTGAGTGACCTCGGTGAGGCCGGTCAGCTTCTCCCGGGTGTCCGCCGGGTCCAGCAGATCCACGGCCAGGTGCCGCACCCGGCCCGCGGACGCCCCGCCGCGCCGCGACAGGCCGATCACGTCCCAGTCGCCGAGCTCGGTGAGGTGATCGATGAGGTTCCGGCCGATGACCCCGTTCGCCCCGGCCACCAGCGCGACCTTGTTGTTCGTCATACCCCGAGCTTCGCCCACCCTGGACCGATAAGTCCAAAGCAAGTTTCTCACCCAGGCCATAAAGTCCTTTTATGGCAAGTGTCCGGTGAGGGGTCCACTCACGGGACAACGCGTCTCCCCGCACGAGCGCGGCCCTTTCGGCGTTAGCCGAGCGTGGAGCGGCGTTCGAGGAAGACGGTGTCGTGCCAGACACCGTCGCGTTGGGCGATGCGTTCGCGGATGCCGATGGTGCGGAAGCCGGCGGAGTGGTGGAGGGCGAGGCTGGCTCGGTTCGCGGTGAAGACGGAGGTCTGCAGGGTCCAGAGACCGGCCTCGTCGGCCGCCATGACCTGCTTCCGGATCAGGGCCTTGCCGATGCCGCGGCCGCGGTGGCCTTCGGCGACGTAGAGCGAGGTCTCCGCGACTCCGGAGTAGCACTCGCGCTGCGAAACCGGGGTCGCCGCGGCCCAGCCGACCACGGCGCCGTCGAGTTCGGCGACCCAGCGCTGGGCGGGGATCCACTTGGCATCCAGCACCGATCTGCTGGGCACGGTGGTCTCGAAGGTGGCGATCCCGGTGGCCATGCCCTCGCCGTAGATCCGGCGCACGTCGGGCCAGTCTTCCTTGCGCATCGCGCGGACCGTGACGTCGGCCGGGACGTCTGCGGGGCAGCACGGCCGGGGGGCGAGCATACCCATCACGGCGTCGGCCGCGTGGGGCAGTCCCGCACAGCAGGCCGCGTTGATCGTGACCACGGTGGCGGTGCCTTCCTTGTGCACCTGCACGAACCCCACGTCGGCCAGCTTGCGCACGTGGTGTGAGCAGGTGGATTGGCTGATGCCGAGCAGTTCGGTCAGTGCGCCGACGGTGATCCCGCGCGGCGCGGTGGCGACGGCGTGCAGCAGGCGCACGCGGGTCGGTTCGGCAAGGCACGCGAACCATTCGGCGTAGGTGGCTGCCTCGGCGTCGGGAAGAACCTGGGCCGCGGGGGAGGTCGCAAGGGGCATGCCGGTCAGTGTATCGATTTCGATCGATGGTTGCGAACATCGATCCACGTCGATAGAGTCTCGTCCGGTTCAATCGATCGTCGTCGATGGAAGGGGTTGGGT
>NZ_VJWX01000723.1 GCF_007713715.1 Amycolatopsis rhizosphaerae
GCCCCCACCTTGGCCGCGGCCGCCATCGCCGTGTACAGCGTCCAGATGTAGGTGTAGAAACGCGCGCCGACGTCCGCGATGTCGAAGACGATCAGGTCCACGCCTGCCTTGGTGAACATCCCGGCGAGCTTGTCCGCGCTCGCGCCGTAGGCGTCGTAGACGGGGATGCCGGTGTGCGGGTCGACGTAGTCGCCCTCGGAACCACCGGCCTGGGCACTTCCGCGGAAGCCGTGCTCGGGGCCGAAGGCCGCCGACGGCCGGACTCCGGCCGCCACCATCGAATCCACGATGTGGTCGAGCGAGGCGAGTACCCCGGTCGGGTTGGACAGCACACCGATCCGGCGGCCTGCCAGCCTGCGCCAGCCCTGGGCGGCCAGTTGGTCGGCGCCGGGGACCACCGGTTCGGCCGGGTCGGCGGCGGCCTGCGTGGCGCTCCCGGCCAGAAGCGGGGTCGTGAGGGCACTGGCCGCCAGGAAACCGCGGCGGTTGAGGCTCACCAGCTCAATCCCGTCCCGAAGGGGTACAGGATGCCGGCCGGATCCGAGCCGGACGGGATCGAGACGGGCAGCTTGCCCTGCGGGGAAACCCGGCCCTGCAGCACCTTCGCCAGGGAGCGCATGGTCACCGACCGCCAGTCGTAGGTGGCCACCCAGGTGGGCGAGTTGGCATAACCGGGGTCGTACGGCTCCTGCACGCTCACCGCGACCACGGGTTTGCCGGTGGCCAGCAGTCCGTTGACCAGGCTCCGTTGCGCCGTCGAGGTCCGTAACCCGTTGGTCAGCACCACCACGGTGTCGGCCTGTTCCGCCGCGGCGACCGCTTCGTCGATCTGGGCGCTGGTCGGGCTGGCGCCGGTCGACAGGGCCGTGCCGCCCAGTTGCTCCGCGAGCGTGGCGACGGGCTCGGCCGGATACCCGGGGAAGTTCGGGTTGTTCCAGCCGGTGACCAGGACCTTGCCGGGGTGCTTCAACGGCAGGAGCCCCGCGTCGTTGCGCAGGACGGTCGTGGTGCGGTCGGTGATCGCCTGGAGCTGGGCGAGGTGCGCGGGCGTGCCCACGATGCGGCCGACGGCCTGCTCGTTCACCAGCGGTCTGGCGATGATCTGGCGCTTGAACTTCAACGCCAGGATGCGCAGCACGCTCTGGTCGATCCGCTGTTCGGTGAGCCTGCCGCTCTTCACCGCGTCGAGCACGCCGTTGATCGCGACCCCGAGGTTGGGCGGCATGAGCATCTGGTCGACCCCGGCCTCCAGCGCCAGCACCGGGATCTCGGCGTCGGGATGCATCTGCCGCACGCCCGCCATCTGCAGGGAGTCGGTGACGACGACACCGTCGTAGTGGAGTTCGTCGCGCAGGATGCCGGTCATGATCGGCTTGGACAGGGTGGCGGGCTCGCCGGAGGGGTCGAGGCTCGGCACGGTGATGTGCGCGGTCATGATGACGTCGATCCCGGCGTCGATCGCGGCGCGGAACGGGGGCAGATCGATCGCCCGCCACTGCTGCTCGGTCCGGTTGATCAACGGCAGTCCGGTGTGGCTGTCGGTCGCCGCGTCGCCGTGACCGGGGAAGTGCTTGGCCGCGGCGGACACCGTGCCGAGCGCGGGGCCGGAGTTCTGATAACCGTCCACTTCGGCCGTCACCATGGCGGACGTGAGCGCCGGGTCGGCCGAGAACGAGCGCGAACCGATGATCGGGTTCAGCGGGTTGGAGTTGACGTCCGCATCGGGTGCGAAGTCCTGCGTGATGCCCATCGCGCGCAGTTCGTGCCCGTTGACGGAGGCGAGCCGCCGGGCGTCGGCCGTGCTGCGGCCCGCCCCGATCGCCATGCTCGCCGGGTACTCGGTGGCCGGGCTGCCGATGCGGGTGACCCGGCCGCCTTCCTGGTCGGTCGAGATGATCAGGGGCAGGTGGGCGCCGGAGGTGAGTGCGGCGCGCTGCAGGCCGTTGGAGAGCCGGGCCACCTGCGCCGGATCGTCGACGTTGTCGGTGGAGGCGTTGTTGAAGTAGATGACCCCGCCGGGCTGGTAGCGCGCGACGACCTGGGCCGGGGTGTCCACCCCGTACTTCTCCCGGTTCTTCGGGTTCGCCTCGTCTGCGGACTTGCCCCAGACGTCGGCGATGAACAGCTGCCCGACCTTCTGCTCGAGGCTCATACCCCGGAGGGTCTGTCGCGCCCAGGCCGCCGCCCCGGATCCGCTCCCGTCCGGCGCCGCGGTGGCGGTGCTCGCGGCGGTCACCCCGGTCATGGTGAGCAGCCCGGCGACGGTCGCGGCGAGCGCATGCTTCCTCCGGTTCACGGATGGCCTCCCTCCAGTGCCGGCGGATGGTGGGATTTCCACCTGATCCACCCGGCATCGGGAAGCTACTCACTCACCGGGATCAGGGTCAACGGCGCCTCTGCCGTTCGGCGTAGCCGGAAAGACTGGCGGACTCGAGGATTCCCCCGTGCGGGTGTCTGCGACCCCGGAAACGTGTGCGGGCGCCGCCGGCGTG
>NZ_VJWX01000724.1 GCF_007713715.1 Amycolatopsis rhizosphaerae
GAACCACTCCCCGCCCGCGTCCAGGGGCACGTCGAGTTCGAGGACGTGTCGTTCCGCTACCCCGGGGCCGAGGAATCCGCGCTGGAAAACGTCAGTTTCGAGATCCGGCCAGGGGAAACGGTCGCCGTGGTGGGCCGCAACGGCGCGGGCAAGTCGACGCTGTTCAAACTGCTGTGCCGACTGTACGACCCGACCGGCGGACGCATCCTGCTCGACGGGACCGACATCCGCGAGTTCGACCCGGACGCGCTGCGCGGGCAGATCAGCGCGATGTTCCAGGACTACGTGACCTACCAGGGCACCGCGGCGGAGAACATCGGACTCGGGCAGCTGGCCGACCTGGAGCACCGGGACCGGATCGTGGAATCCGCCCGCCGCGCCGGCGTGGCCGAGCGGATCGAACGGCTGCCCAAGGGTTACGACAGCCCGCTCGGACGCTGGTTCGACCAAGGCGTGAGCCTCTCCGGCGGGGAATGGCAGAAGATCGCCCTGGCCCGGGCCTTCCTGCGCGACACGCCGATCCTGATCCTCGACGAACCGACGTCCGCCCTCGACGCGCGGGCCGAACACGACCTGTTCTCCCGGCTGCGCGCGCTCGCCGAGGGGCGCACGACCCTGTACATCTCGCACCGGTTCTCCACGGTGCGGCAGGCGGAGAAGATCCTCTTCCTCGACCACGGCAAGCTCGTCGAGCAGGGCACCCACGACGAGCTGATGACGCTCGGCGGCAACTACGCGGAGCTGTTCACCCTCCAGGCCGCGGCCTACCTCGACGACGGCGAGGACGAGCAGGTGGCCTGAGCACACGATGGGCGCCGTGAGGGGGCCCCTCACAGCCGTATCCACCAGGGCTCCGGCAAAGTCGCGTGAGTGTTGGCCGTTAAGGGACCCTTCACGGTCGATTTGACTGTGAAGGGACCCTTCACGGCTTGCCCTAGTCCCTCCGGCCGGGAGTGAGTGGCCTGCACAGGGGGTGGCAGGGCGGCGCAACCGGCGTCGCGGCAGGCGTGACGGTTGCGAAGTCTTCTGAAAAAGTTCAGAATTCGGGTCATGACCACCGAAGTGCAGTGGAGTGAGCTGCAACGTGACCCGAAGAGCGTCGCCGCCCTCGCGGATGAGGGCGATGTTCGCGTTCGCCGTCGTGACGGTGCCACCCTGCTGCTGACCAGGGAGGACCGGCTGCGGTCCGCCTCGGAAGGTTCGGTCGCGGCCGCGCGCGCGCTCAGGAACGTGCTGGTCCACCTTCCTCGCGAAATCGCGGCCGAAGCGCTCTTGGACGAGTTCCCGTGGGTGGACGTGCTGCCTGCCGAGGACCGCGCCCAGTTCGTCCTCGACTTCGCGCGAGCGTTCCAGGCTTCGGCCGAACTGGGGCAGTGGTCCGTGCTCGCCCAGACGGTCCGGGAGTGGAAGAACACGGCGGCCATCCACGCCGATCCGGCACTCGCCGGGAAACTGAGCGAGCCGCTCAGCGACGACTTCGGCCCCATCCCGGCCCCCACGGACATCTGAGGTGCCCGCCAAACGCGGTGATCGCGTCGCCCCTCCCGCGCCTCCGGGCGGCTGGGAAGCCCGTTTCGCCACCTCCGAAGCGGCAAAGGGCTGGGAAGAGTTGTGCCAAGCGGCCCGGGCCAACACGTGGGAGGCGTGGATCATCCTCACCGAGCGGCCCGAGGCACCCGAAAACCCGGCGAGGCAGCACAGACTCAAGGGCAGCCTCGGCATCCGTGAAATCGGCGGACGGACGCTGCGGCAGTGGCAGTACGAGGTCACCGCCGGAGGCAGGATCTGGTACTGCCCCGATCCCGAACGACGCATCGTATGGGTAATTCTCGCGGCAGCCGCACATCCGAAGAACACGGAATGACAAGCCTGCGCCGTGCGGAGGAGGCGGCAAGCGCCGAGCCCCACCGGGCATCTGACCCCCGTCCCCGCGAGGCAACCTTTGGTGACCCGTCGGGTATGAAGATCAAAGCTTGCGGTACACCTCGCGACCGTGGGCGACGCGCACAACGGTGACAAGCACCCGGTCATCCTCGATCTCGTATACGACCCGGTAGTCGCCGGCTCGAATCCGCATAACGCCCGCTGGGTGCCCCACCAATGCCTTCGCCCCGGGAGGCCGGGGATCCGAGCCGAGTTCCGTGACGGCACGCACGATTCGGCGCTGCACCGATCGATCAAGCTTGCGAAGCTCTCGAGCGGCAGGTGCCGTCCATTCGATGCTGTACTGCACGGATCAAACGAGACCAAGCTCGGACAGGATCTCGCTGTGCGGCACGCGACGTTCCTCAGAGGCGAGAGACTCGCGCGCGGCAAGCAGATCAGCCTCGTCCTCCGCCGCTTCCAAGGCCCGGAGGTCGTCGATGGAGACGACCGCGGCAACGGGACGCCCGTGCCGGGTCAGCACGGCCCGCTCGTGGGCATGCTCCACTCTCGCGACCACATCGCCCAGGTGGTTACGTGCTTCGCTGATCGGAAGCTCTGTCA
>NZ_VJWX01000725.1 GCF_007713715.1 Amycolatopsis rhizosphaerae
GTCCCTTCACAGTCAAATCGACTGTGAAGGGACCCTTCACGGCCAACACTCACGCGACTTTGCCGGGGCCCTGGCCGATACGACCGTGCCCTCAAGGTGGTTGTGAGGGCACGACCCTGCCGCCGGAATCGGTCCCCTCCCCTGACCTATAGCGGCCACGCCACGCTTGTGGCGCCGTGGGTGCCGCAGTATCGCGGGGTGAACCGACACCGTCTGGCTTCGATCGCCACCGTGTTCGCGGTGGCGGCCCTCCAGTTGTCCCTCGGCGGCGGAACGGCGCACGCCGCACCCCCGCCGGGGGCCTGCACCGACGCGCAACCAGCGCACCCCGACATCACCGCCCAGCCCTGGGCCCAGCAGACACTCGCGCCCGAGACGGCCTGGCCCTACAGCCGCGGGGCAGGCGTGCTGGTGGCGGTGGTCGATTCCGGGGTGGATGCCGACCATCCGCAGCTGCGCCGCCCTGGCAAGGTCCTCGCGGGCCGGGATTTCGCGGCGGCGCGCGCCTTTCCGGGGAACTTCGACTGCGATTCCCACGGCACCGCCGTAGCGAGCATCATCGCCGCCGACGCCCTGCCGGGCGTCGGCTTCCATGGCGTGGCGCCGGACGCGACGCTCCTTCCGGTGCGGGTCAGCGACCGGGACATCGGCGACCGGGGGGAAACCCTGCGGATCAACCCCCAGGTGATCGGCGCGGGCATTCGCTACGCGGTCGACCAGGGCGCGCGGGTGCTCAACCTGTCGCTGGCCGGCCTGGCCGACTACTCCCCGATCCGTGACGCCGTCGCCTACGCGGTGGCCAGGGACGTCGTGGTGGTGGCCGCGGCGGGCAACGCGCAGCAGAACACTTCGACGGAGCTCCCTTCGTATCCCGCCGCCTATCCCGGTGTGCTCGGGGTGGGCGCGGTGGACATCAACGGAGCGCGCGCGTCCACCTCGCAGATCGGGCCGTATGTCGGACTGGTCGCGCCCGGTGCGGGGGTGCTGGCCGCGACGAGAGTGGGCGGTCACGCCTACGTCGACGGCAGCAGTTTCGCCACGCCCTTCGTCGCGGGGACGGCGGCACTGGTGCGGGCAGCCTGGCCGCAGTTGTCCGCGCCCGAGGTCATCCGTCGACTGGAGGCCACCGCGAGCCCCGCGCGGGGCGGCCAGGCCAGTGACGCCTACGGGGCCGGTCTGGTGAACCCGTACCGCGCCGTCACCGACGGGATGGACCTGGCACCGGCGGCGGGCCTCCCGGCCTATCACCCGGCCCCGGTGGATACGGCCGCGCTCGCGCACACCGCGTGGGTGCACGACACGACGTCCACCGCGACCTGGCTGGCCTTCGGAGGAGCCGGCGCGATGGTGCTGGTGGCCTTGGTCTTCGTCGTCGTGCCCCGTGGCCGGCGGCGGGCCTGGCAACCCGGGCGGGCCGCGTCCGTGGCGGCCGAACCGGCCGGAAACGAGCCCCCCGAACAGATTTCGCTGCTTCAGCGGTCCTGAGGGAGGAAGGCCGACCGGAGGCAGGAACCTGCCTCGGGGGCCCGTAACCCCTTGTCCTGGGAGGAGAATGGGTGCATGAGCGTCGAGAGCTGCGAAGTGGTCGCCGGCCTGAAGCTGCTCGCCGAAGGACCGGTCGCCACGGTCTACGCGGGCCAGTGGGGCGGCGCCGAAGTCGCGGTCAAGGTGTTCGGCGAAGGCTTCGACCGCGAAACGACCGCTTCGTTCGACCGTGAGCGCAAGGCGCTCGACACCCTGCGGGCCGAGCGCGCGATCCTGCCCGCCGACGGCGTGACCGAGCTTCCCGACGGCCGCTCGGGCGTGCGGATGGAGCTGTGCCGGGGTTCACTGGGCGGGTTGCTCGGTTCGGGCAAGGCGCTGGCGGTGCGTGACGCGCTCGCCGTGGGCTGGACGGTCGCCGCCGCGCTGGCCGCGGCGCACCAGGTGGGCGTGGTGCATGGCGGGGTCACGCCGCACAACGTGCTGTACCGCCAGTCCGGCGAACTGACTCTCGCCGACTTCGGTTTGGCCCTGCGCCGCCGGTTTCCGCGCGATCCGATGCACACGGTGGAATACGCCGCTCCGGAGTCGCTGCGCGAGGACACCTTGTCGGTGACCTCGGACCTGTACGGTCTCGGCGCGGTGGTGTTCGCCGCGCTGACCGGAGCGCCGCCGTTTCCCCACCGGACCGGGCAGCAGCCCGGTGAGCGGATTCTGCAGGTGCTGCGTGATCCGGTACCACCGCTGGACGTTCCCGGCATCCCGCCCGGACTGTCCGAAGTGGTCGGCCGCCTGCTGGCCAAGGATCCCGCCGACCGGCCGCAGGACGCGGTGGTGGTGGCGGAGCTGTTCGAGCGCATGTACCGGTCCGAGGCGGGCCACAACGACGTCGAGGACGAGTTCGACGATTTCGCCGGGACGGCACCGGCCGCCCCGCCCCCGCCACCGTCGGCGCCCCTGTCCGAACCGG
>NZ_VJWX01000726.1 GCF_007713715.1 Amycolatopsis rhizosphaerae
TCCCCACCCTGACCCCGACCACCCGTGCCCTGGCCTGGTGCCTGCACCTGCTGATCGTCGCCCTGCTCGCCCTGGCCGCCGCCCGGGCCGTGGCCGACGGCCGCCCGCATGCCGGGTGGGTCGTCGCCGTGGCGGTGGTGTGCGGGCTGGTGTACACGGCCGGGCCGCTCCTGCCCCGCATCCACCTCTCCCGGCGGGCCGCCGCGTGGTGGCTGGCCGCCGTGGGCGCACTGTGGCTGGTGCTGCTGGCTCTGTCCGCGGACGGGGTGTGGGTCGCCTTCCCGCTGTACTTCCTCCAGCTCCACCTGCTGTCCCGCCGCGCCGGTCTGTCCGCCGTGGCCGCGACGGCGCTCGCCGCGATCACCGGTTTCGCCGTGCACCAGGGCTCCTTCAGCCCGGCGATGGCCATCGGCCCGGCGCTCGGCGCCGCCGTCGCCGTGGCGGTGGTGTGGGGGTACCAGGCCCTGTACCGGGAGAGCGAACAACGCAGGCGCCTGATCGAGGAGCTCACGGCCACCCGCGCCGGGCTGGCGCGGGCGCAGCACACGGCCGGGGTGCTGGCCGAGCGCGAGCGTCTGGCCCGCGAGATCCACGACACCCTCGCCCAGGGGCTCTCCAGCATCCAGTTGCTGCTCCGCGCCGCCGAACGGGCCCTCCCCGACCGGCCTGGTGCCGCCGCGCAGTACGTGGACCAGGCCCGCCAGGCCGCCGTGGACAACCTCGCCGAGGCCCGCCGGTTCGTCGCCGCTCTCACGCCCCCTTCCCTGGACGGGACCACCCTTTCCGGCGCGCTGGAGCGCCTGTGCACCACCAGCGCCCAGCATGGGATCACCGCGCGTTTCCACCTCACCGGAGAGCCGGCACCGCTGCCGACCGCCCATGAGGTCGCTCTGCTGCGCATCGCCCAGTCGGCCCTCGCGAACACCATGCGCCACGCCAACGCCACCACCGCCGAGGTCACCCTCGCCTATCTCGGCGACCAGGTCGCCCTTGAGGTCGTCGACGACGGCAGCGGCTTCGACCCCAATCGGCTGCCCGTCCCCGACGCCGAAAGCGGCGGTTTCGGGCTGGCGGCCATGCGCGCCCGCATGCAGTCTCTCGGCGGTACCCTGACCGTCGAATCCGCACCCGGCCGCGGCACCGCCCTCACCGCCCGGATGCCGCTCCCCCTGCCCGCACGGACCGACCACGAGGCCCGCCCGTGACCGACATCCCCATCCGGCTCCTGCTGGCCGACGACCACCCCGTGGTGCGAGCCGGGCTGCGGGCCGTGCTGGAGACCGAACCCGGCCTCGCCGTGGTGGCCGAGGCCGCCACCGCCGAGGCCGCCGTGGCCCGCGCCGCCGAGGGCGACATCGACGTCGTGCTGATGGACCTGCAGTTCGGCAAGGGGATGAACGGCGCCGAGGCCACCGCCGCGATCACCGCCCGCACGGGTGCCCCCCGTGTCCTGATCGTCACCACCTACGACTCCGACGCCGACGTGCTGCCCGCCATCGAGGCCGGTGCCACCGGTTACCTCCTCAAGGACGCCCCTCCCGAGGACCTGGCCGCCGCCGTGCGCACGGCCGCCGCGGGCCGCACCACCCTGGCCCCCGCGGTCGCCGACCGGCTCATGAACCGGCTGCGCACGCCCGGCACGGCACTGACCCGGCGCGAAACCGAAGTCCTCGCGCTGGTGGCCGACGGCCTGTCCAACCAGGCCATCGGCCACCGCCTCCACCTCACCGAGGCGACCGTCAAATCCCACCTCTCCCGCATCTACACCAAGCTCGGCGTCGACTCGCGCACCGCCGCCGTCGCCACCGCGACCGACCTCGGCTTCATCCGCCGCTGACCGGCCCGGCCCCGCTCGGCTCGCGCATGCCAGGACCGGTTGCGGGGCCCTAAGCTGTGGTCGTGAACGACCCGACCGCACGGATCGGCAGGCTGGCCGTCGCATCGCTGGACCTGCTCATCGAGGCCGTGGCGCAGACTCCGCCGGAGAGCTGGGACCGGCCGTCCAACCTCGACGGCTGGAGCGTGCGTGACCTCGTCGGTCACGCCACCGGGAGCGCGGCGAAGATCGTGGCACTCCTCGAGGACGGGGAGATCTGGGGCCGCTCCGAGCCCGCCGACTGGGTGTGTGAGGACCCGTCGGCGCGGCTTCGCGAACTGGCCGCCCGACTGCGGGACGCCCTGCCGGGCGCCGACCTCGACGCGCCCCGAACGTCGCCGCAGGGCGAGGTCCCGTTGCACCGGGCGCTGACCTATCCCGTTTCGGACCTGGCCATCCACAGCTGGGACCTGCACCGCTCGCAGGGCAGGCTGGTCGAACTGCCGCAGGACCTCCTGGCGTTCTGCCGCGAGCTGGTGGAGTCGGTGCCGGAGGGTGCGCTGAGGCGGCCGGGCGCGTTCGGGCCCGCCCAGCCCGCGCCCGAAGACGCGACGCCCACCGCCCGGCTCATGGC
>NZ_VJWX01000727.1 GCF_007713715.1 Amycolatopsis rhizosphaerae
CCAGTGACGAGGACCTAGCGGCCCACGCCGTAAACCCCCCTGGCGTCGTCGCGAGTCACCCTGCCGAGCTGCAGTTCGACCACGCGACGGCGCATGGAGTCCACGATGGAATGGTCGTGGGTGGCCATCAGCACGGTCGTTCCGGTGCGGTTGATGCGCTCCAGCAGCAGCATGATGTCCTGGCTGGTGTCGGGGTCCAGGTTCCCGGTCGGCTCGTCGGCCAGCAGCACCAGCGGCCGGTTCACGAACGCGCGGGCGATCGCGACACGCTGCTGCTCACCACCCGAAAGCTCGTTCGGCATCCGGTCCGCCTTGCCTTCAAGACCGACCAGTTCGAGCACCTCGGGGACGACCTTGCGGATGGTGTGCTTGGGCTTGCCGATCACTTCGAGGGCGAAGGCGACGTTCTCGGCCACCGTCTTGTTGTTGAGCAGCCGGAAGTCCTGGAAGACGCAGCCGATGGTCTGCCGCAGGCGGGGGACCCTGCGACGGGCCATCTTCGCCACGTCGAAGTTGGACACGAAGACTCGGCCCTTGCTGGGTACCTCCTCCCGCAGCAGCAGCCGCAGGAAGGTCGACTTCCCGGAGCCCGACGGACCGATGAGGAAGACGAACTCGCCCTTGTCTATGTCGACGGACACACCCTCCAAAGCTGGGCGCGTCGACGTCTTGTAGACCTTCGAGACATTGTCGAGCCGGATCACGGTGCGCCATCCTACCCATGGCGTTCACTGAGCCGGGGTGGGCGTCGCCCCAGGGGCCGAAGCAAGGGATGTTTGCTACGGAGTGTCCGTAGCAAACATCCCTTGCTCCACAGCCGCTAGACCGCGGCGGTCTGCTTCCGCCAGCGGATCCCGGCCTCGAGGAAGCCGTCGATGTCGCCGTCGAGGACCGCGCTCGGGTTGCCGACCTCGTGCTCGGTGCGCAGGTCCTTGACCATCTGGTACGGGTGCAGCACGTAGGAGCGCATCTGGTTGCCCCAACTGGAACCGCTGTCCTTGAGCGCGTCGAGTTCGGCCCGCTCTTCTTCCTTCTTGCGCTGCAGCAGCTTGGCCTGCAGCACCTTCAGCGCCGCGGCCTTGTTCTGCAGCTGCGACTTCTCGTTCTGACAGGACACGACGATGTTGGTCGGCAGGTGGGTGATGCGCACGGCGGAGTCCGTGGTGTTGACGCTCTGCCCCCCCGGCCCCGAGGAACGGAACACGTCGACGCGGATGTCCTTCTCCGGGATGTCGACATGGTCGACCTCTTCGACCTCGGGGAGCACCTCGACGTGGGCGAAGGAGGTCTGGCGCCGGCTCTGGTTGTCGAACGGCGAGATGCGCACGAGGCGGTGGGTGCCCTGCTCGACGGACAGGGTGCCGTACACATAGGGCGCGCTGACCTTGAAGGTGGCCGACTTGATCCCGGCCTCTTCCGCGTAGGAGATGTCGTAGACCTCGGCCGGGTAACCGTGCCGCTCGGCCCAGCGCAGGTACATGCGCATGAGCATCTCCGCCCAGTCCGCGGCGTCGACCCCACCGGCCTCGGAACGGATGGTGACGACGGCGTTACGGTCGTCGTACTCACCCGAGAGCAGGGTTCGGACCTCAAGGGCGTCGATGTCCTTGGTGAGCTGCGCGAGTTCGGACTCGGCCTCGGTACGGCTGGCCACATCGCCTTCCGCCTCGGCGAGTTCGTAGAGCACACCGAGGTCGTCGAGACGCTGCCGCAGGTCGGTGACGCGGCGCAGTTCGCTCTGCTTGTGCGAGAGCTGACTGGTGACCTTCTGGGCCGCGTCCGGATCGTCCCAGAGGTTGGGTTGGGATGCCTGCTTCTCCAGGTCGGCCACCTGGGCGCGCAGACCGTCCAGATCCATGACGGCCTCGACCTGCGCCAGTTTGCCGGCGAGGTCTTTCAGGTCGGTTTCGAACTCAGCACTCACAATTGTCAAGGTTACGGCAAGCGCCGCGACTGGCTACCGCGAACCGGCCACACCGGGCCGAGCCCGATCGGGTCAGCCCTCCGGGATCGCGTCGACGAGCTTCAGTGCCGCACGCGCATGGGCCTGGCCGAACTCCGCGACCGCCTTGACGTAGGGGTCCTCGGCGGCCTTGACCGCGGCCTTCGCTTCGTCGAGTTCTCGGCTGTAGGTGGCCCGGGCCGATTCGATCAGTGCCGCGCGCTGCTTCGCCGTGAGCGAACCGGCGTGGACCAGACGGAGGATGAGCGGACTGCGGAGGTGGTCGGGGCTGGCCTCGGAGGTGAGCCAGGCCTTGAAGGCCTTCTTCCCGGCGGCAGTGATCGCGTATTGCTGGCTGGAGCGCGGCCCTTGCTTGCCGAGCCGGACCAGGCCCTCCTTGGCGAGTGCGGGGAGTTCCCGGTACACCTGGCTGCGGGTGACGCTGAAGAAGGCACCGAACCGTTCCTCGGCGCTCGCGAC
>NZ_VJWX01000728.1 GCF_007713715.1 Amycolatopsis rhizosphaerae
CACCTGGATGGGCAAGGGCCACGTCAAGGTCCAGAACGTGCCCGACCCGAAGATCCTCAACTCCGGCGACGCGATCGTGAAGATCACCTCGACCGCGATCTGCGGTTCGGACCTGCACCTCTACGACGGGTTCATCCCCACGATGCGGCGCGGGGACATCCTCGGCCACGAGTTCATGGGCGAGGTGGTCGAGACCGGCCGGTCGGTGACGCGGCTCAAGCCCGGTGACCGCGTGGTCGTGCCGTTCCCCATCGCCTGCGGGCACTGCACGGCCTGCCAGCAGGGCCTGACGTCGGTGTGCGAGAACTCCAATCCCAACGCGGCGATGGCCGAGAAACTGATGGGGCACTCGCCCTGCGGGATCTTCGGCTACTCGCACATGCTCGGCGGTTATCCCGGCGGGCAGGCCGAATACGCGCGGGTGCCGTTCGCCGACTTCGGCCCCATCAGGATCGAGGACGGTATTCCGGACGAGAAGGTGCTGTTCCTGTCCGACATCCTGCCCACCGGGTACATGGGCGCCGAAATGTGCGACATCACCCCCGGTGACGTGGTCGCGGTGTGGGGCGCGGGCCCGGTCGGCCAGTTCGCCATCGCGAGCGCACGCCTGCTCGGCGCGGAACGGGTCATCGCGATCGACCGGTACCCGTACCGGCTGGACATGGCGCGGGAGAAGGCCGGCGCCACAGACGTGATCAACTACGAGGAAACCCCGGTGCTCGACGCGCTCGACGAACTGACCGCCGGGCGCGGGCCCAACGCGTGCATCGACTCGGTCGGCATGGAGGCGCACATCGACATCGGGCCGCTGCACGCCTACGACCGAACCAAACAGGCCATGGCCACCGAAACCGACCGCCCGCACGCGCTGCGCGAGGCGATCATGGCCTGCGGCAACGGCGGGGTGGTGTCGGTGATCGGCGTCTACGGCGGCCTGGTGGACAAGTTCCCGATGGGTTCGTTCATGAACCGTTCCCTGCGGATGCGCGCCGGGCAGTGCCACGTGCACCGTTATCTCGAACCGCTGCTGCGCTGGATCCGGGCGGGCGAGATCGACCCGAGTTTCGTGATCACCCACCGGATGAAGCTCGACCAGGCGCCCAAGGCCTACAAGATGTTCCGCGACAAGAAGGACAACTGCGAAAAGATCGTGCTCACCCCCTGACACCGGGGTGTCCCTGCGGCATCGCGGGGGGAGTGATGTTGCGCACGCCCTGGCCCGTTCGCGCACCGGCCGTCGACAATGGGACGGTTGCGGACTCCAGGGAGGCGTGGATGCAGGAACCGCTGTTCGGTTCGGTCGACGAGGTCGTGGAGCGCCTCGCCGGGGCCGGTTACCTCGCCTCCACCCCGGTGGCGACCACGGTGTTCCTCGCGGACCGCCTTGGCAAGCCGCTGCTGGTCGAGGGACCCGCCGGGGTCGGCAAGACCGAGCTGGCCAGGGCGCTGGCGCAGGTGACCGGCAGCGAGCTGATCCGCCTCCAGTGCTACGAGGGCATCGACGAGGCGCGGGCGCTGTACGAGTGGAACCACGCCAAGCAGTTGCTGCGCATCACGGCGGGGCGTGACGAGGCCTGGGAGGAAGCGCGGGATCAGGTGTTCAGCGAGGAGTTCCTGCTGGCCCGGCCGCTGCTCAAGGCGATCCGCAATCCGGATCCCACGGTGCTGCTGATCGACGAGGCGGACAAGGCCGACGTGGAGGTGGAGGGCCTGTTGCTGGAGGTCCTCGGCGACTTCCAGGTCACGGTGCCCGAACTCGGCACGATCACCGCCACCCGCCGCCCGTTCGTGTTGCTGACCTCCAACGCGACACGGGAGCTGTCGGAGGCGCTGAAGCGGCGGTGCCTGTTCCTGCACCTGGATTTCCCGCCCCCCGAGCTGGAACGCGACATCGTGACGCTCAAGGTGCCCGGCCTGGACGCGAAGCTCGCGGATTCGCTGGTGCGGGTGGTGGGCGCGCTGCGTTCGATGGAGCTGCGCAAGGCGCCGTCGATCGCGGAATCGGTCGACTGGGCGCGCACGCTGCTGGCGCTGGGCGCGGACACGCTCGACGAGAGCGTGGTCGAGGCCAGCCTCGGCGTGATCCTCAAGTACCAGGCCGATCACCGCAAGGCCGCCGCCGAGTTGCGGCTGGACCGGCTGCTGGACCGGGCCTCGTCGTGACCGGGCTGCCGCACCGGCTGGTGGAGTTCGTGGGCGCGCTGCGCGAGCACGGGATCGCGGTGGGCCCGGGGGAGACGGTGGACGCCGCGGCCGCGGTGGCGGTGCTGGGCCTGGCCGACCGGGAACAGCTGCGCTCGGCGCTGGCCGCGACCCTGCTGCGCCGGTCCGGGCAGCGGAGCACCTTCGACGCGCTGTTCGATCTGTTCTTTCCGTTCGCGGTGGGCAGTTCCGAGACCCGCGAGGAGTCCGGAGA
>NZ_VJWX01000729.1 GCF_007713715.1 Amycolatopsis rhizosphaerae
GTACGGCGCCTTCGCGTCCTATGCGCTCGGCCTGGCGGCACTGGCCGTGGTCGCGCTCGCCGCCCTGCTGTTCACCATGACCGGGGTGCGCCACTCGGCGCACCGGCCCGAAGGAGTACCCGATGTGTGAATACTGCGGTTGCCAGTCGATCACCGCGATCGCGGAGCTCACCGCCGAACACGACCACGTGGCCGGGCTGATCAGCCTGGTGCGTGAGGCCAGGGCGCGCGGCGACGCCGCCGGGATGGCCCGCCTCGCCCGGGAGATCGCGACCGTGCTCGGCCCGCACACGCAGGTCGAGGAGCAGGGACTGTTTCCCGCGCTGGAAGGGGACTTCGGTGAGCACGTCGCCTCGCTGACCGCCGAGCACCGGCGGATCGAGGCCGTGCTGGACGAGGCCGCGGCGGGGACCCCGGCCGATCCGGCCTGGCCCGATCGGCTGATGGCGGTCCTGCACGTGCTGCGGGAGCACATCCTCACCGAGCAGGACGGCGTTTTCCCGGCCGCGCTGGGCTTTCTCGGCACCGAAGACTGGGCCGCGGTGGACGCGGTGCGGGAGCGGGTGGGCAGTTCCTTACCCACTGCCTTCCCCGTATCAGGGCGTACCGGAGCCTGAAGCGCTGCGGTGCCGGGGGGCTGCTGTTAGCGTTGATCCAGATCGTGTTCAACCGGCACTCGACGGCGTGAAGGCGGCGCGATGGCAGGTCAGACTCCTTCCCGGGCAGGCCTCGATTCCGCCCTCACCGAGGCATTGGTCGGCACCCGGCGCTTCTTCACCAGGGCGGAGGTCTCCGCGGACCGGCGCAGTCTGTACCGGACCGGGGGACGGCAGTCGGACGCCTTCTACCGCGACCGCTGGAGCCACGACAAGGTCGTGCGCTCCACCCACGGCGTGAACTGCACCGGTTCGTGCTCCTGGAAGGTCTACGTCAAGGACGGGATCATCACCTGGGAGGCGCAGCAGACCGACTACCCGTCGGTGGGCCCGGACCGGCCGGAGTACGAGCCGCGCGGATGCCCCCGGGGCGCGGCGTTTTCCTGGTACACCTACTCGCCCACCCGGGTGCGCTACCCCTACGTGCGGGGCGTACTGCTGCAGGCCTACCGCGAAGCCAAGGCCCGCACGGGTGATCCGGTGGCGGCCTGGGCGGCCGTGGTGTCGGATCGCGACACCGCGCGGCGCTACAAGTCGGCGCGCGGCAAGGGTGGCCTGGTCCGGGCCAGCTGGGCCGAGGCGGTGGAGATGGTGGCGGCAGCGCACGTGCACACCATCCGCGCCTACGGCCCGGACCGGCTCGCCGGGTTCTCGCCCATTCCGGCCATGTCGATGGTTTCGCACGCGGCGGGCGCGCGGTTCTATTCACTGCTGGGCGGCGTGATGCTGTCCTTCTACGACTGGTACGCCGATCTTCCGGTCGCCTCACCGCAGGTCTTCGGCGACCAGACGGACGTGCCGGAGTCGGCGGACTGGTGGGACGCGGGCTACCTGGTGATGTGGGGTTCCAACCTGCCGGTGACCCGCACCCCGGACGCGCACTGGATGGCCGAAGCCCGGTACCGGGGGCAGAAGGTCGTCGCGGTTTCCCCGGACTACGCCGACAACGTGAAGTTCGCCGACGAATGGCTCGCCCCCCAGCCGGGCACCGATGGGGCACTGGCGATGGCGATGGGCCACGTGATCCTCACCGAGTTCTTCGTGCGGCGGGAAGCGCCCGCCTTCGGCGACTACGTCAAGCGCTACACCGACCTGCCCTTCCTGGTGCGGCTCGAAGAACGCGAAAGCGGTTACGTGCCGGGGAAGTTCCTCACCGCCGAGGACCTCGGCGAGCAGACCGAGAACGCGGCGTTCAAGACGGTGCTGCTGGATTCGGCCACCGGAAGGCCGGTGGTGCCCGGGGGATCGCTCGGCTTCCGCTACGGCGAAGACGGCGAAGGGAAATGGAACCTCGATCTCGGCGAGCTCGATCCTCTGCTGTCGGTGTGGTCGCCCGAGGGCGGCGAGGCGGCCGAGGTACGGCTTCCCCGGTTCGACACACCGGACGGTTCGGCGAGCGTGCTGCGGCGCGGAGTCCCGGTGCGGCGCCTCGGCGAGCACGTGGTCACCACGGTGTTCGACCTGCTGCTGGCCCAGTACGGGGTCTTCCGCGACGGGCTGCCGGGACAGTGGCCCTCCGGCTACGACGATCCGTCCCAGCCGTACACCCCGGCCTGGCAGGAGACCGTGACCGGGGTGCCCGCGGCCAAGGCGGCCCGCATCGGGCGCGAGTTCGCGGAGAACGCGGAGGCCTCCGGCGGCCGGTCGATGATCATCATGGGGGCCGGAACGAACCACTGGTTCCATTCCGACACGATCTACCGGGCCTTCCTGACCCTGACCATGCTCACCGGGTGCCAGGGGGTGAACGGGGGTGGC
>NZ_VJWX01000072.1 GCF_007713715.1 Amycolatopsis rhizosphaerae
GGCTCGGTCTCGACGGCGAACTCGCCCGCTTCGGCGTCGCCACCGGTGAAAACGTCTACTGCGATTCCTCGGGTGCCCGGTTGTTCAGCGAACCGCGCGGGCTGGCCGGGGGCTACCGGCATCCGCAGTACTCGGTGCACCGCGGACGGCTGCAGACGATGCTGCTTTCCGCCGTCCGTGCCCGTCTCGGCGAGGATGCCGTCCGCACGGGGACGCGGGTGGAGGGTTTCGATCAGGATGCCGATTCGGTGCGGGTGCGGATCTCCGGCATGTCGCAGCCGTTGGAGGCGGACGTACTGGTGGGGGCGGACGGGGTGCACTCCGTGGTGCGAGCCCAGCTCCATCCCGCCGAAGGGCCGCTGCTGTGGCCGGGGGTGCGGATGTGGCGCGGGATCACCGAGATGGAGCCGTTCTTCGACGGCCGCACCATGGTGATCGTGCGGGGCAGCGGTGATGGGGACGGTGACGGGGACGTCGAACTCGTCGCCTACCCGATCGGCCCCGCCTCGGTGAACTGGGTGGCGCTGGTGCCGGCCGGCGAGCCGGGGCCGCTGCCCGGTGACGCGCACTGGAACCGCCCGGGCCGGGCGGAGGACCTGCTGTCGCTGTTCGACTGGAACCTGGGCTGGCTCGACGTCGCCGAGCTCATCACGCGCAGCGAGGTACTGCTGGAGTACCCGATGGTCGACCGCGATCCGTTGCCGCATTGGGGGCACGGCCGCGTGACCCTGCTGGGGGACGCCGCCCATCCGATGTATCCGGTGGGCGCGAACGGCGCGTCCCAGGCGATCGTCGACGCCGGTGTCCTCGCCACCGAACTGTGCGGCGGGAACCCCGCCGGACTGGCCCGGTACGAAGCCCTCCGCCGGGAGCCGACCGCCGAGGTCGTGGCCGCCAACCGGGAGATGCAGCGCACCGGTGGCGCGCGGTCACCGGAGGAACTCGCCAGGATCACCGAAACCTACCGTCGCCGCACCACCACGCAAGGAGCATGACATGGCCACCTTTGTCCTCGTCCCCGGTGCCTGCCACGGCGGCTGGTGCTACGAACCGCTGGACGAACGCCTGCGGCAGCACGGCCACCGCGTCCACACGCTCACCCTCACCGGGCTCGCCGAGCGGCGCCACCAGCTGAGCTCGACCGTGAACCTGGACACGCACATCCGGGACGTACTGTCCTTTGTGGAGGTCGAGCGGATCCGGAACGCGGTGCTGGTGGGCCACAGCTACGGCGGGATGGTGCTTTCCGGCGTGGCCGACCGGGCCCCGGAGCGGGTGGGGTCACTGGTGTACGTCGACGCCTTCGTCCCGCGCGACGGGGATTCGTGCTGGACGATGACTTCGGACGAACAGCGCGAGTGGTATTTGAGCGTGGGGGAGGACGGCTACAGCGTGCCTCCGCTGCCGTTCTTCGACAAGCGGGCGACGCCGCACCCGCTCGCCTCCCTGCTCCAGAAGATCCGCCTCACCGGTGACCTGAGCGGCTTCCGCCGCCGTGACTACGTCTACGCGACCCGCTGGGAGGGCGAGTCCCCGTTCGCGCCGACCCGCCGTCGCCTGGAGAACGATCCATTGTGGAAGGTGCACCCGCTGGACAGCAGGCACAACGTGATGCGGGACGCTCCCGACAAGTTGCTGGAGATCATGCTCGACTCGGCCGCCTCACTGGACTGAAACCGCGGGGCCGAACCGGCGCCGGTAGGCGGAGGGGGTGAGCCCCGTCTCGCGGCGCATCAGCGCGCGCAGGTTCGCTGCCGTGCCGAGTCCGCTGGCCCGCGCGACCACGTCCAGCCGGGGCTCCCCGCGCTCGATCAGCCTGCAGGCCAGCGCGACCCGTTCCCGCGTCAGCCAGGCCAGCGGGGTGGTGCCCAGTTGTGCACGGAACCGCCGGTGCAGGGTCGCCGGGCTGACCGCGGCCCGGACGGCGAGATCGGCCACGGTCAGCGGCTCGCCGAGCCGTTCCTGTGCCCAGGAGAGCACCGGGTCCAGTGATTCGTCACGGCATTCTGGCACCGGGCGCTCCACGAACTGCTGCTGACCGCCGTCGCGGTTGGCGGCGAAGACCAGCCTGCGGCTGACCGCGTTGGCGATCTCCGCGCCGTAGTCGCGGCGGACCACGTGCAGTCCGAGGTCGAGGGCGGCGGCACTGCCGGCGGCGGTCAGGATGTCCCCGTCGTCGACGAACAACACGTCCGGTTCGAGGTGCACGGTGGGAAAACGCTCCCGGAACCCCTCGGCCCACTGCCAGTGCGCGGTGGCGCGGCGTCCGTCGAGGACTCCCGCTTCGGCCAGGGTGAACGCACCGCTGCAGAACCCGATCAGGCGCGCCCCGCGCGCGTGGGCGCGTCTGATCGCCGCGAGCACCGCGGGACGGCGCGGAACCTCGACATCGGGACGGTTCGGCACGATCAGGGTGTCGGCTTCGTCGGCCGCGTCCAGCTCCGCCACCCCGGTGAGCGTGAAGAACCCGTTGCGCATCAACGTGCGCGGCCGGGGCGAGCACAGCCGGAAGTCGTAGAGGTCCCGGCCGAGTTCGGGCCGGGGCAGCCCGAAGATCTCGATCGCGCAACTGAGCTCGAAGGGGTTCGAGTTCTCGTCCACGATCGCCACCACCCGTGGCGGAGCGGCCTGCGAGGATTCTTTCGACATATGCAATTCCTACCACTCACCCCCGGTGACCCCGGCCCGCCAGGATGACGGCATGAGCAACGAACCGATCGTCCTCGCCGAAGCACTGGCCTCCTTCGACGCGCTGTGGAGCCCGAGGATCGTCACGCGGGTCAACGACTACGACGTCCGGATCGCCAAGGTCAGGGGCGAGTACCTGTGGCATGTCCACGACGACACCGACGAGTTCTTCCTCGTGCTGGACGGTGAACTCGATCTCTCACTGCGCGAAGCGGGCGTCGAGCGCACCGTCCACCTGCCCAAGGGAGCGGTGTTCACCGTGCCGCGCGGCACCGAACACAAGCCGTCCTCGGCCGAGGGCGCGGCGATCCTGATGTTCGAACCCACCGGCACGCTCACCGTCGGCGACCGCCACGACGAGATCCCGGACTACGTGGACGCGACCACCGGCCACGAACTCGGTTAGGGCGTGTATCAAAGTGGCTTGGGTAGCGGTGCGGGTAGCGGAACCTCAGGCGGTCCCTGACTGCGGGATCGCCTCCTCATGAATGCCAATTCATGAGCGCTGGCAGTGCTGTTCTTGCCAGGAACCGCCTGAGAACCCGCGGCGGTGCCAGTTGACAGCGTGGTGCAAACGGCTGACGCCGCTTCAAGACGCGAAATCCGACTTGCGTTGACCAAGACTTCGATACAGGTCCTAGTTCCAGGGCCGGTCCGGCGGCGCCGGGCACGACCGCTCATCGGGCGCTTGCGGTCGCCGTCGTGGCGGCGCGGGCGGTCAGCCTCCCCATCATGGTGAGCGACTGCCTGCGGCCGGCCAGTCGGCTCACCGTCGTGGCCACTCTGTTCATCGCGCCGACGACGACGCTGGGTGGGGGGTTACGCCGGTCCAGCGCGCGCAGCGCGGTCTCGACAACCTGCTGCGGCGTCTGGAGCCGCTGGCCACCGGCCGCCTCCGGGTCGGCGGTGTCGAAGAACTCGGTGTGGGTGGCTCCCGGTGACAGGGCGAGTACCCGTAGACCGGTGCCGCGGTGTTCGTACCACAGCGCCTCGGTGAAGCTGAGCACGAATGCCTTCGTGGCGCCGTAGACGGCCATCCGCGGTATCGGGGTGTAGGCGGCCATGCTCGCGACGTTGATCAGGACGCCTTGCCGGGAGGCGCGCAGGTCGTCGATGAAGGTCCTGGTCAGGTCGACGACTGCGTGCACATCGAGAGCGATCTCCTTGCGGAGCCGCTCGGCCTCCTCCTCGACGAACAGCCCGTGGGTGCCGAAGCCGGCGTTGTTGACCAGTCCCGTCAGCCGCAGGCCACGGTCGCTCAGCTGGGCGGCCAGGTGCGCGGCGGCGCCCGGTTCGGCGAGGTCGCAGGCGAGCACGGTGACGGCGATGCCGTGCTCGGCCTTCAGCTCGGCGGCCAGAGCCGTGAGCCGGTCCTCCCGGCGTGCGACGAGGACGAGGTCCGAGCCCCGACGGGCGAACTGGCGGGCGAACTCCGCCCCGATTCCGGAACTGGCGCCGGTCACCAGCGTCAGTGCGCCGCGGTGATCGAGTGACATGTCATCTCCTCGGTAGGGCTGGCATCGAGTGCCAAATTAACACTTTATGCAAGGTGGGCACAGAGGGTCGGCTCGGCATCGCATACGATAGGCTGACGGGCATGACGACGCGCCATGACCGGCCGGAGGCGACCACGGGCCCGATATGGGAGCGAACCCGCCGGCGTGTCCGCGAGGAGATCACGGACGTCGCCCTGGCGCTGTTCCTGGACCAGGGATTCGAGAACACCACGGTCGACCAGGTCGTCGCCGCGGCCGGGATCTCCCGGCGGTCGTTCTTCCGCTACTTCGGCACGAAGGAGGACATCGTCTTCGGCGATCTCGCCGAACAGGGGCCGGTGATCCTGGCAGCGCTGGAAGCCCGGCCGGACGACGAGCCCGTCTGGACGGCGCTGCGGCATGCGTTCGCCGTGCTGAACGCCCAGGTTGCCCCGCGGCGCGGCCTCGCGATCGCCCGGCTCGTCGCCACCAGTCCCGCCCTGCGGGCCGCCCACCTGGAGAAGCACCTGCGGTGGCAGGAACAACTCGCACCCGAGGTCGAACGGCGTCTCGGCGACGGGGACGCCCCGCCGGGCCTGCGCGGTCAAGCGGTCGTGGCCACCGCGCTCGCGTGCCTCGACGCGGCCACCGCCGTCTGGCTCGACCGTGGCGGCAAAGGCGGGATCGAGGAACTCGAACGGCTCTACGACCAGGCGCTCACCACCGTCCGCGACAGTTAGGCCCCGCACCGGGACTGTGTCGCCCGTCACCCCATGTCACGTCCGGATCGCCTGCCCCCATCCCGTGGGCATCGTCAGGCGAACCAAGGAGGACGCAACGATGGGCACACGGCAGAAAACCGGCACGGCGGCCCCGCACCGCGTGGTGATCCTGGGCGCGGGTTACGCGGGCACGGCCGCGGCGATCCAGCTCGCGGCGCGGGTCAAGCAGCGTGAGGACGTACAGGTGACCCTGGTGAACGCGCAGGAGCGGTTCACCGAGCGGCTGAGGCTGCACATGACGGCCACCGGGCAGCAGCTCGCGGAGCTGAGCATCCCGGAGCTGCTGGAGGGGACGGGCGCGCGGTTCCTGCGCGGCTGGGTGACGGCGGTGGACGCGGACGCGAAGACCGTGCGGATCGACGACGACCGGGTCCTGCCCTACGACACGCTGGTGTACGGGCTGGGCAGTGTGGCCGACACGGCGACGGTCCCGGGCGCCGAGGACCACGCCTACACCTTGAACAGCACCCAGGACGCCGGGATGCTGGCCGCCCGGCTGGCGCGGCTCGGCAGCGGCACGGTGGTGGTCGCGGGCAGCGGGCTGACCGGCGTCGAGTCGGCCGCGGAGATCGCCGAGCGGCACCCGGAACTCGACGTCGTGCTGCTGGGCAGGCAGGAACCGGGTGCGGCCCTGCACCGGAAGGCCCGGGCGTACCTGCGGGCCGCGCTCGACCGGCTGGGCGTGCGGGTGCGCAGCGGAGTCGAAGTGGCGAAGGTGCTGCCCGATGCGGTGGCACTGGTGGGCGGGGAGAGCATCG
Source organism: Amycolatopsis rhizosphaerae (assembly GCF_007713715.1). Taxonomy (GTDB): domain Bacteria; phylum Actinomycetota; class Actinomycetes; order Mycobacteriales; family Pseudonocardiaceae; genus Amycolatopsis_E; species Amycolatopsis_E rhizosphaerae. Next base: position 5,704 of record NZ_VJWX01000072.1, read on the forward strand.
CCGCCGACGTGGTGTTGTGGACCAGCGGTACGCGGGTGTCGCCGCTGGCGGCCGCCGCGGGGCTGACCGTCGACGGGCGCGGCCGCATCGTCACCGACGCCGCACTGCGCTCGGTGTCGCACCCGGAGGTGTACGCGGTGGGTGACGCGGCCGCGATCCGCCAGGGCTACGGCGTCATGCACGGCACCTGCCAGGGCGGCATGCCGACCGGTGTGCACGCCGCGCTGTCGATCCTCCGCGCGCTGAAGGGCAAGCAGCCCACACCGTTCCGCTTCGGCTACTACCACACGCCGGTGAGTCTGGGGCGGCACGACGCGGTCGTGCAGTTCACCCGCCCCGATGACAGCCCGCGGCGAATCCGGCTGACGGGTCACTGGGCGGTGCGGTACAAGGAGGCGGTGACCGCCTCACCGTGGCCGACCTACGGCCGGATGAAGAAGATGCCCGCGTCCGGCGCGTTCTGGCCCCGCGGTGGCCGTTTCACCCGGGTCCGGAACGCACGATGATCCCCGAGTCTTCCGAGAGGGACCAGCAGGTGTTCCACCGGCACCGCCCCCTGCTGTTTTCGGTGGCCTACCGCGTCCTCGGCACCGCGGCCGATGCCGAGGACGCGGTGCAGGACGCCTGGATCAAGTGGTCTGCCGCCGACCGGTCCCAGGTGGCCGACCCGAAGGCGTACCTGACGCGGATCGTGTCGAACCTCGCGCTGGAGCGGTTGCGCTCCGCCCGGCACAAGCGGGAAACCTATGTGGGGCCATGGCTTCCGGAGCCCATCCTCACCAGTGGCGACAGCGCCGAGTCCGTCGTGGACGCCGAGTCGGTGTCGATGGCGATGCTGGTGGTGCTGGAAACGCTGAGCCCGCTGGAGCGCGCCGTGTTCGTGCTCAAGGAGGTCTTCGGCTTCAGCCATGCCGAAATCGCCGAGGCCGTGGAGCGTTCCGAGGCGGCGGTGCGCCAGGCGGCGCACCGCGCCCGGGAACAGGTGCGGGGCCGCCGGCCGCGCTTCACCGTGGACCGGTCACGGCAGCGCGAGGTCACCGAGCGGTTCTTCGCCGCCGCGACCGGTGGTGACGTCAACGCACTGATGGAGTTGCTGTCCCCGGACGTGACACTGTGGACAGACGGTGGCGGCAAGGTCCGCCAGGCCATGCGGCCGGTCGTGGGCTCGGCCACCGTGGCCGCCTGGTTCGCGGCCATCGGCACGGTCGCCTACCAGGGCATCGAGCCCGCGGACAGGAAAGCCGAACTCGCCGAGATCAACGGCGGACCGGGCATCGTGTTCAGCGCGCCGGACCGCGTGATCGCCACCCTCACCTTCGATTTCGACGCCGACGGCCGCATCACCGCCATTCACAACGTGGCCAACCCGGACAAACTGCGGGCCATCGCCGAGGGCACCGCGCACCGGCTCGGGCCGCGGTGACCGCCTCCCCGCGCGTTCGTCCGCGGCCGCGCTGGACACGAGGCGATCGCCGTCAGCCCTTGGCGAAGGCGAGAAGGTCCTCGTTGAGCTGTTCCCGGTGGGTCAGGAACAGGCCGTGGGGAGCGTTCTCGTACACGACGAACCGCGCGTGGGGAACCAGGTCCGCGATGCGCTCGCCGGTGAGTTCGAGCGGCGTGGACGCGTCGTGGTCGCCGTGGACGATCAGCGCCGGCACGGTGATCGCGGCCACCTCGGCGCGGAAGTCGGTCTCCGTCAGCGCCTTGTTGCAGTCGACCAATGCTTTCAACGACGCTTCCGTCATCATGCCGAGCAGCCACTCCTGCTGTCCCGGCGAGACCTCACAGCCCGGCAGGCCCGCGCCGAAGAAGGGCGGCGCGTTGTGGGTCAACCACCGGGTGAGGTCGGCCCGCCAGCCACGTCGCACCTCCTCGGCGGCGGTGCCATCGACACCCTGCGGGTTGTCGGTGGTTTTCAGCAGGAAGGGCAGTGCCGCGGCGACCATGGCGACTCCCTTGACCCGGCCGGTGCCGTGCCGGGTCAGGTAGCGGACGATCTCGGCCCCGCCCATCGAATGCCCGACCAGGGTCACCTGACCCAGGTCCAACCGGTCGAGCAGGGCGGCCACATCGTCGGCGAGTGTGTCGAACTCGTAGCCGCTGCCCGGGTCGTCGGACCGGCCGTGCCCGCGCCGGTCGAGCGCGAGGCACCGGAATCCGGCGTCGGCGAGGTGGATCATCTGGTGCTGCCACATGGCTGAGCCGAAACCCCAGCTCGCGAGCAGGAGTACGGGTTGCCCGGTACCCCAGTCCCGGTAGAACAGGCGCGTGCCGTCGGCCGCGTCGAAGTAAGGCATGTCTTTTCTTCACTCTCGTGAGGTCGTTTCCCGCCTGGAAGGCGCTGGGGACGGAAAGCTATCGAGGGTTCGCTGACACCTTCTGTCAGGAAACCGGCCCCGTCAGCCGAAGATGTCGGCGATCAGGTTCAGGTCGAACGGGGCCGGGGCGAGCCGGTAACCCTCGGGCGGTTCGGCGCCCAGCACATGCCGGACCAGGAAGTCCCAGCGGCGACGGGTGACGTAGTGCTCGTAGCCGAAGAACGTGTGCTCGGCCCCGGGCACGATCACCAGGTCGAAATCCTTGTCCGCTTCGATGAGCCGTTCGGCCAGCCGCAGGGTCTGGTGCGGGTGGACGTTGTCGTCCATGCCGCCGTGGACCAGCATCAGCTTCCCCTCAAGGCGCCCGGCGAGTTCCACATTGGACGACCGGAGCCAGGCGCCGGGGTCGGCCCCGTCGTAGGTTTCGCTCCACCACAGGTGGTAGTTGCGGTTTTCGTGGTTGCCCGCTTCGGCGACCCCGGCCTTGTACACCTCGGGGTACCGGCACAGCGCCCGCACGGTGGCGTACCCGCCGCCGGACAGACCGAAGATGCCCACCCGGTCCAGATCCAGCCACGGCCGCGTCCGCGCCAGTTGCCGCAGCGCGGCGACGTGGTCGTCGAGGCCGCCGGCGCTGCCGAGGTTGCCGAACGAAGCGTCGTGGAAGGCCTTGTCGCGCCCGGGTGTGCCCCGGCCGTCGACGGCGATCACCGCGAAGCCGAGCGCGGCGGTGGCTTCGGCGTCGCAGCCGAACATTCCCGGGTCGAAGGACGGAGGCACGCGCCGCATGTGCGGACCGGGATACGGGTGGTCGATGACCGGGTAGCGGCGGGCCGGATCGAAGTCACGCGGCAGGTGGAGCACGCCGTAGATGTCGGTTTCCCCGTCGGCGGCCTTGACGCGGAACCGTTCCGGCGCGGTCCAGCCCGCCGCGATCAGGCGGCTGATGTCGGCCCGCTCGAGTTCGACGAGCACCCGGCCGTCCCAGTCCCGTGCGCGGATCACCGGCGGGGTGGCGATGGTGGAGGCCGAGTCGAGGAAGTACCGGCCACCGGGGGCGACCGTGACGACGTGGTCCAGATCGTCGTCGGTCAGCCGGGTGAACCCGGCGCCGTCGAGCCCGCTCCGGCACACCGAGCGCCGGTACGGATCGTTCTCGACGAGCCCGGCGGCGACGAAGTACACCAGGCCGCGATCCTCGTCGAGGTGCAGGATCTCCTGCACCGCCCACGCGCCCGAGGTCACCTGCGCCAGCAGTTCGCCCGTGGCCAGGTCGTACCGGTACAGGTGGCCCCATCCGTCGCGCTGCGAGTACCAGAGCAGTTCGCGCCCCCCGGCCAGCAACCGGACCATCGGGCCCTGGTTCTGTTGCTGGGCCGGTTCGACCCGGGTGGTCCCGGTTTCACTGTGGACGGTGCGGACCTCGCCGGTCACCGCGTCGAGTCGGTGCAGGCTCAGCGTGTGCATGTCGCGGGACTGGCTCAGGTAGTACACGGCCGAGCCGTCCTCGGCCCACCAGGCCCATTTCGCCGTGATGGGCGACAGCAGCGGTACGGGCAGCGGTGCGCTGCGTGCCGGGACGGCTTCGCCGGTGGTGTCGAGCACGACGAACTCGGCCAGTGGGAGGTTCTCGTCGCCGGGGTAGGCGAAGCGCTGGGTCATCAGGCGTGGTGCGCCGCCGTCGCCGGGCAGGGCTTCGACGAGGTGGGTGGTGCGGACGGCGCGCTGGTCGAGCCGGTGGGTCAGCAGGCGGGCGGAGTCGGGAGACCAGGCGACGGCGGGCGGCAGGTGCGGAATGCCGATCTTGCCGAGCAGCACGTCCGGGGTGAACGCGCTGGTGCCGTAGTCGTGATCGGGTGCGCCGTCGGTGGTCAGCGGCCGTTCCGCCCCGTCCGGCAGGGAACGGATCCACAGATCATGACCGCGGCGGAACACCGCGTGCTTGCCGTCGGGCGAGACGATGTCGAGGAAGGTCGTGCCTGCGGCGGATTCCGCCTTCTCACACCGGTAGGTGTCCAGCGAGCACCGCCAATGCGCGTCGAAGGCGTCGAATTCGACCGCGTCCCCGGTGAGGTCGATCGCGGTGAAGGGCAGGGCGGCCGCTGCGACCGGCTGCCCGGAGGCTTCCGCGAGTGCGGCGGCGAGGCGGTCGTGGTCGAAGGCGGGTTCGCGGATTCCCGCGGCGGGGTCGGCGAACAGGAACCGGGCGCCCTCCGCGGTGTCCACTGTGTACCAGAACCGGTCGCCGCCAGGCAGCCAGCACGGGCGGATCCGGCCGCCGTGGACGAGCTTCGCGCGGTTGTGGCGCAGAAGCCGCTCAGCCGCCTGGTAGGCGGTGGCGTCGAGACGCGCGGTGGTCATGCGGTTCCTTTCTCGGGAAGACGAGGCATGCGTACGGTGTTCGCATTACTGCGCACACTGTACGCATAGATTCACGCCGTACGCAACGGAGGTACGGTGTGCGCTACGCTGGCCGGGCAGGAAGGGAGACCCGATGACCGCCGATGAGCAGCCGATTCCTTCGGTCTGGGCTCGCGAACCGCGGCGCAGGCGCGAGCAGCCCGTCCTGGGCCGGTCGCAGATCGTGGCCGAGGCCGTGCGCCTTCTCGACGAGGAGGGCATCGACGCGCTGAGCATGCGCAAGCTCGGCACCCGGCTGGGCGCCGCCGCGACCTCGCTCTACCGTCACGTGGCGAACAAGGACGAACTGCTCGAACTGGTGGTGGACGAGGTCGTCGGCGAACTGCGGGTTCCGCCTCCCGGGCCGAACTGGCGGGCCGCCGTGCACGAGTGCGCCCGGGACATCAGGGCGGTGCTGCTGCGGCATCCGTGGATCGTCACCCTGCTCGGCGGGGCGGGCACCGCCTACCTCGGGCCCAACATGATGCTGTTCAGCGAGGACATGCTGGCGCTGTTCGAGGGCGCGGGCCTCGGCCTCCCCGAAGCCAACCGCGCGATGACCATCGCCTTCGCCTACGTCATCGGCATGACCAGCACCGAGGCGGCGTGGCTGACCATGCTGACCCGCACCGGGCGGGACGAGGCCGAATGGATGCGCCGGATGTGGCCGGTCGCCCGGCGCGCCGCCGAGCCCTACCCCCGCCTGCGCACGCTCTACGCCGAGCAGGGTGGCGAACAGGGTGACCAGGACCCCCGCCGGCACCGCGACGAGGAATTCGAGTACGGCCTCGACCGGGTCCTCGACGGTCTGGCTCCACTGGTCCCCTGAAAAGGCCGCCACGACCTCGGGCTCCTGTGTAGAGTCACGGTCCCGTGGATCTTGATGTGACCATGAACAACGTCGTCTTCCAACTGAACGGCGACGACAACGACCTCGTGATCGCGGCGGCGCCCGCCCAGGCCCAGGACTCCGTCCGGCAGGCGTGGCGCCAGGCTCAGCGGGAGCGGCCGGTCCAGGCTTCCGAGGTGACCAGGGTGCACAGCACCTGGCAAGCCTCCCGCACGGACGGCGTCTTCCTGGTCGAAACGTTCGCCGAGGCCGAGTACACCTACGTTTTCGACCGCCCCGAGGGGGACGACTGGACCGATGCCTTCGAGCACGCGCGGAAGGTGATGGCCGACCTCGACGGCGTCGAGCGGGAAGAGGGAGGACGGGAGAAGATCGCGCGGGCCGAGCGCGACGGTGAATGGCTGCCCATCCTCCACAGCACCTCCGCCCCGTTACGGCTTTCCGCCTCCCTGCCGCTGGTCGAGGGCAAGCTGTACGTCGGATTCGCCAAGGTCACGATCACGCCCGAAGGCCGGATCGGCATGGCCCACCTGCTGCGGAGCAGTCTCGAGGCCATGAGCGACAAGGAGTACCTGGAACTCGCCGGAGAAGCGTGCGACAACCTGAAGCGCGGGCTCACCATCAGGATGCTTCCGGATGAGGAGCACGGGAACCTGGCCGTCATGGAGCGGAACGGTCCGTGCGCGGGGTCGGCGATCATGCTGCCCGACTTCCACGAGAACGTCGCCGGGATGGTCGGTGCGGACCGGTTGATCGTGGGGCTGGTCAGCCCGGACCACATCTACATCGCGGGTGAGGGTTCGGGTCGCGCCGAGGAGATCAGGGAAGCCGTGCTCACCTCGCCGGACACGGGCTCCGAACTGGTTCCGAGCCTGTTGCGAGTCGACACCGATGGTATGGACGTGATCGCCGAGCGCCCCGTGTGATCACTCGTCGCCGTGCGCTTCGGGCTACTGGGGGAGCCCGAAGCGCCGGGCGAAGGCCGCGAGTTCCTCGCGCAAGAGCTCCGGCTCGGCGGTGCTCGCGCTGACGACCACGCGGGTGACGCCCTCCGCCGCGAGCGCCTCGGCCCGTTCCACGGACAGGTCGATCGAACCCCAGCGGGTATTCAAGCGCGCCGGGGTCGCGGCCCGCTTCCCGCGCGGCTTCGCGGGCGAGTTCCAGTTGGGTGGCGCGCTCGTCGGGACCGAGCGCGCCACCGGGGAAGTAGCCGTCGCCGCGACGGCCCGCCCGGCGGGCGGCCGCGCGCGTCGATCCGCCGACGTGGATCGGCAGGTGCCGGGCATCCAGCGGTTTCGGGAAACTGCTCAGCCTCTCGAAACGGAAGAACTCGCCGTCGAAATCGACGCCGTCTTCACCGCCCTCCCACAGCAGCCGCAGCGCGTCGATCGCCTCGTCGGCGCGCCGCCCGCGGCTCGCGAAGTCCACGTCCATCGACCGCGCCTGCCCCGGCAGGCTGCCCAGGCCCACCGTCAACAGCCGCATCCGCCCGCCCGACAGCACGTCGAGGGTGGCCAGCCGCTTCGCCAGCAGCACCGGGTGGTGGTAGGGCAGCAGCAGGACGGCCGTGCCGAGCAGGATCCGGTCCGTCGCCGCGGCGACGAAGCTCAACGCGTCGAGTGGATCGAAATACGGTGTCGCCGCGGGAAGGGGCATCGGCCCGACCGCGGCGCCGGGGTACAGCACGATGTGCTCGGGCAGGTACAGCGACTCGAAGCCGTGTTCCTCGGCTAAGCGCGCGTAGGTGAGCAGATGCCGCGCATCCGTACCGTGGTGCGCGGGGGCGTAGCTGATGCCGAACTTCATCGTGGTCCTTCCGTTCCGGTGCGGACCGCGACACTAGACGTTGACGTCGGCGTCAGGGCAAATCAGCGGTGTTGACCTCGATCTTGGTGGAGGTCCTACCGTGTCGGTGTGGAGAGGATCCTGGTGACCGGTGCGACCGGCAGGGTGGGCGGAAATCTGGTTTCGTTGCTGGTGGACGCGGGATACCCGGTGCGGGCGGTGGTGCGCGACCCCGCCCGCGCGACACTGCCCGCCGCGGTGGAGGTCGTCCGGGGTGATCTGTCCGATCCGGACTCGATGGCGCGGGCCGTGCACGGGTTGGACGCTGTCTTCCTGATGTGGCCGGGGATCGCGGTGGAGCCGCGGACGGTGCGGGCGATCACCGCCGGAGTGCGGCAGGTGGTGTACCTCTCCACCGATGTGGCCGATCTCGCCGACGGGGAACCGGCCACGGGTTTCCATCAGGAGATCGAGCGGCTGATCCGCGACTCCGGGGTGCGGTGGACCTTCCTGCGGCCCATCGATTTCGCCGCGAACCTGCTCGCCTGGAGCGGGCAGGTGCGGCAGGGGGTGGTGCGCTGGCCGTACGCGCGCGCCGCCCGGTCGCTGATCCACGAGCGCGACATCGCCGAGGCCGCCGCGACCGTGCTCACCACGGCCGGGCACGACGGTGCCCGTTATGTGCTGACCGGCCCGGAAGCACTGACGCACGCCGAACTCGCCGGGATCATCGGCGAGGTGACCGGGCGTCCGGTCCGGTGGGAGGAGCAGGATCCCGGGCAGGCGTACACCCAACTGGCGGCGGCGTGGGGCAACCCGGGTTTCGCCGCCGCCAGGCTCGCCGCGTGGAAGTCCTTTGTGGAAACCCCGGAGCGGGTCACGGACACGGTGCCGCGCCTGCTGGGCCGTCCGGCCCGGACCTTCCGGTCCTGGGTCCAGGACCACCTCGGCGACTTCGGTTAGGTTGTGGTTTCCCACCGGGCGACGGCACCGGTTTCCAGTGCTGTCCAGAGTGCGCCGTCGGGGCCCAGGGCGAGGCCGTGGGGTTCGGAGGACGGTGACGGCAGGTCGAACTCCTCGATCCTGCCGTCGGCGGTGAGGTGCCCGATCCGGTTGGCTCCCCATTCGGTGAACCAGCAGTCCCCGGCGGCGACCGCGGCAATGGCGTGGGGCCGGGCGGCACGGTCGGGAAGGGGAAACTCCTCCACGACGCCGTCCACCGAGATCCGGCCGACCTGCCCCGCCATGATTTCCACGAACCACAGTGCCTCGCCGTCGCTGGCGATCCCCACCGGGCCCGCGGCGGGCGTGGGCAGCGGGTGCACGGTGACCTCGCCTTCGATGGTCATGCGGCCGACCGCGTTGGCCTGGTTGAGGGTGAACCAGAGCGCTCCGTCCGGGCCGGTGCTGATCATCGAAGGGAACGCTTTCTCAACCGGCAGGCCGAACTGGGTCACTGTGCCGTCGAGGCCGATGCGGCCGATCCGGTCGGTGTGCATCTGGGTGAACCAGAGCGCGCCGTCGGGTCCGGCGGTGATGCCGTAGGGGCCGCTGCCGTCGGGCGGGGCGTAGGTGTCCACGGTGCCGCCGGTGGTGATGCGGCCGATGCGGTGGTCGTGGGCGCGGGTGAACCACAGGGCCTGGTCCGGGCCGGGTGTGATGATCATCGGCTGGCAGTCCGCCGGATCGAGCGCGTAGGTGGTGAGCGCACCGTCGGTGGTCAGCCTGCCGATCCGGCCACTGTGGACGAAGGTGAGCCACAATGCCCCGTCCGGCCCGGTCGTGATGCCGTAGGGACCGGAGGTGCCGCCGGTCAGCGGGATTTCCCGCACCTGCGGGGTGCCTGAGGTCATGAGCGCATCATGTCGGGGCGGGCCGGTCACGGCGACCGCTTTTCGTCAGAGGTCCTCGGCCGGCGGCCCGCCGAGGAGGTCCGCGGCCGTCTTGTGGACCTTCGCCAGCGCGCGCAACAGGTACTTGCGCTCGGTCTCGCTCAGGTCCGCGGTGACCTGCTCCTCGAGTGTTCGCCGTTCGGTCTCGACGGGTTCCCGGAGCGCGCGCCCGGCATCGGTGAGCCAGAGCCGGACCAGCCGCTGGTCCCGCTCGTCGCGACGCCGGGTGAGCAGACCCGCCGCGGCCATCCTGGTGGCCATCTTGACCACGGTGGGGGTAGTGACGTTCAGCGCGGCCGCGATCTCGCCGGGGGTGCTGCCGTCGTGGTCCCACAGCGCGGCGAGCAGGTGGTTCTGCCCGAGGTGCAGTCCGTGCCGTCGCATGCCGGCGTCGGCCAGTGCGCGAAGCAGCTTGTTGGTCCTGCCGTGCAGGTCGAGGAACTCGGGCATGACATCCTCCCCGGACTCGTTTGACGGCTAATGATCTACCGGATACCGTCTCTCCCGCAAACTCGTTAGACGGCAAACGAAATGGGGTAGCCATGCTGCTGATCACCGGTGCCACCGGCAACATCGGCCGTGAGCTGGTCGGGCAGCTCGCCGGGCAGGAAACCGGGCTGCGGGTTCTCGTCCGCGATCCGGCACGGGCGGCCGCCTTGCCCGAGCGGGTGGAGAGGGTGATGGGGGACCTCGGCGACCCGTCGAGCCTGGCCCGTGCGTTCGACGGCATCCAGGGGCTGTTCCTGCTGAACCCGGGACTGGGAATCGACTACACCGAACACGCGGTCGCCGCGGCGCGGGCCGCCGGTGTGCGCCGCATCGTGCTCCTGTCGTCGATCAACGTGCTCGGCGACCCGATGCCCGCGATGGGGCACTGGCACCACGAACGGGAGGAAATCGTTCGCGCCGGGGGGATCCCCGGGACGATCCTGCGTCCCGCCGGGTTCATGACCAATGCCCTGGAATGGGTGCCGACCCTGCGGGACGGGGGATATGTGCTCGATCCCATCGGGCCGGGCCGTCATGCGCCGATCGATCCCGCGGATATCGCCGCCGTCGCCGCCCGCGCCCTCACCGAGGACGGTCACGACGGGCGGGAATACCTGCTGACCGGCGGCGAAGCTCTCACCGTCGCCGAACAGGTCCAAATCCTCGGCACCGTGCTCGGCCGCACGATCGAGGTCCGGGAAGCCGGCACTCCCGAGGAGATCGTGCGTTCCCGCTATTCACAGGGGGCTTCCCCGGCGTTGGCGGACGCACTCCTGGAATCCCTGACGCGCGCGCGGGCCGATACGACCGGAGTGCGGACGGACACCGTCGCCCGGCTGCTGGGCCGGGCTCCGGTGACGTTCCGCGTCTGGTGTGAGCGCAACGCCCACGCCTTCACCGGCGGCCAAGCCTAGAACGACCGTCGTTTCATGCCTTGTCGTGGATGGTGACGGCGTAGCCGTCGGGATCGGCGAAGGTGAAGGTCCGGCCGAAGGGGCCGTCGAACGGGGCGGCGATGATCCGCACGCCCGCGGCGCTCAGTGCGTCGTGCATCTCCTGGGCGTTCTCGGCGTGCAGCCACAGTGCCACGCCCAGGCCGGGGTGCGGTCGTGCCGCGTCGAGGTCCACCCCGGGCAGGGGTTCCCGCACGGCGAACGGGATCGGGGCGGTGTCGAAGACGACCGCGTGGGGTGGTGCGGCAGGCAGGCGGCGCAGTCCCAGTCGCGTTTCGTAGAACCGGGCGGCCTGTTCGAGGTCGCGGACCTGCAGGGCGACGAAATCGGGTCCGGTGACGGTCATCGTGAAACTCCCTGTTTCGATGTCAGGATCTTGACATCGAGTCTATGTCATAATCCTGACATGTCGCAACAAGAGACCGTGGGGCCGCTCACGGACGCGGTGGGATACGTCCTGAAACAGGCTGCCTCCGCGCTCCGCGCCGGAATGGACGCCGCGTTGCGGCCGCTGGAGCTCACCGTGCCGCAGTACGCCTGCCTGGAACTGCTCGGGCAGCACCCCGGCCTGTCCAACGCCGAACTCGCACGAGGTGCCTTCGTCACCCGGCAGTCGATGAACGGGGTCCTTCGAGGACTGCAGGACCGCGGCCTCGTCAGTCGCCCCGCCACCGCCGCCCACGGACGCGCACTCCCCACCGAACTCACCCCGGCAGGACGGCAGCAGCTGCACGAGGCAAGCGTCGCCGTGCGCGCCGTCGAACGGCGGATGCTCACCGCGCTGTCCCCGAGCGCTCAGCGCCGCCTCCGCGACGACCTCGCCGCCTGCGCCGCCGCGCTGGCCGAACCCGGCGGCACGCCGGCCGGTGAATAGGGTTGCGGGGTGCCCGGCCATCAGTGGTTCGACATCGAATCGAGCGAAGACCCCGAAGAGCTCACCGGAGACGCCCTCGCGTTCGCCACGGTGCTGCGCGAGCGAACGGCGTCCTGGGCCTCGGAGGACGTCGACGATCTCCTCCTGCCCGACGCCGGCGGTGCCCTCATCGCCGCGCTGAGCCTCGCCGATCCGGTGTCCCACCACCACCTGATCCACTTCGGCGTGCACCTCGGGGAAGGCCGCGTGCGGGGCGACCGGCTGCACAGCCAGCTCTTCTCGCTGCCCGGCCATCCGTCCGGCTGGGCACTGACCGCCTCCGGCGACCCGCGGGAACTGGGCGCCGAGGCCGCGGACTGGTTCCGGACCGTCCTGCGCAAGCCCGTGGTCCTCTACGTCTGGCTGCACCAGGGCTACGCCTACGCGGGCAGATACGCCTTCGCCGACACTGGAGAGACGCTCATCCAGAACTACCAGCGCGGCAGGGCGCCGCACGGCCAGGCCGACGAGCTGATCGCGGCCGGCCACGTGCACGGCAGGGGCTGGATCCAGACGACCGGACTGCCCCGGCCCGACCTGTACCTGCACATCCACGGAAACCTGGATCCCGGCCTGATCCCACCGTCGATCCCCGTCACGACCCGCCGCGGCCCGATCGCCGGAATCTGGTACGAATAGCCGCCACGGGAAAGCGGCTCGAAGACGAAGCGCGGAAATACGTTTGACCCCTCCGCCCCAAGGGGCAAAACTGGTTTCAGTCGATGAGCCCAGGGAGCGGACATGCGAATGTGCGGAAGGCAGCGCCGGAACCAGGCCGCCGCAGACCCGCGGCATGGTCATCGACAGCGCTTTTCCCAGCAACACCAAGGGTTTTCCGGCTTCCCGGCATAGCGGACGGTACGTCCGCCGGCGAAGCCGCCCGGATCGGGGAATCCGATCCGGGCGGCTTTCTCTTTCTCCACTGGAAAAACACTGTTCCCGGTTGGTGTAGTCCGGCAGCACGGCGGACTTTGGATCCGCATGCCCAGGTTCGAGTCCTGGACCGGGAGCGCCGTGCACACCCCCGATGCCCGTTGGTCCAGATCGGCATGGACACCGCGCTCTGAACGCGGAGACCGAGGTTCGAACCCTCGACGGGCAGCGAACGCCGCCACGGCGGCGAGACGTCCCAGAGCTGGAGTGGTCGCCAGCGCCCGTCCGCAGGACGGGAGGTCCGGGTTCGAATCCCGGTGGGACGACGGTGACCGAAGCCGAAGCAGACGAGGCCCCGGACTGTGGATCCGGGCACTAGCCGGTGCGAGTCCGGTCGGTCACCCCCGCGCGGGGCCCGGTGGCCACCCGGAACTCATATCTCCGGGGAGCCTGGTTCGACACCAGGACGCGCGACCGCCACGGCATTCGGGGGAAACGGACGGAATCCGTCCCCCGTGCGAGCCACACGCAGGCGTCCACTGCGCGGTGATGTTTTCGGGCCGTCGAATCCCTAGCGTTCGGCGTAGCCGCGACGCTCTGGTCGCGGAACATCTCGCAAGGAGTCGTCATGCGTCTGGTGAAGCAGCTCGTGATCGTCTCGGCGGTCGCCGCCGCGGGCAGCCTGAGCGTCGGCGCGGTGCAGTGGAACGTGCCTCTCACCCTGATCCTCGGTGTCGCCACGGCGGTGCTCTCGCTGCTCGCCTACGCCTGGGTGGTGCGGTGGACCGAGCATCGCGCGCCGGTGGAGGTGGCGGTGGCGGGCGCCGGTGCCGCCCTCGGCCGGGGTGCGCTGATCGGCGTCGGGATGTTCGCCGCCGTCATCGCGAACATCGCCTTCGTCGGCGGCTACCGGGTGATCGGCTGGGGATCCGTGGCGGGTGCGGTGGCGCTGTTCGGGTTCATGGCCGCCGCCGCCGTGACGGAGGAGGTGGTCTTCCGCGGGGTCCTGTTCCGCATCGTCGAAGGACGCATCGGCACCTGGGCCGCGCTGGCGCTGACCGGCGTGCTGTTCGGCCTGTCACATGTGTTCAACCCGAACGCCACGCTGTGGAGCACGATCGCCATCGCCGTCGAAGCCGGCGGCATGCTCGCCGCCGCGTACGCCGCCACGCGCAACCTGTGGGTGCCGATCGGCCTGCACTTCGCGTGGAACTTCGCCGAGGGCGCCATTTTCGGCACCGACGTCTCGGGGAAGAGCGCCCCCGAGGGGCTGCTGCGCAGCGTGATGTCGGGGCCGACCGCCCTCAGCGGCGGCGAGTTCGGCCCGGAAGCGAGCCTGTACACCCTGGTGGCCGGCCTGGCGGTGACGGCCGGGTTCCTGCGGCTGGCCCGCCGGCGCGGCCATGTGGTGCCGCTGCGCCGGCGCGCCGCCCGGAACGACGCCACCGCTGCGCTCTCCCGGTGATGGACCTGCGCCGGGTGGCCCGCCGGTGGCGGCGCTGCGACGTCATGGTCCGAGATCTCCCGTTCGCGCTGCTGCTCGCGGTCGCGTCCCTGGTGCCGGTACTCCACGGTCACGGCACACAACTCGGCGACCTGCCGGACCGTCCCATGGACGCACTGGCCTTCGCGGCGGTCGCCCTCGAATGCCTCCCGCTGGCCGTGCGCCGCCGGTTGCCGAGCGTCTGTCTCGCACTGGTGTCACTCGGTTTCGCCGTCGACCAGCTCGGCCGGTATCACACGGTCGCGAGCATCGCGCTGCCCATCGCACTGCTGAGCACGGCAACCCATTCGGCACACCACCGCCGCACCACGGTCGTCCTGGCTTCCGCGGCGTACGTGGCGTTGTCGGTTGCCCTCGACCGCTACGGATCGACCGAGGGGCTGGCCGGCTTCGCCACGTTCTACCTGGCGCTGGCCATCGCGTGGGGCATCGGGGTCTGGCTGCGGCTGTCCCGGGCCGCCGAGGCGGAACGCCGCCGCCACATCGCCGAGACCACCCGTACCGCCGAACGCGCCCGCATCGCCCGCGAACTCCACGACGTCGTGACCCACCACGTGACGGCGATGGTCGTGCAGGCCGAGGCGGCGCGCTACCTGACCGCCGCCCCCGAACGCCTCGAGCAGACCCTGAGCGCCGTCACCGACACCGGCCGACGAGCCATCACCGACCTTCGGCACCTGCTCGACCTGCTCAACCCGGACCACGGCACCGAGCCGCGCACACCCGCCGCCGGTGAGCTCCACGCCCTCGTGGAACAGACCAGGCGGGCGGGCCAGCCAGTGGAGTTCACCGAGGAGGGGCGTCCTCCGGAGACGACCGGCAGTGCCGAGTTCGTGGCCTACCGGGTGGTGCAGGAGGCTCTGACGAACGCCCTGAAGCACGCCCACGGCAGTCGCACCGCGGTCCAGGTGCACCACAGCACGACGGAGATCACGGTGGAAGTCAGCACCGACGGCTCGGGCTCGAATACCGGATCAGCCGGTGGGAGCGGCCGCGGCCTCGCCGGGCTCCGCGAACGGGTTGGCGTGCTCGGCGGTGAGTTCAGCGCGGAGAACCGGGAAGAGGGCGGCTTCGTCGTCCGGGCTCGCATCCCGGCGTGACCGCGTACGAGCGCGCAGGGGCGTTCAGGGCCTGCGGCCGTGAAAAGTGCGGCGCAGGTCGCTCACCCAGGCGTCGGGGTTCTCCCAGGGGATGAAGTGGCCGCCGTGATCGTGGGCGTTGACGTTGACGTGGTTGAACCAATCGGCCTGCGGACCGGTCTTGAACGCCCGGACGCGCTCGTCGGCGGTGTGGATGCCGGGCGGGTTCTCGTACGTGACGAAGGTGAGGCCGACCGGGGCCTGCACGACCGGGGTGCGGTCGTGGGCGGGGGCCCAGGGG
>NZ_VJWX01000730.1 GCF_007713715.1 Amycolatopsis rhizosphaerae
GTGCAGAACCGCCGGTGGGCCGGGGTGCCGTTCTACCTGCGCACCGGCAAGCGGCTGGGGCGCCGCGTCACCGAGATCGCGGTGATGTTCAAGCGGGCCCCGCACCTGCCCTTCGACCGCACCTCCACCGAGGAGCTGGGGCAGAACGCACTGGTGATCCGCGTCCAGCCGGACGAGGGCGTGACCATGCGGTTCGGGTCGAAGGTGCCGGGCACCACGATGGAGGTCCGGGACGTCACGATGGACTTCGGGTACGGCCATGCCTTCACCGAGTCCTCCCCCGAGGCCTACGAGCGGCTCATCCTCGACGTGCTGCTCGGCGAGCCCTCGCTGTTCCCGGTGAACGAGGAAGTCGAACTGTCCTGGCAGATCCTGGACCCGGTCCTGGAGCACTGGGCCAAGCAGGGTGCGCCCGAGCCGTATGCACCCGGGAGCTGGGGTCCCGCCTCGGCGGACGAGGTGCTGCAGCGCAGCGGGCGGAACTGGAGGCGACCGTGAGCCACACTTTGCGCAGCCCCGGCCACGGTCGCCGACCGGGTGCGGGTGCCCCGCAAGAACACCGGGCGACCGTGAGCCACACTTTGCGCAGCCCCGGCCACGGTCGCCGACCGGGTGCGGGTGCCCCGCACAAGCACTGGAGGCGACCGTGATCATCGATTTGCCCTCGACCACGACCTCTCAGGTCAACCGCAAGCTGGTGGAGTTGCGGGAGCGTGGCGGTGCGGTCGCGCTCGGCCGCGTGCTCACCCTGGTGATCGTCGATGACGACGGCGAGCACCTGGAGGCGCACATCGACGCCGCCAACGAGGCCAGCCGCGAGCACCCGTGCCGGGTGATCGTGGTCGCGCGGGGTTCCCGCACGGCGGCGGCGCGCATCGACGGCCAGATCCGGGTCGGCGGTGATGCCGGTGCCAGCGAGGTGGTGATCCTGCGGCTGTACGGCCCGCTCGCGGCCCAGGGCCAGAGTGCGGTGGTGCCGCTGCTGCTGCCGGACGCGCCGATCGTCACCTGGTGGCCCAGCGCGGGCCCGAAGGCTCCGGCGCAGGACCCGATCGGCCAGCTGGCGCAGCGCCGGATCACCGACTCGGCGGCCGAGCGCAGCCCGATAAGAGCACTGGCCACCCGCCGCAAGTCCTATGTGGAGGGTGACACGGATCTGGCTTGGACGCGGTTGACCAACTGGCGTGCCCAGCTGGTGGCCGCGCTGGACCTGCCGCCGTACGAGAAGATCACGGCCGCCACGGTGACCGGCGAAGCGGATTCGCCCTCCACGGAGCTGCTGGCGGGCTGGCTCGCCGAGTACCTGCGGGTGCCGGTGAAGCGGGTGAAAACCAGTACGGCGCAAGGAATCGTGTCCGTTTCGCTGGAGCGTCGCTCGGGTGCGGTGGAGCTGTACCGGCCGGACGGCAAGGTCGGCATGCTCACCCAGCCCGGCCAGCCGACCCGGCGCATCGCGCTGCACCGCCGCAGCACCAAGGACTGTCTCATCGAGGAGCTGCGGAGGCTCGACCCGGACGAGGTCTACGAGGCCGCGTTGCATGGTCTGGACAAGCTGAGCGCGGGCGCCGCCAAGAGCCCCGGCAAGGCCAAGAGCAACGGGAAGAAGCCGGCGAAGGCGGCCGCCTCGTGAGCGCGACCGAGGTGGTCGTCTACGCCAATCCGGAACTGCTGGCCGCGGCGGCCGCCGCCCGGCTGGTGACCAGGCTGGTGGATCTGCAGGCCGCCAAGGGAAGCGCCTCGCTGGTGCTCACCGGCGGCACCACCGGGATCGCGGTGCTGGAACAGCTGCACCGCTCCCCGGCACGGGATGCGGTGGACTGGTCCCGGCTGGACCTGTACTGGGGTGACGAGCGGTTCGTGCCCGCGGACGACGACGAGCGCAACGAAAAGCAGGCCCGCGAAGCGCTGCTCGACCACGTGCCCGTCGACCCGGAGCGGGTGCACGCGATGCCGGCCTCGGACGGGGAATTCGGCGATGATCCGGACGCGGCGGCGGAGGCCTACGCCCGGGTTCTGGCCCGCCACGCCCGGCCCGAAGACCACGGCGCGGTGCCGGGATTCGACATCGTGCTGCTCGGCCTCGGCGGTGAAGGACACACCGCGTCGATCTTCCCGGAATCGCCCGCGGTGTACGAAACCCAGCGGCCGGTGATCGCGGTGCGCAACTCGCCGAAGCCTCCGCCGACCAGGATCTCGCTGACCCTGCCCGCCCTTCGGCAGGGACACGACGTCTGGCTGCTGACCACCGGGGCAACCAAGGCCGATGCGGTGGCGCTGGCACTGGCCGGCGCCGGCGAGGTGCAACTCCCGGTCGCCGGTGCCCGCGGACGGCGGCGCACGCTGTGGCTGATCGACCGGACCGCGGCGGGCAAGCTGTCGAACGTCTACCTGCCCCCGACGGCCTGATCGAAGG
>NZ_VJWX01000731.1 GCF_007713715.1 Amycolatopsis rhizosphaerae
CCACATTCCGGTCGGCACCCCGGTCCAGGTGCGCCTGTCCACCGACGACGTCCTGCACAGCTTCTGGGTGCCCGAGTTGATGCCCAAGACCGACCTGATCGCGGGCCGGACGAACACCACCTGGATCCGGGCCGACCGGCCCGGCGACTTCCGCGGCCTGTGCGCCGAGTACTGCGGGATGCAGCACGCGAACATGGAGTTCCTGGTGGTGGCACAGCCGGCACCGGAGTACGACGCGTGGCTCGTGCGCGCGGCCGCTCCCGCCCCGGCCCCCGCCGGCGCCGCCGCGCAGCGGGGGCTGCAGGTCTTCGAACAGGTCGGGTGCGCCTCCTGCCACACGATCCGCGGCACCGCGGCCAACGGGAAGGTCGGTCCCGACCTGTCCGCCGTCGGCTCGCGGTGGAGCATCGGCGCGGGCGCCGCCCCGAACACCCCCGGCTCACTGGGCGGCTGGATAGCGAACTCCCAGAACCTCAAACCCGGCAACGCCATGCCCCCGCAGCCGGTGCCCGCGACGGACCTTCCCGACGTGATCGCCTACCTGCGGTCGTTGAAATAACCGGCCCAGCGCTTGTTTTCCGAGGAGGACGAGAATGTCCGTCGCCCAGCAGCCCTCCCCGGGCCCCGGCGTGGTGGACCACGCCGCGCTGGAAAAGCAGCTGGACCGGCACTGGGGTGAGCGCCCTTCGCTGCGCACCTGGTTCAGCACGGTGGACCACAAGCGCATCGGACGGCGCTACCTGGTCACCGCCGCCGGTTTCTTCGTCCTTTCCGGACTCGACGCGGCTGCGCTGCGGGCCCAGCTGGCCCGGCCCCGCGAGCACTTCCTGTCCTTCGAGGAGTACAACCAGCTGTTCACCATGCACGGCACCGCGATGATCTTCCTGTTCGCCACGCCCATGCTGTTCGGCTTCGGCAACTTCCTGTTCCCGCTCATGCTCGGCACCCGCGACATGGCCTTCCCGCGGCTGAACGCGTTCGGCTACTGGGTTTTCCTGTTCGCCGGGCTGGTGATGTTCTCCAGCCTGGCCGCGGGGAACGGGCCCGACGGGGGCTGGTTCGCCTACGTGCCACTGACCACGAAACCGTATTCCCTCGGGCTCGGCCTCGACGTGTATTCCCTCGGCCTGCTGTTCCTCGGCGTCTCGACCACGGCGGGCGCGATCAACTTCATCGTGACCGCGTTCAAGCTACGGGCCCCGGGCATGTCGCTGAACCGGGTGCCGATCTTCGTCTGGGCACTGGTGGCGACCTCGTTCATGGTGCTGTTCGCCCTGCCGCCGCTCAATGTCGCGAATGGACTGCTGTTCCTCTCCCGCCGCTTCGGCGCGCACTTCTTCGATCCGGGCACCGGCGGGAACGTGCTGCTGTGGCAGCACCTGTTCTGGCTGTTCGGGCATCCGGACGTCTACATCATCGTGATGCCCGCGCTGGGCATCGTCTCCTCGATCATCCCGGCGTTCAGCCGCCGCGGCATCGCCGCCTACCCGCTGGTGGTGCTGTCGATCGTGACCACCGCGATCGTCGCCTTCGGCGTGTGGGTGCACCACATGTTCGCCACCGGCCTGCCCCAGCTGTCGATGAGCTTCTTCAGCGCCGCCAGCCTGTTGATCACCATCCCGTCGGGCATCCAGATCTTCGCGTGGCTGGCCACGATGTGGCTGGGCAAGGTCGTGCTGCGGGTGCCGATGCTGTTCGTCATCGGATTCATCGTCGTGTTCGTGCTCGGCGGGTTCACCGGCGTGATGTTCGCGCTCGTCGCCTTCGACCAGCAGGTCACCGACTCCTACTTCGTGGTCGCCCACTTCCACTACGTGCTCTTCGGCGGCGCGGTGTTCCCGATCATCGCCGGGCTCTACCACTGGTTCCCGAAGATCACCGGGCGGATGTACCACGAGGGCCTTGGCCGCTGGGCGTTCGCGCTGGTGTTCCTCGGGATGAACCTGACCTTCTTCCCGATGCACGTGTCGGGCCTGCTCGGCATGCCGCGGCGGATCGCCACCTACCCGGACGGCATGGGCTGGAATGGCTGGAACCTCGCGTCCTCGATCGGGGTGGCGGTGCTCGCGCTCGGGCTGCTGCTGGTCCTGGGCGGGCTGTGGCACGCGCTGCGCCGCGGTGAGAAGGCCCCGCCGGATCCGTGGGGCGGCGACACCCTGGAGTGGGCGATGCCCTCGCCGCCACCGCACTTCAACTTCGCGGTCATCCCGGCGGTGCACAGCCTGCACCCCAACTGGGACGAACGCACCGCCGCCTCGCTGCACCGCGCGGGCGAGGACCGCACGCTCGCCGGGGGCCGCAAGGCGGCGACCACCACCGAACTCGACGGAAGCTACGACAAGGCCCAGGAAACGGCCCAGGAGTCACTCAAACCGTTCGTCGTCGCGGTGGGCCTGCTCATCGGGGT
>NZ_VJWX01000732.1 GCF_007713715.1 Amycolatopsis rhizosphaerae
CACCCACACCCCGCACCGACCCGGCCTCGCGGCCCGCCTCGCCGCCTCGGCCGCCGCCCCCTCCGACGGCGCCCGGAACGCCCTGCGCTGGCTGCGCGAGCGCCGCCGCAAAGGCAGCTTCCGAGTGGCTCCCGTCCCGTTCGCCCGGCTCGACGGGTGGTCGTTCCGTCCGCAGGACGGTGACCTGGTCCACCGCAGTGGCCGGTTCTTCAGTGTCGAGGGGGTGGAGGTCACCAGCCGTGACGGAACCAGCCGCTGGCGCCAGCCGATCATCCGGCAGGACGACGTCGCCGTGCTGGGTATCCTGGCCCGCGAGATCGACGGCGTGCTGCACTTCCTGATGCAGGCCAAGATGGAGCCCGGCAACATCGGCCTGGTCCAGTTGTCCCCCACGGTGCAGTCCACACCGAGCAACTACTCCCGGGCGCACCGGGGCAAGACCTCGCGCTACGTCGAGTACTTCATCGATGACCACCCCGGGCGGACATTGGTCGACATCCTGCAGTCCGAGCAGGGCTCGTGGTTCCTCGGTAAGCGCAACCGCAACGTCGTCGTCGAAGTGGACGAGCCCGTCGACGTGCACGAGGACTACCGCTGGTTCACCCTCGCCGAGATCCTCGGCCTGCTGCGCCACCCCGACATCGTCAACATGGACACCAGGACCGTGCTGTCCTGTCTGCCACTCGCGCTGGACGGCCCCGCATCGGCGGAATCGCTCGGCTCCCCCGGGCACCAGCCGCCGCACGACGCCGCCGAGATCCACCGCTGGCTGCGCGAGCAACGCGACCGGCGGTCCCTTTCGGTCGAGCGCATCCCGCTCGCCGCCACCGCCGGTGGCGGCTGGTTCCGCGACGAGTCGCAGATCGCGCACCTCAGCGGCCGCTGGTTCCGGATCATCGGTGTCGATGTCGCCGCGGACAGCCGCGAGGTGGGCGCGTGGTCACAGCCGCTGCTGGCCCCGTGCGGCGCCGGGCTGGTCGCACTGGTGACCCGACGGGTAGGCGGCACCGTGCACCTGCTGGTGAAGGCGGACGTGCGCCCCGGTTACCGGACCGGTGTGGAGGTCGGCCCCACCGTGCAGTGCACGCCATCGAACTTCCCACCGGGCACGCCCGGTCGGCCGGACTTCCTTGATGCGGTGCTGGCCACTCCGCCGGAACGCGTGCTGCACGACTCCCGCCAGTCCGAGGAGGGAGGCCGTTTCCACCACGCGACCACCCGCCATCTCATCGTCGAGCAGGATCCGTCGACGCCCCTCGATCCGCAGCCGCCCGGATACCTCTGGATCACCGCCCGCCAGCTCGCCGATCTCGTCACCACCAGCTGTCAGGTCAACATCGAGGCCCGCAGCCTGCTGCTCACCGTGCTCGCGATGATCCACGCCGGCCAGGGCCGACCGTCAGGAGGAGCCGCATGACCTCCACCGCGACCCGTCCGGCGTGGGGCGGGCGTCGGCTGCACGACGCCTCTTGGGACGCCATCCGGGACCTCTTCGCACTCGACCGCAGCGTCACCCACCTCAACACCGGCACCGTCGGCGCACTGCCGTACGAAGTGCTGGAGGTCAACGACCGGGTGACGCGGGAGTGGACCGGGGGACTGATGAACGTCTACCCGCCGGGCATGTACACCGGCCACCGGGAAACGCTGGCCCGAGCCTTCGGCGTCGATCAGGACGAGATCGTCATCTGCCACAACGCGACCGAGGGGGTCGCCCGGGTGATCAACGGCCTGGACCTCCGGGCAGGCGACGAGGTGCTCACCACCAGCCACGAGTGCTACTCGGTGCTGTCCAACTTCAACCTCGTCCGCAACCGGCACGGAATAACCCTGCGGACGATCACCCCTCCGTCCGGCTGGGACGTCCGGGCCGAGGAGATCATCGAACTGTTCGAGCGGGCGATCACCCCGCGAACCAGGGTGCTCGCGTTCTCCGGGATCACCCTGTTCACCGGAACCATGATGCCGATCCGGGCGCTCTGCGAGCTTGCCCAGCGGCACGGCTTGATCACGGTGGTGGACGGCGCCTTGCTCCCCGGCATGCTCGATTGCGACTTCCGGGCCTTCGGCGCCGACTTCATCTCCTGCTCGGGTTCGAAGTTCCAGTGCGGCCCGCTCGGGACCGGAATCCTCTACGTCCGCAACAAGGTCTTCCCCGAGCACAACCCGCTGCCACTGCCGACGATCTGGCCCATCGTGTCGACCTGGTATCCGATGGCCGGTGAGCCGCCTCCCCGGACCACCACCACCGTCGCGAGCTGCAACATCGGGGACTATCTGCAGAGCGCGGGCAGTGCCAGCATCGCCCGTGGTGCCGCACTCGCCGCGGCTGCCGAGCTGTGGGACGAGATCGGCCGGTCCCGCATCGAGCGACGGATCTTCGACCTGGCCTCGCACG
>NZ_VJWX01000733.1 GCF_007713715.1 Amycolatopsis rhizosphaerae
CCCCCGCCCCGATCACGGAGTCCTCGATCACCGCGCCCGCCTCGACGGTCACTCCGTCGAACAGCACCGAACCGGCGACGCTCGCGCCCGCGGCGATCTCGGTGCCCGCGCCGATCGTCGAACCGCCGCTCACCTCCGCGTCCGCCATCACCTTCGCCCCGTCGAGCACCAGCGCCTCACCGGTGGGCCCGGGCAGGGCCGAGGTGGGCGCGAGCCCGCGCACCAGATCCGCCGAACCTCGCACGAACGCCTCGGGCGTGCCCACGTCGAGCCAGTACGAGGCGTCCACGAAACCGTGCACGTGCGCCCCGGCGGCCAGCAGCCCCGGGAAGGTCTCGCGCTCCACGGAAACGCGGCGACCGGCCGGAATGGACTCGATCACCGAGCGGCGGAAGACGTAGCAGCCGGCGTTGATCTGGTCCGTCGGCGGATTCGGGGTCTTCTCCAGGAACGCGGTCACCCGGCCGTCCGGATCGGTCGGCACCGAGCCGAACCGGCTCGGATCGTCCACCCGCTGCAGATGCAGGGTGACGTCGGCCGAGGCGTCGTGGTGCGCCCGGACGAGCGCGCCGAGGTCGGCGCCGGAGAGGATGTCGCCGTTGAAGATCACCGCGTGCTCGGCGCGCAGATGGTCGTAGACGTTGCGGATGGCACCACCGGTGTCGAGCGGCTCGTTCTCCACCACGTACTCGAGTTCAAGGCCGAGCGCGCCACCGTCGCCGAAGTACCGCTCGAAGACCTCGGCCTGGTACGACGTGCCGAGCACCACGTGCC
This sequence comes from Amycolatopsis rhizosphaerae, assembly GCF_007713715.1. Classification (GTDB taxonomy): domain Bacteria; phylum Actinomycetota; class Actinomycetes; order Mycobacteriales; family Pseudonocardiaceae; genus Amycolatopsis_E; species Amycolatopsis_E rhizosphaerae. Next base: position 775 of record NZ_VJWX01000733.1, read on the forward strand.
TGATGCCGGCCGCGCGGATGCGGGACAGCAGGTGGGTCAGGAACGGAACACCCGCCGTGGGCAGCATCGGTTTGGGCGCGGACAGCGTCAGCGGGCGCAGGCGGGTCCCCTTGCCACCCACGAGCACCACCGCGTCGACAGCGAGCTCCGACGTCACAGCTTCCTCCCTGCGCGTTCCCGAATGCCCGAAACGCTCGATTCCGTTCCTATCACGTGTCCGCCGGACGACAAGCCGCGGGAAACACTGACGGCGAGCGCCTGGAGGGCCTACCCTAGACAGCACACGGGTGGCCCCGGTCGGAGAGGGCCTCAGGTCGAGTCGGGAGGCCGAGCGGATGGACCCCCGCGAACGAGCGGACGCGTTGCTGGCTCGAGCGAGGGCCCGCGGCGCCTTCGTCGTCACACCCGATGACGCGATCTCTCCGATGGACGCGTCGAACACCCAGCAGATCCCGCGGGACGTGGTCAACCGCATCGATCGCGGCGAGGACCCGGACACCACCGCCGTGGTGCCCGCCTCGGTGATCGACTCGGTGCAGGGCAGCCTGCCGGAGAAGCCGGGCACCAGGGTCGATCTGAGCCCGGTCACCCAGCCGCTGCGGCACCCGCGCGCTCAGGCCGGGCAGGCCCAGCCCCCGGCGCGGTCACAGGCGCAGGCCCAGGAGCGGGAGGTGGAGGGACTCATCCCCACCACCACCCAGTCCACCGGCCGTTCCGACCTCTCGCGCCGCCTCGAAGGCCTGTGACCCCACGTCCGCGGCGGGCAGGGCACCCTCGCGCGGGGCTACAGGCCGCGGGTTTCGATCTTCAGGCGTAGCTGCAGGCCGAGTTTGATCGCGGCCAGGACGGGCTTCCAGGCCGGACCCCGGTGCCGGTCGGCGAGGTAGCGGTAGGCGCTGGCGTGGTGCGCGGCCAGCATCTTCTTCGGCACGCGTGAGGTCGCCTTGCCGCCGATGTGCGTGACCGCCGCCGAGGGCACGTAGACGTTCTGCCATCCGGCGCGCCCGATCCGGTCACCGAGATCGACGTCTTCGAAGTACATGAAGTACCGGGGGTCGAACCCTTCGACCGAGTCGAAGGCCTCCCGCCGGAACAGTTCGCACGAACCCGACAGCCAGCCGGAGGTCCGCTCCACCGGCGCCTTCTCCTGGCGGTACGCCCGCGTCCACGGGTTGGCGGGCCAGATCTTGCCGAACACGGCATGCCCGATGCCGCGCCCCATCGACGGCAGCAGCCGTGCCGACGGGTACACCGACCCGTCGGGTTCCTTGATCAGCGGCCCGAACGCCCCCGCGCGCGGCCAGCGCCGGGCGGCGTCGAGCAGGACGTCCAGCGAACCCGGCTCCCACTCCAGATCCGGATTGGCCACGACCACCCAGCCGTAGGAGTCGTCGAGTTCGGCCACACCCCGGTTGGCGGCGGCGCCGTAACCCAGGTTTTCGCCGATGCGCAGCAGGTGCACGTTGCTGCGCTCGGCGGCCTTGTCGAGCGCGTCGTCGGTGGAGTCGTTGTCCGCGATCACCACGCGCACGTCGCGCGTGGTCGCCGCCTCCAGGGTGTCGAGGAAGCGTGCCAGGTCGTCGCCGGGGAAATAGGTCACCACGACCACGGCCAGCCC
>NZ_VJWX01000734.1 GCF_007713715.1 Amycolatopsis rhizosphaerae
CCCGGTGTGCGGGCCGCCTGCCCCTGCCGATCGCGAACGGGGGTGGCCGGTGATGGACGCGCACACCTTCGGAATCCTGTTCGTCGGCAGCCTCGCCCTGGCGCTCGTCGTGTGGGTGCTGCACAAGCTGGGCAAGGCCCTGGCCTCGATCGCCGAAACGCTCGCAGCGGCCGCGGTGGTGTTTTTCGCCCTGTGGTGGCTGCTCAAGGGTTTGGGCTGGGTGGTCCGGCAGATCGTGACCCACCCCCGCACCTCCCTCACCCTTCTCGGCGTTGCGGCCTGGTGCCGCTGGCTGGACTGGCCCTCCCTCGTGATCACCCTCGGCGTGCTCGCGGCCGGACTGGTCACCTGGCGGTGGGCGCATCTGGTGTCGTTCGACCACTGGGCCGGGCGGTTCCTGCGCTCGTGGTGGTTCCGCTGGGCCGTCTACGCCCCGAAGCTTCCGGCCTGGTTGCACGCCTGCGGGCTGAGCATCAAGGACGACACCATCCCCGTGGACATCACCGTGTCCCTGGTGGGACGCAAGAAGATCACGCGGGATCGGAAGGCGCCGGGTGTTCGGGTGCCCAAGGTCAAGGGCGTGCGCTCGGGGGCTTCGTGGGATGAGGTGCGGGTGCAATTGGTGCCGGGCCAGAAGCCCGAGGATTTCGACGAGGCGGCCCGCGCTCTGGCGGTGGCCCGCAAGGTCGCCCGCTGCCAGGTCCGCGAGACCGCCCCGAACGTCGTGTCGATCGACTTCCAGCGGCGTGATCTGCTCGCTCGGCCCGTGACCTGTCCCGAGGTCGACGAAGCGGCGGTGGATGTGCGTCGGGTGTGGGCTGGTCGAACGGAGTACGGGCAGGACTGGCACGTCCCGCTCCATGGCTCCGGAAGCCACACCCTCACCGCTGGGGCGTCGGGTGCGGGGAAGAACTCGGTGATGTGGTGCCCGCTCGTCTCCATTGCCCCCGCCATCCGGGACGGGCTGGTGCGGGTATCGGGGATCGACCCCAAGGGCATGGAACTCGCGTACGGGCGGGGGATCTTCCACCGCTATGCCGTGACCGGCAAGGACACCCTCGCGCTGCTGGATGACCTGGTTGGGGCGATGGATGAGCGCAAGGCCGAGTTCGCCGGCCGCGTCCGCACCGTGCCGATCTCGACCGAGCATCCGTTGGAGCTGGTGGAGTTCGACGAGATCGGGGCGCTCACGAAGTACACCGATCGTAAAACCCGCGAAGCCATCATCGAAAAAGTCGCCCTCCTCACCACACAGGGCCGCGCGCTCGGCTTCACGGTCCGCGGTTACGTCCAGGAGCCGACCAAGGACACAGTGCCGGTGCGGGAGCTGTTCCCTCGCCGCATCTGCCTGCGCGTCACCGCCAAGTCCCACGTCGGCATGGTCCTCGGTGACCAGGCCTACGAACGGGGTGCCTGGGCCAACCGCATCTCCGAGGCTGAGGCCGGGGTGGGCTATGTGTGGGGCGAAGGGCTGCGCGAACCCCTCCGTGTCCGGGCCGGGTGGGTTCCTGATCAGACGGTGAAGGCGCTGGAAGCGTTCGTGACCGGTGGCGCTGTGGTGCCGATGCCGCGTCCGTTCGTTGAGGGGAGCGCGGCGGCATGACCGAGTTGGAGAAGCTGAGCGCCGCGTTCTGGGCGCATGTGCGGGAGTACCCGTTGCCGGAGCCTTGCCGGGTGTCCTTCGATCCGATGCGGCCGGAGGTGGACGTGCAGGTCAACCCCAGCGCCACCGCGGCGCACCTGTCGGAACTCGTGTTGTGGGGCCGCACCTTGCATGACGTCACGGTGGAGTGGTGGCACACCACCTACGGCGACCTCCACATCATCCTGCGCGGCAACACCCACGGCGGAGCACGGATCCGGGTCTACGGCGGGATCACCTTCGCCGACTGCGCCGGACTCATCGCCCTCACCGAGGACGACTCCCAAGACGTCACCCTGGAGGAACTCGCCGCGCTGCGCGATCTCCTCCGCTCCGCTGAGGAGGTGGCGGCATGAGCAGGGCTGAACGGATGCGGCTACCGCTCTCGGGCGAGGTCATGAAGGCCACCGCAGAAAAGCACGGGGTGTGTGTGCGGCCGTTCACGATGGAAGTAGGCGATCCCGACACGGGCGAGTTGCGCTACATCGGCGTCCCCTGCGGCTCGACGGTGGAAAGCGTGTGCGGGCCGTGCGCGAAGAAGGCCAAGGCACTGCGCATGGCCCAATGCCGGGAAGGGTGGCATCTGACCGAGGAACCTGACTTCACCTCGGAGCCACCTACCGATGAGCAGAAGGAGTTGATGGCCTTCCGGGCTGACTTGGTGAAGTCCTATCGGGCGGCGGTCGAAACCGGAGAGGGGGGCCAGGCCGACGAGCTGCGGGACGAGATCCGCGGTGTCGACGAGGAAC
>NZ_VJWX01000735.1 GCF_007713715.1 Amycolatopsis rhizosphaerae
TGTTCGAGAGGTTCACCGACCGCGCGAGGCGGGTGGTCGTTCTGGCTCAGGAAGAGGCCAGGATGCTCAACCACAATTACATCGGCACCGAGCACATCCTCCTGGGCTTGATCCACGAGGGTGAGGGTGTCGCCGCTAAGGCGCTCGAATCGTTGGGTATCGCGCTGGAGGGTGTCCGCCAGCAGGTCGAGGAGATCATCGGCCAGGGGCAGCAGGCTCCGAGTGGGCATATTCCCTTCACTCCGCGGGCCAAGAAGGTGCTTGAGCTGTCGTTGCGTGAGGCGTTGCAGCTCGGTCACAACTACATCGGCACGGAGCACATTCTGCTGGGTCTCATTCGTGAGGGTGAGGGTGTGGCGGCTCAGGTGCTGGTCAAGCTTGGCGCGGACCTCAACCGTGTGCGCCAGCAGGTGTTGCAGCTGCTGTCGGGCTATCAGGGTGGTAAGGAGACCGCCGAGGCGGGTGGCCGTAGTGAGGGCACTCCGTCTTCGTCGTTGGTGCTTGACCAGTTCGGCCGTAACCTGACCGCTTCCGCTCGTGAGGGCAAGCTGGACCCGGTGATCGGGCGCGGCAAGGAGATCGAGCGGGTCATGCAGGTGCTGTCGCGCCGCACGAAGAACAACCCCGTGTTGATCGGTGAGCCCGGTGTGGGTAAGACCGCCGTGGTGGAGGGCTTGGCGCAGAACATTGTCAAGGGCGAGGTTCCCGAGACGCTGAAGGACAAGCAGCTCTACACGCTGGACCTGGGTTCGCTGGTGGCGGGTTCTCGTTACCGTGGTGACTTCGAGGAGCGGTTGAAGAAGGTCCTCAAGGAGATCAAGACTCGCGGCGACATCATCCTGTTCATCGACGAGTTGCACACGCTGGTCGGTGCGGGTGCCGCGGAGGGTGCGATCGATGCGGCTTCGATCCTCAAGCCGATGCTGGCCCGGGGTGAGTTGCAGACCATCGGTGCCACCACGCTGGAGGAGTACCGCAAGTACATCGAGAAGGATGCGGCGCTGGAGCGCCGTTTCCAGCCGATCCAGGTGGGTGAGCCCTCGCTGGAGCACACCATCGAGATCCTCAAGGGTCTGCGTGACCGGTATGAGGCGCACCACCGGGTGTCGATCACTGATTCGGCGCTGGTTGCCGCCGCGACTTTGGCCGATCGTTATATCAATGACCGGTTCCTGCCGGACAAGGCGATCGATTTGATCGATGAGGCGGGTGCGCGGATGCGGATCCGCCGGATGACCGCTCCGCCGGACCTGCGTGAGTTCGACGAGAAGATCGCCGCGGTGCGGCGTGACAAGGAGTCCGCGATCGACGCGCAGGACTTCGAGCGGGCGGCGCGGTTGCGTGATGAGGAGAAGACCCTGCTGGGTCAGAAGTCGGAGCGGGAGAAGCAGTGGAAGGACGGTGACCTGGACGTCGTCGCGGAGGTGGACGACGAGCAGATCGCCGAGGTTCTGGCCAACTGGACCGGTATTCCGGTGTTCAAGCTCACCGAGGAGGAGACCACGCGTCTGCTCCGTATGGAGGACGAGCTGCACAAGCGGATCATCGGTCAGGAGGACGCCGTGAAGGCGGTCTCGCAGGCCATTCGTCGTACTCGTGCCGGGTTGAAGGACCCGAAGCGCCCGTCTGGTTCGTTCATCTTCGCCGGCCCGTCGGGTGTGGGTAAGACCGAGTTGTCCAAGGCGTTGGCGAACTTCCTGTTCGGTGAGGACGACGCGCTCATCCAGATCGACATGGGTGAGTTCCACGACCGTTACACCGCTTCGCGGCTGTTCGGTGCTCCTCCCGGGTATGTCGGTTACGAGGAGGGTGGTCAGCTCACCGAGAAGGTGCGGCGCAAGCCGTTCTCGGTGGTGCTGTTCGATGAGATCGAGAAGGCGCACCAGGAGATCTACAACACCCTGTTGCAGGTGCTGGAGGATGGTCGTCTCACCGATGGTCAGGGTCGCACGGTCGATTTCAAGAACACGGTGCTGATTTTCACTTCGAACCTGGGTACGCAGGACATTTCCAAGTCCGTGAGTCTGGGCTTCTCTTCGGGTGGTGACGAGCGTTCGCGCTATGACCAGATGAAGCAGAAGGTTCACGAGGAGATGAAGAAGCACTTCCGGCCCGAGTTCCTCAACCGGATCGACGACATCATCGTGTTCCACCAGCTCACCCAGGAGCAGATCATCCAGATGGTGGATCTGATGATCACCCGGGTGGAGAACCAGCTGAAGGCCAAGGACATGGCCATCGAGCTGACCGACAAGGCGAAGGCGTTGCTGGCCAAGCGCGGTTTCGACCCGGTGCTCGGTGCCCGTCCGCTGCGCCGGACCATCCAGCGGGAGATCGAAGACCAACTGTCCGAGAAGATCCTGTTCGGCGAGGTGCAACCGGG
>NZ_VJWX01000736.1 GCF_007713715.1 Amycolatopsis rhizosphaerae
CCCCCGGTCCGCGCCTACGCCGCACACGCCGGGGTGGACCTCGCCAGCGTGCACGGCACGGGCCGGGACGGCGCGATCACCCACGCCGACGTCGACCGCGCGCGGACGGCGCCGCACCGCCGCCGGGTGAGCCCCTACGCGCGGCGGCTCGCCGCCGAACTCGGCGTCGACCTCGCCGGGATCGGCGGCGATACCGTCCATGCCCGGGACGTCCAGGCCGCGGCGCGGCAGGAGGCGCACCCGCCCGCCGGGAAACGGGACGACAGCGCGATGCGCCAGGCGATCGGCGCGCTGATGGCCCGGTCCAAGCGCGAGATCCCGCACTACTACCTGTCCACCACCATCGATCTCGCCGCGGCCACCGCCTGGCTGCACGAGCACAACCGCCGCACCTCGGTCTCCGGCCGTCTCGTGCCCGCCGCCCTGCTGCTCAAGGCTTCCGCGCTGGCGGCGAGGGCGGTGCCGGAACTCAACGGGCACTGGAACGACGGCGCCTTCCACCCCGCGGGCGAAGTCAACCTGGGTGTGGCGATCTCCCTGCGAGGCGGTGGTCTCATCGCGCCCGCCCTCGGGGCCGCCGACACCCTCGCCGTCGGGGAACTGATGGCACGCCTGCGCGATCTGGTCTCCCGTGCCCGCGACGGACGCCTGCGGTCCTCGGAGCTGACCGGCGCCACCCTCACCGTGACCAATCTGGGCGATCTCGGGGTGGAGTCGGTGCAGGGGGTGATCTACCCGCCGCAGGTGGGGCTGATCGGGTTCGGCGCGGTCGTGGAACGGCCCTGGGCGTCCGGCGGGATGCTCGGCGTCCGCCCGGTGGTCACCGCGACCTTGTCCGGCGACCACCGGGCGAGCGACGGCGCCACCGGTGCCCGCCTGCTCAACACGATCGACGGCCTGCTGCAACGACCGGAGGAGCTATGACCACCCACGCCGCCCGTGACCTCGCCCGCGCCGCGGTCCACGAGGCGCTGCGCGGATTCGCCTCCGAAGGCGAGCTGAACTCCCTCGGCCCGGACGAGAACCTGCGTGAGGCACTGGAACTCGACTCGATCGACTTTCTGTCCTTTGTGGATCGCCTGGCCGCGGCCACCGGGCACCGGATCGACGAGGACGACTACCCCCGCCTGGCCACCCTGTCCTCCTGCGTCGCCTTCCTCACCGAATCCTGACCATCCCGCACATCCTTGACCTCGGTCAAAGAACTCGGCCATGATGGGGCGATGGAGGCTTCGACCGACGACATCGCGACCTTCCGCCGCTTCAGCCGCGAGTTCACCCGCCGGGTGGGCGTGCTCGACGACCGCTACCTGCACCATGACCGTCCGCTCGGCGAGGCGCGCATCCTCTACGAACTGGACCAGGGCACCTCTTTGCGCGAACTGCGCGAGCGCCTTGCCCTTGACGCCGGATACCTCAGCCGAGTCGTGAAGAAGCTCCGGCAGGACGGACTGCTGGAGACGCGGTCCGACGCGGACGACCGGCGCGTGCGCCTGGTGCGGCTGACCGAGCGGGGACGGCGGGAGGTCGCCGAGCAGAACCGGCGGGCCGACGAGGCGGCCGCCGGCCTGCTCGGCGGACTCGATGCCCGGCAGCGCGAACGGCTGACCGCCGCACTGCACACGGCCGAGGGGCTGATGCGGCTGTCCGCCGTGGACATCCGGCCCGCCGATCCCGATTCACCCGAGGCCCGCGGCGCACTCCGGGCCTACGCCGAGGAGATCGACCGGCGTTTCCCCGAGGGCTACCAGGCCGGGGAACTACTGCCGGGAGACGCACTTCGCGGGGAGCGGGGCGTGTTCCTCCTCGCCCGCGAAGCGGGGATCGCGATCGGCTGCGGCGGGGTCCGCGAACTCGAGCCGGACGTCGGGGAACTCCGGCATCTCTGGATCGCGTCCACGGCGAGAGGCATCGGGCTCGGACGCCGCCTGCTGTCCGCACTGGAAGCCGAAGCGGTGCGGCACGGCTGGAAACGGCTCAGGCTCGGAACACACCGCGCGCTGACCGAGGCCATCGGGCTGTACCGCGGCGCGGGGTACCGCGAGATCGAACCCTACGGCGACGACCCCCACAACCACCACAACTTCGAAAAGTCCCTGCCCTGACCCGCGGCCGCGAGGGGTCCGCTCACGGCCGATACGACCAGGGCCCCGGCAAAGTCGGGCGAGTGTTGGCCGTGAAGGGTCCCTTCACAGTCGATTCGACTGTGAAGGGACCCTTCACGGCTTGCCCCAGCCCTTGCTTGACGGGGACGCGCGTGGCAGCTTAAGTTGAGCGGCGAAACAAAATCGTGAAGGAGGCAGCGATGGTGCGCCAGCCCAGGCCCGAGGACAAGTTCTCGTTCGGTCTCTGGAC
>NZ_VJWX01000737.1 GCF_007713715.1 Amycolatopsis rhizosphaerae
GATGTGGATCGGGTCGTGGCCGTGGTGCTGGACGTTGTCGAGCACGTTGCGCAGGGCCCGGTCGAGACTGTCGGGGTCGGCCCGCGCCGCCAGGTCGGGTGGGCAGTCCACGGTGATGTCGCTGGAGGTGTGGGCGAGGGAGGTCAGCAGCGGGGCCAGCGTGGTGGCGACGATGGGGCCGCTCGGGTGTTGTTCGGTGCGGGCCAGCAGCAGCAGGTCCTGGGCGAGTGTGGTGAGCCGGCGTGTTTCGTCCAGGCCGGAGCGCAGGGCTGCGGCCAGTTCGGGGTTGCTGCGAGGGCGGCGCAGGGCGAGTTCGAGTTCGGTGGTGAGCAGGCTCAGCGGCGTGCGGAGTTCGTGGCTGGCGTCGGCGGCGAACTGCCGCTCGCGGTCGAGCGCGGTGCGCAGCCGGGCCAACATCGCGTTGAGGGTCTCGCCGAGCCGGGCCAGTTCGTCGCGGGTGGGGGGCACGGGAAGTTGCTGGTGAGTGTCCTCGGCGCTGATCCGTTCGGCGTGGGCACGCAGGCGTTCCACCGGCCGCAACGCACCTCCGACCACGAGGTAGGCGCCGACCGCCACAGCGGCCAGGACGAGCGGGAAGGCGACGGCCAGTTCGCGGCGCATATCGGCGACGGCGTCCTCGCGTCCGGCGAGACCGGCGGCGACCACGGCGATGTGGCCGTCGGATGCGGGGGCGGCGAGGATGCGAACCGGTCCGGTGAGCCCGGGCGCGACAGTGTGCTCGGTGTGCAGTGGACCCGCCGCGGCAGTGCCCAGTTCGGGGCGGTCGAGCAGCGACTGGTCGCCGAGCACGCGGGAGCCGCTGAGCACGCCACCGCCATGGTCGAGCAGTTGTTCGACGCCCTCGGTGCTGCCGGCCGGGTCGGTGAGGACGGCGCCGGGGGTTTGCAGGTCGTGCAGCCGGGCCTGCAAGGTGGTGTCGATGGATTCGTCGTAGGCGCTCTGGAAATGCAGCACCGTGCCGATGCCCACCCCGGCCAGCACGAGGGCCATCACGGCGACCGACCACACGGTCAGCCGTGCCCGCAGTGGCCAGCCGGTCACGGCCGGGACCGCCCTGTGCCAGGGCCGGGTTGTCCGCCGTCGGCGCTGATGCGGTAGCCGAGGCCGCGCACGGTTTCCAGGGAGGTTGCCGCGAACGGGCGGTCGATTTTGTCCCGTAGCGATCGGATGTGGACATCGACGACGTTGGAGCGGGACTCGTAGGCGAAGTCCCAGCAGTGTTCCAGCAGCGCGTCGCGGGTGAACACCTGCCCGGGGTGGCGCAGCAGGACCTCCAGCAGGGCGAACTCCTTGCCGGTCAGGGTGATCTCGCGCTCGCCCCGCCAGCACCGCCGGGCAGCCGGGTCCAGCCGCAGGTCCTCGGCGGCCAGCACGGCGGGGCGGGTGATCGGGCCGCGCCGGATCAGCGCGCGCAGCCGGGCGAACAACTCACCGAGATGAAAAGGCTTGGTCAGGTAGTCGTCGGCCCCGCCGTCCAGGCCGTGGATGCGATCGGAGATCCCGTCCCGCGCGGTGAGCAGCAGCACCGGCACCCACACCCGGTGCTGGCGCAGGTCGCGGCACACCAGGAAACCGGACCGCCCGGGCAGCATGACGTCGAGCACCATCGCGTCGTAGTGACGGCTGAGCGCGGCGGCGAACCCTTCCGGCCCGTCGCGGGCGAGGTCCACCGCGTAGCCTTCCTCGGTCAGGCCCCGCCGCAGCAGCCCGGCCATCTTCGGTTCGTCCTCGACCACCAGCACCCGCACCCTCGTCACCTCCTCCCACCACACGAGCGTTAGCCCCTGTGCGGTCAAGCCTGCCTGCCCGGTCGGGTGGACGGCGGATGATCTTCATGGCAGCTTCATCTCGCCGCGCTACCCAAGACCCATGCAACCACGGCCTCACACCCTCATGGTGGCGCTGTCGCTGATGGCGCTGCTGCTCACGCCCCTGACCGCCTGCACCAGGGGCGGCAACGCGCCCACCGCGGACCGCGCCGGGCAGGCCCCGGTCGCCACCACCGAGGCGGACTGGAAAGGAGTCGCCGACGCCCTGGGCCGCACCGGCAAGCTGGACACCAACAGCGTCTACCGAATCCCACTGACCCGCTCCGACCTCACGGTCATCACCGACGGTGTGACGATCAAACCCGGACTGTCGCTGGGCGGCTACGCCACCTTCACCCGCTATGCCGACACCACCCTGACCATGGGCGACCTGGTCGTCACCGAGGCCGAACTACCGAAGGTGACCGATGCGCTGCAGGCCCACGGCATCCAGCAGACCGCCCTGCACAAACACCTGCTCGAACAAACCCCACCCGTCTGGTGGACTCACTTCCACGC
>NZ_VJWX01000738.1 GCF_007713715.1 Amycolatopsis rhizosphaerae
GCTGGAGGTTGTCCGGTCTGGTCTAGATCATCATGGCGTCACGAGCGGTAACGGTCAAAGCGCTCTCCGTCGAAGGTAAACCATTCACACCAGGCACAGTACGGCCACTCTCCCTGAAGTCGTCGCCCTCCATCATCGTTGCAAGGCCGCCCAGGGTTAACCCCGTCCACCCGTATTTCGTAGTGGGCGGACGAACTCACCCGCTCGCGGGCCCGGGTGCTCACTCTCGGTGGGCATCCGTGGCCGACGCGGACAAGTGTGGCATGACCCGTTCGGCGGCGGGCGTTCCACCCGATGATGATCAAAGCGGGGAAAGCGCCACGCGAAACCGCTTTCCCCAGGGTCACTACTGGCCGGACGACTTCCCCGCCGCGAACAGGCCGCCGGGGAAGGCCCCCGCCGCGGTCACCTTCCTGGCCAGATCGCGACCGATGTCGTGCAGACGAGCCGCCTCGTCCGCGCCGAGGTGCGTCCAGGGCGCCACGGCCGCGGCATTGGTCTGGTCCTCGATCCGTTCCCGCAGCCCCCGGCCCTGTTCGGTGAGTGCACCCGTCTCGTCGAGCAGGCCGGCGGCGCGCAACCGGTCCGCCGCGGCGTCCCACTGCTCGTCCGACCAGCCGCGCAGGCCCTTGGCCGCGTCGGCCAGAAAGCCCTTCCCGGTCGCGGTGTGGGTGATCAGGGCGGAGAGCCCGTCGAGCCCGTTGACGATCAGGGCGGCGATATGCCCGTCGCCGCGGTACTCGCGCAGGAGGGTGATGGCATGCCACAGCACCAGGTGCGGTTCCTCGGGCCACTCGAGATCGGCGTGCCCCGCGTACAGGGGCCGCCCGTCCGGGCGGCAGGCGGTGGTGGCCTCGCGGGCGAGTTCGGCGGCCTCGGCCACCGCGGGCGTGGCGACCTCGTCGCCGAGCAGCCGGCGCAACGCCGCGTCGACGGCCTCGAGACGGGCGGCCAGGATCCGCTCGGGGGTGGCCAGCGTCCAGGCGCGGGGGATGAGCCGGGCGACCAGTTCGGGATTGAAGTTGTAGAACGTGGCGGACACCACACCCGCGCCCACCGCGCCCATCGGCGCGGACCGGCTGGCGAAGTAACCCATGCGGCCCGGCCGGAGCCCGGCGGCGGTGAAGCGCTCCTCCGCCTCGGGGGCGAAGTAGACCAGCGAGTGGATCGGGTCGAGTACTCGGTGACACCGGAAGGCGAGGGCGCGGGCTTCGTCGCTAGGCACGCGCAGAAGCTATCGCGCGCGGACGCGCGGGGAAAGATGTCGGCGGACGAGTTGGCGTGTAAGCCGGATTCTGTACCGCGCCACCTCTCGGCGTCGCGGTGGCGACCATCCATCTAGGCCTGCCGTCGCCGGCAGGCTCGAGCAGCCTACCCGCAGGCATCGGGCGGGCCGCCCTCGATCGCCTGCGCAGACACCCTGGGGTGTCCTCTTGGCCTTGCTCCGGGTGGGGTTTACCGAGCCATCCCGGTCACCCGGGATGCTGGTGGTCTCTTACACCACCGTTTCACCCTTACCCCGGCCGGAAGCCGGGGCGGTCTGTTTTCTGTGGCACTGTCCCGCGGGTCGCCCCGGGTTGCCGTTGACAACCACCCTGCCCTGTGGAGTCCGGACTTTCCTCGAAGGCTGTGCACCCTCGCGGCCGCCCGGCCAACTCGTCCGCACCTCCAGATTAGCCGCCCCACTCCGCCCGGCCGCCGCCGGAGTCTCCGCCGGTAGCGTGAAGGCGTGGCGGCGGCGGGAAGTCTGGGGCTGCTCCTCGCCGTGCTCGCCTTCGCGATGCTGCGGCCCCGGGGCCTGCCGGAAGCGGTGCTCGCGGTCCCGGCGGCCTGCGTCGCGCTGCTGGCGGGCTGGGTGCCGCCCGCCGCGGCGGCACACCAGATCGTCACGATCGGGCCCACCCTGGGCTTCCTGTCCGCGATCCTGCTGGTGGCCTACCTCGCCGATCTCGACGGCGTGTTCGCCTGGCTGGGCGCCCACCTCGCCGCGGCCTGCCGGGGGCGCCCGCGACGCCTGCTGGTCCTGACCTTCGCCGTGGCCTCGGGCACCACGGCGGTGCTCAGCCTCGACGCGACCGTGGTGCTGCTCACCCCGGTCGTGCTGGCCACCACCCGCCGGCTGGAGCTGCCGCCGCGGCCCCACGTCTACGCCTGCGCCCACCTGGCCAACTCGGCCTCGACGCTGCTGCCGGTGTCGAACCTGACGAACCTGCTGGCGTTTTCCGCGACCGGGCTGAGTTTCACCGGGTTCACCGCGGTGATGGCGCTGCCCTGGCTGGTCGCGATCGGCCTCGAACTCGCCGTGTTCCTCCGGTTCTTCGGCGCGGAACTGGCGCCACCCGCCAC
>NZ_VJWX01000739.1 GCF_007713715.1 Amycolatopsis rhizosphaerae
GGGTGCGCATGGCCTCGGCCAGCGCCTCCGAGGCCGCGGGGCCGAGGGGTTCCAGCACCCGGCGCCGGAGGATCTCCGCGCACGCCCGGCGGGCGTCGTCCGCCACCTCGCGTCCGTGGTCGGTGAGGCAGGCGTAGGTGACGCGGCGGTCGCGCGGGTTGGGGGCGCGCCGGATCAGTCCCGCGGCCACCATTCGGTCGGCGACCTTGGTGAACCCGCCGCTCGACAGGGCCGCCTCGGTGGCCAGGCGGGTCATCGGCATCTGGTGGCCGGGGGTGCGCACGAGCCGGAGCAGGATGTCGAAGGTGGCCGGGGCCAGGCCGAAGCGTTCGGCGATCTCGCCCATGAGCTTGTCCTGGGTGGCCAGGTAGCCCTCGATCACCAGGCCCCACCAGGTCACGATCTCGTCGTCTTCGGCCACGAGGTGATTCTACCGTTCTCTCGCGGGAATACATCTTCCAAAGAAGAGGTTTTGGAGAGTGATTGGTCCACAGCCCTTCAAGGAGGACCGATGTCCATCAAGACCAGCGGCCTGCACCACGTCACCGCTATCGGCGGCGACCCGCAGCGCAACGCCGACTTCTACCTTCGCACCCTCGGCCTGCGGTTGGTGAAGACGACCGTCAACTTCGACGATCCGGGCACGTTTCACCTGTACTACGGGGACGAAGCGGGCAGGCCCGGCTCGCTGATGACCTTCTTCCCGTGGCCCGCCGCGCCCCGCGGGCGCCGGGGCAGCGGGCAGGCCACCACGACCTCGTTCTCCGTTCCGGCGGACTCCATCGGCTGGTGGCGGGACCACCTCGCCGAGGCCAGGGTCACCACCGGGCGCATCGTCAACCGGGACGGCGAGGACGTACTGACCTTCGACGATCCCGACGGGCTCCAGCTCGCGCTCGTCGCGCATCCGCAGGGCGACCCCCGTGCCCCCTGGGACAACGGGTTCGTCCCGGCCGAACGCGCGATCCGCGCCCTGCACTCCGTGACGTTGTCCGTGACCGGGGAGGAGGCGACCGCGGAGATGCTCCGCGAACTGGGCCTGAACTTCGCGGGCCAGGACAGCAACCGCCTGCGCTTCACCGCGGGTGAAGGCGGACCGGGTGCGATCGTCGACGTGCTGGTCACGCCCGGCACGCCGCGAGGCCTGGTCTCCACCGGAACCGTGCACCACGTCGCCTGGCGGGTCCCTGACGAGCCGACGCAGGCCGCATGGCGCGAGGAACTCCTCGACCGCGGCGTCAAGGTAACGTCCATTTTGGATCGTCAGTACTTCCGTTCGATCTACTTCCGCGAGCCGGGCGGGACCCTGCTGGAAGTGGCGACCGATCAGCCCGGATTCGCGGTCGACGAACCGCTGCTGGAACTGGGGCGCGCGCTGAAGCTGCCGCCGTGGCTGGAACCGGACCGCGAGCAGATCGAACACGCGTTGCCGAAGCTCGACCTGCCCCGTGAGAACAACCCGGAACTGGTGTGAAGCGTGCTCGACCACAAGTACCTCGAAGGTGATCCGGAAGCCCCCGTGCTGCTGCTCCTGCACGGCACCGGGGGCGCCCCGGGCGATCTGCTGGGCCTCGGCCGCGACCTCAGCCCGTCCTCGGCGCTGCTGGCCCCGGCCGGGCCGGTGTCGGAGCACGGCGCCGCCCGCTGGTTCCGCCGCCTCGCCGAAGGCGTCTTCGACCACGAGGACGTCGTGGCCAGGGCGAACCAGTTGGCCGACTTCGTTCTCACCGCCCGGAAACGCTACGACCTGGACGGCCGCAGGCTGGTCGCCGTCGGGTTCTCCAACGGTGCCAACATCGCGGCCGCGGTCGCCCTCCTGCGGCCGGACGCGGTCCGCGAGGCCGTGCTGTTCGCGGCGATGTTCCCGTTGGCCGAAAACACCCCCGTCCCCGACCTGACCGGGACGCGCGTGTTCGCCTCCAACGGCGAGCACGACCCGATGGCCCCGCTGCCCTCGGCCGAACACCTGACGGCGCTGTTGCGACGGCGGGGGGTGGAGGTCACCACCTACCGACACGGCGGGGGACACCTGATCACGCCGGAAGCGGAGGTGGCGGCGAAAGCCTGGCTGACCCGCGCGACGATGAACGGTGCGTGAGTTCGGAAAACGAGCTCGGATCGACCCGGGAGAGGAAGACATGAGTGCGGTGGCGGACTGGTCGGCGCAGCTGGCCGCGTGGGCCATTCCCGAGGAGATCCTCGCCGCCGCGCCGGAGTCGCCGTGGGTGCTGCCGCGTGCGGTGTTCGAGCGCCGGGTCGACCGCCACCTCGCCGAGCCCGGCACACCGACTCACCGTGCGGTGCTCGACGCGCTGGGTGCGGGCGGCACGGTGCTGGAC
>NZ_VJWX01000073.1 GCF_007713715.1 Amycolatopsis rhizosphaerae
GCCCGGCCCAGTTCCGCCACGTAGGCGCCCGGATCCGGGACCGGGGCGGCCGCCACCGCGGTGACGTAGGCGCCCACCCCCACCCTGGAGGGCAGCAGAGCCCGGGCCCGCGTGATCTCGTCGAGGCTGTCGGAGCCGGGCCGCCAGCACGGAAACACGACGGTGTCCACGTCCTCCGGCGCGGCCGGGGTCAGCCCGGGCAGCGCCCCGGTCGCCCACGGGTCGGCGGAGCCGTGCAGTACCACCGCGCTGCCGACGTGCTCGAGCACGGCCCTTCGCAGCGCGTCCGCCGAGGCCTGCCGGGTGGACAGGACGAGCTCACGCACCTCGGGCGCGAGGCGGTCCTCGGCGAGGGTGAGGTCGCCGGTCGCCATCAGCCTGCCGATCTCCTCGCGCAGCGCGGTTTCACAGCCGGGGGCGCAGGCGTCGCAGCAGCAGACGGACAGCAGCCGGGCGACCGCGGGCGCCCACACCGCGTCGGTTTTTTCGTGCCGGCACTGGTGAAGCACGCCGAGCTGGCCGCAGGCCTCGAGGACGACCGACGAGATCTCCAGTCCCGCCAGCGATTCCGCGGCCAGTGCCGCCGCGTAGGCACGCACCTCGCCCTGCGACGGGCACAGGGCCCACGGATAGCGCTCGCCGAAGCAGTTGCGCACCGTCAGCTCGGGAAACTCGGTGCCCAGCCGGGAATCGTGGGTGAGCACGAGCCAGGCCGCGGCCGGGATCCCGGCTTCGCCGAGCAACGCGATCGCCTCCCCCGCCGCGTCCGGGGATTCCACCCAGTCGGGCACCCCGGGACGCAGCCGCCCCCAGGCGCCTTCCCGCACCGGGCGGTACAGCGCGGCATGCCGGGCCAGTACCGCGGTGCGCTCCCGTGACCACGGCGTGGCGGCGCGCGCGGAGTGGTACGAAACGGCGACGGCGACTTCGTCCACGCCCAGTTCGCGGACCCGCTCGACGAACCCGGGCTCGGCCACATCCCAGGGATAGGCATAGCCGACGACCTTCATCCCACCTCCGCCTGTTCATGTTCGTGAACGGCAAACCGTGTTGTGAACAAGTTCGAAAACGCTAGTCTGGCGTGGGTCACCAGTCAACGGGGGCAGGATGGAGCAACCCGCCGCGCTCCCGGCCGGGGTGAAATCCGCACACCGCACCGTGGAACTGCTGGCTGCCTTCGCCGCACGGGACGCCTGGGCGGAACCGACTGCCACGGCGGGCGGGAATCCGTTGAGCGGCAAGGACTTCCCCGCACCGAGCACAGGAAAGGAATGGGCATGCGCGTCCTGATCACCGGCGCCTCCGGCGTCGTCGGCACCCTGATGCGTCCCCGTCTCCGCCGCGAGGGCCGGATCCTGCGGCTGCTCGATCTCGTGCCCCCGGCGCCGCCGGAAGCGGGTGAGGCGGTCGAGGCGCTCACCGGGTCGGTCACCGATCCGGACCTGATGGCGCGCGCCTGCGAGGACGTCGACGCGATCCTGCATCTGGGCGGAATCAGCCGGGAAAACGGCTGGGCGGACATCCTGGAGGTCAACATCGGCGGCACCCAGGTGGTCCTGGAGGCCGCACGGCGGGCCGGGGTGGGCCGGATCGTGCTCGCCTCCAGCAATCACGCGGTGGGTTTCCGCACGGTGGAGCCGGAACTGCCCGCGGACTCCTCACCGAGGCCGGACACCTTCTACGGGGTGAGCAAGGCCGCCGTGGAAGCGCTGGGCAGCCTCTACCATTCCCGGTTCGGGATGGACGTGATCTGCGTGCGCATCGGCTCGTGTTTCGAACGCCCACCGGGGGTGCGCGGGCTGTCCACCTGGCTGTCGCCCGACGACGGCGCCCGCCTGTTCGAGGCGTGCCTGTCCTGTCCGTCGCCGGGCTACCGGATCGTCTGGGGCGTTTCCGGCAACACCCGCCGGATCTACTCACTGGCCGAAGCGCAGGCGCTGGGCTACCGGGCCACCGACGACGCCGAGAGGTTCGCCGCCGAGATCTCCGGGCCCGCCCCCACGGGCGATGAAGCGCACTACGTCGGCGGCCCGTTCTGCACGACCCCGCTCGGCGAGCCGAACTGATTCCGGGGTTGACCTCGAGTCGACTGGAGGTCGCATCCTGGGCGCAGGAGCCGCACCGAGGTGCGGACGTGCCGGCCGGAGGTTCCGGCCGGTCTCGCCGGAGGGGATCACCATGTCGTTCACCGATTCCGAACTGAACTACCTCGCCACCCAGCGCCTCGGGCGCCTGGCCACCGCGCAGCCGGACGGCACGCTGCAGGTCAGCCCGGTGGGGTTCGCCTACAACCCCGCCACCGGGACCATCGACATCGGCGGCTACACCATGGCGGCCAGCCGGAAGTTCCGCAATGTCGCGGACAACGGGCAGGTCGCGTTCGTGGTCGACGACATCGCCTCCGTGTCGCCGTGGCGGGTCCGGTGCCTGGAAATCCGGGGGCGCGGCGAGGCGATCGGGGAACCGGCGGATTCGGCCGCCGGGATCGGCGGGGCGATCATCCGGATCCACCCCCGCCGCATCATCAGCTTCGGTCTCGACGACCTCGACACCGAACCGCACAAGCTGGTACCGAGCAAGCGCACCGTGGCCGGATAGCGGTCTGTCGACCGGCGAAACGAGGGCACCTGGCGGCCGGGTCACCCGAGCCGGGAGAGGTCGAGGACGGCCTTGCCGAACGAGAAGCCGTCCGGGGGCAGGCCCTTGGGCGAGCCGAGCCAGCCGCGGTCGCGCGGCCGGACCGTCGCGTCGTGGTCCAGAAGCAGCGACACATAGCACCCGTAGTCGATGGCGAAACCGTCGTAAAGAGTTCCGGGTTGGTCGGTGTCGACGAGGCCGCGCCGCAGCACGTGGAGCAGCCGGGCGTCGACCAGGTCCCCGACGAGCTCGTGCCCCGTCCCGGCGGCCTGTTCCAGCAGGAAGGTCCGTGACCGCCGCCTGCCCACCACCTCGTCGACGAGGGCACGCAGCAGGCGCCGGGCGGGTTCACCGGCCGCGATGGCCGCCTGCTTGTCGCGCAGGTACCAGTCGCGCGCCGCCATCCGCACCGCGCGCAGCCCGATCGGCTCGTCGTGGGCGTACTGCGCGGCCAGCGCGGCGATGTTGATCGCGTCGCGGGGAATGCCCTCCGCGGCCCGCACGAGTTCGGCGAACGCGGTGCCACGGAAGCATTCCGCGGCGAACGCGTCCGCGTCCGCGGGCGGGTCGGCCAGCATGGTGGCCAGCCGGACCGAAGCATGGTTGAAGAACAGGCGGCCGAAGAACTCCCCGGCGCGGGACCGGGAACCGTCGAAGATCATGAAATCGTCCAGGCTGACCGCGGACGCGGCGTCCGCGCCCACCTCGATGCCCTGCAGATCCCCCGACGCCGAGGGGGCGCGGAAACGGGAGCGGCGTTCGATGGCGGCGATCTTCACCGTGCTCCCGGTGACCGGCAGCACGCTGCGGCGCAGCAGGTCGGCCAGCAGCGGCTGGAGGTCGATCGGCACGCTGCTCCACTCGTCGAGCAACAGCCACAGCCTGGCGGGCGCCAGTGCCCGGGTCAGGGCGCGCAGTGCCCGGCCGACCGGCCCGAACACCACGTGGTGCTGTTCCGTTCCCCGCCGCCGCAGGCTGCGCTCCGCGGTGACGGCCCGGCGGCCGCTCACCCCCGCGGCAGGGGAGCGGGAAAACTCGGCCGAATACGCGGATTCCGCCGTACCACCGATCTTCGTCTCCTGCTCGACCTCGCCGACGACCCGCACCGCCGTCGCGGCTTCGGCCAGTGCGTCCAGTGCGGGCAGCAGTCCCGGTCCTTCCGCGGAGTCCCGCTCGACGACCGCGGTGAGAAGTTCCTCGTGCAGGGCTTCCAGTGTGTCGATGAGCAGGTGGGTGCCGCGCACCGCGGGGCTCAGGCTGCTGTCGGCGTAGAGCCCGCCCGACGCGCCGATCGTGCGCAGGTCGACGTAGACGGCGAGATCACCGGTGCGCTCGACGAGATCGGCGAGATGCAGCAGAGCATGCGTCTTCCCGGCTCCCCGCCGCCCGTAGACGATCTGGTGGTCGGTGGAGTGCAGCATCGCGGAGAACGAGCCCGCCTCGACGAAGGTGGCGGTCAGGGTGGCGCGATCCGCGGTCTCCGCGCGCCTCGGGATCCGGAGCAGGGCCTGGTTGAGGTGTCGCTGTCGGGAAACGCCCACCGGCCGAGCCTGCCGGGTCCTCCGGGCGCGGGCCAGCCGCCGCCCGGGTGGATCACGCGGCGTTTTCCAGCCAGTGCGCGAAGAAGCCGCCGAGGGCGGCCCCGGCATACCGTTCGGCGTGCGCGACGAACTCGGGGGTGGTGACGATGCCGTGCCGGTGCTCGTGCGCCCACGACCGCAGCAGCGCGAAGAACGTCTCGTCGCCGACACGCTCACGGAGCGCCTGCAGGGTCAGCGCGCCCCGCTGGTAGACCCGCACGTCGAACAGGTGCGCCGCCCCCGGGTCGCCGATGCGCACCTCACCGGGCAGGCCGTCGATCCGCCGGGCCGCTTCCCCGGCGAGCTCGGCCGCCGCCGGGCCGCCGGATTCCTCGGACCACAGCCATTCGGCGTAGGTGGCGAATCCTTCGTTGAGCCAGATGTGCCGCCAGTCGGCGACGGTGAGGCTGTTGCCGAACCACTGGTGTGCCAGTTCGTGCGCGAGCAGGCGTTCCGCCCCGCGCCGCCCGTCGACGTGGTTGGCGCCGAAGATCGCCATCCCCTGCGCCTCGATGGGGTCGTCCAACTCGTCCCCGGTCACCACGGCGACGTACTCGCCGAACGGGTAGGGCCCGAACCGGCGCTCGAACAGTGCCATCATCTCCGGCTGGCGGCCGAAGTCGTGCCCGGCCGCGGCGGCCAGCCCCGCCGGGACGGCGAGGCGCTGGCGCACTCCAGACGGCAGGTCCCGTTCGACGTACCGTCCGATCTGGACACTCATGAGATAGGTGGCGGTCGGCTCCCGCCGTTCGAAGACCCAGGTGGTCGTGCTGGCGCGCGAACGCCGCGAAACCTCCTCACCGGTCACCAGCACGGTGTACGCCGAGGAGGTGGTCACGGTGACGCGGTACGCGGCCTTGTCGCCGGGCCGGTCGTTGCACGGGAACCACGAGGGCGCGCCGATCGGCTGGCTCGCCACCAGCGCGCCGTCGGTGAGCTCGTCCCACCCGATGTCGCCCCAGTGGCCGCCGATCGGCCGCGGGTTGCCGGTGTAGCGCACCTCGACGGTGAACGCGTCCCCTTCGCCGAGGGGCCGCGGCGGGGTCACCACCAGCTTGGTCCCCCGGCGGGCGAACCGGGCGCGCTGCCCGTCCACCGTCAGGCCGCCGACCTTGAACCCGGCGAGGTCGAGCCGGATCTCCGTCAGCGGGCGCGCGGCGGTCGCGCTGATCTTCGCGCGCGCGGCCAGCCGGTTGGGGCCGACCTTGTAGTCCAGCTCCAGGTCGTAGTGCCCGACGTGGTAGCCGTCGTCCCCGTGGGCGGCCAGGCTGTCGCGCACCTCAGCGTCCCCAGGCCGAGATCGGGTTGCCGAGCCAGCGCGAATCGGCGGGGACCGTGTCGCCGCGGGTCACCAGTGAGCCGGGACCGACGGTGGTGCGCGCGCCGAGGGTCGCGCCCGGCAGGACGATCCCGTGCGGCCCCAGCGTGGCCCCCTCGTCCAGTGCGACCTCGCTCATGCTCATGATCCGGTCGTGGAACAGGTGGGTCTGCACCACGCAGCCGCGGTTGACGGTGGCGCCGTCGCCGAGGCGCACCAGATCCGCCTCCGGCAGCCAGTAGGTCTCCAGCCACACGCCGCGGCCGATCCGGGCCCCCATCGTGCGCAGCCAGGCCGCCAGCAGCGGCGTTCCGCCGAGCGAGCCGATCAGCCAGGGCACCGCGAGTGCCTCGACGAAGGTGTCCGCCAGTTCGTCCCGCCACACGAAGGAACTCCACAGTGGATGGTCGATCTCCCGGAACCGGCCCACCAGCAGCCATTTCGCCCCGGTCGCGAGCGCGGCGGCGACGACACCGGCGGCCAGCAGCACCGCGCCCGACGCCAGTGCGGCCACCCACAGGCCCACCGTCGTCCACAGCGCCAGCAGGGCGGCGAGCACCAGCACGGCCAGCGCGGTCCCGCACATCACCGGCACGACGCGGCACAGCTCGACGGCGGCGCGCGCCACCTTGAGCCGCTTCGGCGGCCGGTAGGTCCGGGTCGCGTCCCCGGCCTCCACGGCCCGCCGCAGCGGCATCGGCGGCATGCCCAGGTAGGAGGAACCCTTCTTCGCCTTCGGCGGGGTGGACGAGAGCACCCCGACCAGCCCGCGTTTGGGCACCGCGCGGCCCGGCGCGGTCATCCCCGAGTTGCCGAGGAAGGCCTGCTTGCCGATGCGGGCGGGGCCCACGTGCAGCCAGCCGTTCCCGAGTTCGTAGGCGGCGACCATGGTGTCGTCGGCGAGGAACGCGCCGTCGTCCACCTGGGTCATCCGGGGTACGGCGAGGACGGTGGACACCTCGGCGTCGCGGCCGACCTTCGCGCCCAGCAGGCGCAGCCACACGGGAGTGAACAGGCTGGCGTAGAGCGGGAACAGCGCGGTCCTGGCCATGTCCATGAGCCGCTCGGTGGCCCACACCTGCCAGGCGGCCCGGCTGTGCACCGGGTGGTATCCCCCGGTCATGCCCACGCCGAGGGCGCGCACACCCCCGAGCACCAGCAGTGCGTAGGACACGAGATAGGCGACGGTGGCGGCGGGCACCGCGGCCATGGCGCGCCCGAGCGACGGGCCGCCGGACAGCGCGAACGCCAGCACCACGATCCCGGGCAGGGCGGCCACCGCGGGCAACAGTCCCAGCAGCAGCGAACTCACCGCGTAGATCCACGACCAGCGGCGGGAGCGCGGCGGGCGGCTGGACGGCCACCGCAGCGCGCCCCGGCCGTCGCGGGCCGCCGGAGACCCGGCCCAGCGCTGCCCCGCAGGCACCGCGCCCACCACGGTCGAACCGGCCGCGATTTCGGCGCCCTTGCCGACGCGCGCGCCGGGGAACAGGGTGCTGCGCGCCCCCACCCTGGCGCCGGCGCCGACCCGGATCTTGCCGATGTGCACCAGGTCTCCGTCCACCCAGTGGCCGGACAGGTCCACCTCGGGCTCGATCGCCGCGCCCCGGCCGAGCTTGAGCAGGCCGGTGACCGGGGGTGGCGAATGCAGGTCCACCCCCTTGGCGACCTTGGCGCCCAGCGCCCTGGCGTACTGCGTCATCCACGACGCGCCCGAAATCTCGGCGGCACCGCTGAATTCGGCGAGCTTCTCCGCCGTCCACAGTCGCAAGTGGACACTGCCGCCGCGTGGGTAGCTGCCGGGCCGGACGCCCCGCAGCAGCAGGCGCGCTCCGCCCGCGGCCACCGCGATGCGGCCCGCCGGACTGAACAGCACCAGCCAGGCCGCCGCCAGCGCCCACCACGGGACCGAGGGCGCCCAGGCCACCCCGGCCAGGCCGAGCGCGGTGGACAGGGCGGCCAGCACGGTGGTCCAGCGCAACCCGGTCAGTGTCATCAGCGGCAGCAGGAGCAGCGCCTGCAGGAGACCGGTGCGGGCCGGGACCGGCGCCACTTCGCGGTAGGCCGTCTCGCCGCTCTTCAGCCCGTCGAGCAGCGCGGCGAGCGCCCCCAGCGCCGGCCGCTGGTAGATGTCGCCGACCGAGACCTGGGGGTGCCGGGTGCGGATGCGGGCGACGAGCTGGGCGGCCGTGAGACTGCCGCCCCCGTGGCTGAAGAAGTCGGCGTCCGGGGACGCCACGGCCACGCCGAGGATCTCGGCCCACATCTCCGCGAGCCACGCCTCGGTCGCGGTCAGCCGCCCAGGGTGCGCGTCGTCCTTGTCGGACACGGTGGGCAACGGCCAGGGCAGTGCGGCCCGGTCCACCTTGCCGGAGGTACGGGTGGGCAGATCGCCGACCACGGCGAGCAGCGGCACCAGCGCGGCGGGCAGGCGGTCCCGCAGGAGCACCGAGGCGGCCTCGGTGTCGAAACCGGGCTCGCCGGGCACGACGTAACCGACCAGGATCTGGTTGCCCGCCTTCGTGGTGCGCACCGCCGAAGCCGCCCCGGCGATGCCGGGAAGCGCTTGCAGCGCGGCGTCGACCTCGCCGAGTTCGATGCGGCGCCCGCCGAGCTTGACCTGCTCGTCGGCCCGGCCGAGGAACAGCAGCCCCTCCGGCTCGGCCCGTACCAGGTCACCGCTGCGGTAGGCCCGCCGCCAGCCCAGCGACGGCAGCGGCGCGAACTTCTCCGCGTCCTTGTCCGGGTCCAGGTAGCGGGCCAGGCCCGCACCGCCGATCACGAGCTGCCCCGGCTCGCCCATCGCCACCGGTTCGTCCCGCTCGTCCACCACGGCCAGCTCCCAGCCCGCCAGCGGCAGCCCGATCCGGACCGGGCCCTCACCGGTGAGCGGCGCCGCGCACGACACGACGGTCGCCTCGGTGGGGCCGTAGGTGTTCCACACCTCGCAGCCCTCGACGGCGACCCGTTCGGCGAGTTCCGGCGGGCACGCCTCCCCGCCGAACACCAGCAGCCGCACCTCTTCCAGCGCCTCGGCGGGCCAGAGCGCGGCCAGGGTGGGCACGGTGGAGACCACCGTGATGCGCTGGGCGACCAGCCACGGCCCGAGATCCACGCCGGTGCGCACCAGGGACCGCGGGGCGGGCACCAGGCAGGCGCCGTGCCGCCAGGCCAGCCACATCTCCTCGCACGAGGCGTCGAAGGCGACCGACAACCCGGCCAGCACCCGGTCGCCGGGCCCGAGCGGTTCGTCGGTGAGGAAAAGCCCGGCCTCGGCGTCGACGAAGGCGGCGGCCGCGGCATGGGTGACCGCCACGCCCTTCGGCTTCCCGGTGGAACCGGAGGTGAAGATGATCCACGCGTCGTCGTCCGGACCGGGCCTGCCGGGCGCGTTGCCCGGCTCGCCCCGGAGCGCGAGCGCGCCCGCGTCGCCGAGCACGGCGCACACGCCCGCCTCGCCGAACACCAGTTCCGCCCGTTCCTCGGGATCGTCGGCATCGACCGGCACGTAGGCCGCACCGGCGGCGAGCACCCCGAGGATCGCCACGTACAGCGCGGCCGTACCGGACGAGATCCGCACGCCCACCCGGTCGCCCACGCCGATCCCGGCCGCACCCAGGCGCCGCCGCACGGCCTCCGCCTCCTCGGCGAGCCTGCGGTAGGTGAGCACCCCGGTCCCGTCGTCGATCGCGGCCGCACCGGGCTGCGCGGCGACGGTCTCGGCGAGGATGTCGAGCAGGGTCCGCTCCGCGGCCGCCGGGCCGCCGGAGAAGACCGCCTTCCCCGCCGGGGCGGGGAAAGCGGTTTCTGATCTGTCCGTTGTCGTCTCGGCGGGCACGGTCAACCCGTCACACCTTCTCTCCACGTCGGAACTGGGCGCCCCCACGAGGAGGAGGGTGCGCGAGGATTTGTCTTATAAGCGGCGGAGCCGCTTGCGGTGAGCCGTCAGCTTGCACCGCCGCGGGTTCTGACGTGGTTCCTCGCGAGGACAGCTCTTCCGTGGTGAATTGGCATTCATGAGGAAGAGATCCCACAGCGAGGGACCACGTCAGGTTCCGCCACCCGCACCGCCACGCAACCCCTCCCACAACAGGTTCTACGGGGCTACTTGCCCTTCTTGGTGCCCTTGGGCTTCTTCTCCCGCACGCGCACGTTGATGCGGACGGGGGTGCCGGCGAAGCCGAAGCGCTCCCGGAACTTGCGCTCGATGAACCGGCGGTAGCCCGCCTCCAGGAACCCGGTGGTGAACAGCACCAGCGTCGGCGGCCGGATCGCGGCCTGCGTCGCGAAGAGGACCTTCGGCTGCTTGCCGCCGCGCACCGGCGGCGGGGTGGCCGCGACGAGTTCCGAAAGCCAGCCGTTGAGCTGACCGGTGGGCACGCGCTGGTCCCACGAGGCGAGCGCGGTGCGCAGCGCGGGCGCGAGCTTGCGCACCGAACGGCCGGTGAGCGCGGAGATGTTCACCCGCTCCGCCCACGGCACCCGCACCAGGCCGCGGTCCAGCTCCTTCTCCAGCTGGTGGCGGCGGTCCTCGTCGACCAGGTCCCACTTGTTGAACGCGAGCACGCAGGCCCGGCCCGCCTCCACCACCATGGTGAGCACGCGAAGGTCCTGTTCGGACAGTGGTTCGCTGGCGTCCAGCAGCACGATCGCCACCTCGGAGGCGTCGATCGCGGACTTCGTGCGCAGCGAGGCGTAGTACTCGGTGCCGGTGGAGGTGTTGACCCGCTTGCGCAGCCCGGCGGTGTCCACGAACCGCCAGGTCTGGCCGTCCAGCTCGACCAGCGAGTCCACCGGGTCCACCGTGGTGCCCGCGACCGAGTCCACCACCGCGCGCTGCTCGCCGCTGAGCTTGTTGAGCAGGCTGGACTTGCCGACGTTCGGCTTGCCGACCAGCGCGACCCGGCGCGGCCCGGTGCCGCGCTCCCCATCGCGGGGTGCCTCGGGCAGCGCCGAGACAATCGCGTCGAGCAGGTCACCGGAACTGCGGCCGTGCAGGGCACTCACCGCGAGCGGCTCGCCCAGCCCCAGCGACCACAGCGACGCCACGTCGCCCATGAGCCGGTCGTCGTCGACCTTGTTCGCGGCCAGCAGCACCGGCCGCTTCGACCGCCGCAGCACGCGCGCGACCGCCTCGTCGGTGGCGGTCGCCCCCACCGAGGCGTCCACCACGAGCAGCACGGCGTCCGATGTGGACATGGCGAGCTCGGCCTGCGCGGCGACGGCACCGGCCAGCCCGCTCGCGCCCGGCTCCCAGCCGCCGGTGTCCACCAGGGTGAACCGGCGGCCGTTCCACACCGCGTCGTAGGCGACCCGGTCCCTGGTCACGCCCGGCACGTCCTGCACGACGGCTTCCCGCCGCCCCAGTATCCGGTTGACCAGGGTGGACTTGCCCACGTTGGGTCGGCCCACCACGGCCAGCACCGGCTGGCTGAGCTGGGCGTCTTCCAGCTCGGCGGCCTCGTCCACGGCGGCGTCGAGCGCGGCGAACTCCGCTTCGTCGGCCCAGGTGCCGTCTACTTCAGTCATGTCTTCGCTTTCTTTTCCTGTTCCGGCACCGCACGCAGCTCGTCCAGCGTGCGCACCAGTGCCGCAAGTTCCGTCCGCAGCCGCTCGGTGGCCTCGGCCAGGCCCGCCCTGCCCTTGCCGACCGCCAGCTCGAACGGCGTCCCGATCAGTACGTCCACCCGGGGCCGGAAGCGCCGTCCGCTCCCGGCGGGCCGCCGGGTGCCCCGGACCGCCACCGGCAGCACGACCGCACCGGTCGCCCGCACCAGCCAGGCCGCGCCCTGCTCGGCACTGGCCACGTCCCCCTCGCCGCGGGTGCCCTCGGGGAACACCCCCACCAGGCCGCCCTCCCTCAGCAACCGGGCGGTGGTGGTCAGCGGGGCCCGGTCGGGGACGCCACGGCGCACCGGGACCTGCCCGATGCGCCGGAGAAACCAGCCCACCGGCCCGCTGAACATCTCCTCCTTGACGAGGAACACCGAACGCCGCGGCAACATTCCGAACAGCAGCTGCGGTTCCACCAGCGAGCTGTGGTTGGCGATCAGCAGCACCGGGCCGGTGCGCGGCACGCGTTCCAGCCCCACGACCCGGACCCGGTAGGCGGGCCGCAGGCCCACGCGGCCGATGAACCTGCCGAAGTCGTGCAGCCAGCCGACGGCCCCCTCCGGCAGGCCCTCCGCGGTCACCGCGCGGCCTCGGCGGCACCGGCGGTGCGGCCGGTGAGCAGGCCCCGCCGTCCGGCGAGTTCGCCCAGTGCCGTGATGACCTCGTCGATGGTCAGTTCGGAGGTGTCGACGGGCACCGCGTCCTCGGCGGGGCGCAGCGGCGAGGTGGCCCGGCTGGAGTCCAGCCGGTCGCGCCGGTCGACCGAGGCCAGCGCGTCGGCGTGGCTGGTGTCACGCCCGGCGGCGGTGTCCTGGGCGCTGCGGCGCGCGGCGCGGACCTCGGCGGAGGCGGTCAGGTAGACCTTGAGCGGCGCGTCGGGCGCGACCACGGTGCCGATGTCCCGGCCCTCGACGACGATCCCGCCGACCGCGGTGAGCACCTCCTCGATCAGCGCGCGCTGGCGCGTCACCAGCAGCTCGCGCACCGCGGGCACGGCCGACACCGGCGACACCGCGAAGTTGACCTCGGGACCGCGGATCTCCAGCGCCACGTCCTCCCCGGCCAGCTCGATCTCCGGGCGCTGGGGGCTGGTGCCGATGGTGAACACGGTGTCCAGCGCGGTGGCCGCCACCGCCTCCGGGTCGGCGAGGTCCACCCCCGCGCGCAGCACGGCCAGCGTGATCACGCGGTACATCGCGCCGGTGTCCAGGTACCCCGCGCCGAGCCGTTCGGCCAGCCTGCGCGCCACCGTGGTCTTCCCGGTGCCCGACGGGCCGTCCAGCGCCACCACACCTCGTAGGGCTCCCGTCACCGATGCTCTCCTTGCCTGCGAACCGTCCGCCAACCGGCTTACCGGGGTTCCATTCTGCCTGGCAGGCGGCGAGGCGAAGGCACCGGCCCAAACCGGGCAAACCGGTAGCGTGGTGATCGTGAACGTAGACGTGACCCCCCTGCCCGGGATCGGCGTACGCAAGGATTTCGTCCTCCGCACCGGCCGCCGCGTCGGCGTGGTGACCACCCGTGACGGGCGGATCGAGCTGATCGTGTCCAAATCCGACGACCCCGACGCCTGCCTGGCCTCCCTGCCGCTGACCGCGGACGAGGCGGGCACGCTGGCGAACCTGCTGGGCGCGCCGCAGCTCGTCGCGCAGCTCACCGAGGAACACCGCGACCTGCCGGGCATCCACACCCGGCAGCTGCCGATCAGGGCGCACGCCCCGTTCGACGGGCGCACCCTCGCCGACGCCGCGCTGCGCACCCGCACCGGAGTGTCCGTGGTGGCGGTGATGCGGGCGGGCCAGGTCCACCCCTCCCCCACCCCGGACTTCACGTTCACCGCCGGGGACCTCCTGGTGGCGGTCGGCACCGCCGAAGGCCTCGACAACGCACTGAGAATCCTGCAGAACGGGTAACGCGTGGACCACACCGCACTGTCCTTGATCGAACTCGGCGCGGTCTTCTTCTGCCTGGGCACACTGGGCAGGCTCGCCGCGAGGATCGGGCTGTCCCCGATCCCGCTGTACCTGCTGGGCGGCCTGGCCTTCGGCGAAGGCGGTTTCCTCCCCCTGCGCGACATCGACGGCTTCACCCACCTCGCGGGCGAGATCGGCGTGGTGCTGCTGCTGTTGCTGCTCGGCCTGGAGTACACGGCGGCCGAACTGGTCACCGGGATGAAACGCTCGTGGCCCGCGGGGCTGGCCGACATCGCGCTCAACGCCGCCCCGGGCGCGGCGGTGGCGCTGATCCTGGGGTGGGGCCCGCTCGGCGCACTGGTGATGGCCGGGGTGACCTACATCTCCTCGTCGGGGATCATCGCCAAGGTCCTGGGCGATCTGGGGCGGCTCGGCAACCGGGAGACCCCGGTGGTGCTGTCGATCCTGGTGTTCGAGGACCTGGCGATGGCGCTGTACCTGCCCATCCTCACCGCCGTGCTGGGCGGCGTCAGCTTCCTCGGCGGCTTGAAGGCGGTGGGCGTCTCGCTCGCGGTGATCACCGTGGTGCTGCTGGTCGCGCTGAAGTTCGGCCGGTACGTCTCGGCCGTGGTCGACTCGCCCGACCGCGAGGTGTTCCTCCTCAAGATCCTCGGCGCGGCCCTGCTGGTGGCCGGTCTCGCCTCGGCGATGCAGGTGTCGGCGGCGGTCGGCGCCTTCCTGCTCGGCATCGCGGTCTCCGGATCGACCGCGGAGAACGCCACGCGCCTGCTCGAACCGCTGCGCGACCTGTTCGCGGCGGTGTTCTTCGTCGTGTTCGGGCTGCGCACCGATCCCGCCTCGATCCCGCCCGTGCTCGGCTGGGCGATCGCACTGGCCGTCGTGAGCGCACTGACCAAGGTGGCGACCGGCTGGTGGGCCGCGCGAAGGCAGGGGGTGGGCAGGCTCGGCCGGGCCCGTGCGGGCGCGGCACTGGTGGCCCGCGGCGAGTTCTCGATCGTCATCGCGGGGCTCGCCGTCACGGCGGGCGCGGTCGACGGCGAACTGGCCGCACTCGCCACCGCCTACGTGCTGATCATGGCGGTGCTGGGCCCGGTCGCGGCCCGGATCGTGGAGCCGCTGGCCCGCGCGCTGCAACGCAAGCCGCGGCAGGCGGCCGAACCGGCCCCCACCCCCGGCACCTGACTCCGCGAGTCCCACCTCCAGCACGCCGAGTCCCACCTTCAGCACGTTGTGTCCCACCTTCAGCAGGGTGAGTCCCACTCAGCCGCGGCTTGGAGGTGGAACTCAGGCGCCACAGCGTGGGACACAACCGCCGAAGCGTGGGCCACAAGGGACGGTGGGCAGGCGGCGGGGTTCAGGTCTCGGCGAGGGTGTCGAGGATCTGCTGGCCGTAGCGGACGAGTTTGCTCTCGCCGACTCCGCTCACCCGGCCGAGAGCGGCCGCCGTCTGCGGGCGTTCCGTCGCGATCTGGCGCAGGGTCGCGTCGTGGAACACCACGTAGGCGGGCACGCCCAGCTCCTTCGCGGTGGCGGCTCGCCAGGCCCGCAGGCGTTCGAACAGCGGGGCCGCCTCCTCGGGCAGTTCCACCACCGCCTGGCGCGCCTTCGCGGGTTTCGCCGCGCGGGGTTCGCGTTTCGGTTCACGCCGGAGCCGGACCTCGCGACGGCGGCCGAGCACCTCGCCGCTGGCCTCGGTCAGCACCAGGGTGCCGTAGTCCCCCTCCACCGACAGCAGTCCCTGCGCGAGCAGCTGGCGCACCACACCCCGCCACTCGCCCTCGGACAGCTCGGTGCCGATGCCGAACACGGTGAGCTCGTCGTGGCGGAACTGGGCGACCTTCGGGCTCTGCTTGCCGAGCAGGATGTCGATGATCTGCCCGGCCCCGAACTTCTGCCGCCGCTCGTGCTGCAGCCGGTACACGGTGGACAGCAGTTTCTGCGCGGCGATGGTGCCGTCCCACGACTCGGGCGGGGACAGGCAGGTGTCGCAGTTTCCGCACGGCTGCCCGGACTGGCCGAAGTAGTTGAGCAGCTGGACGCGGCGGCATTCCACCGTCTCGCACAGCGCGAGCATCGCGTCCAGATGGCGGGAGAGGCGGCGCCGGTGCGCCTCGTCGCCCTCCGAGGTGTCGATCATCTTGCGCTGCTGCACCACGTCGGCAAGGCCGTAGGCCAGCCACGCGGTCGAGGACAGGCCGTCCCGCCCGGCCCGGCCGGTCTCCTGGTAGTAGCCCTCGACGGACTTCGGCAGGTCGAGGTGCGCCACGAACCGCACGTCGGGTTTGTCGATCCCCATGCCGAAGGCGATCGTGGCGACCACGACCAGCCCGTCCTCCCGCAGGAACCGCGCCTGGTTCCTGGCGCGCGTCGCCGCGTCGAGACCGGCGTGGTAGGGCAGCGCCTCGATGCGGTTGGCGACCAGGAACTCCGCCGTCTTCTCCACCGAAGCCCGGGACAGGCAGTACACGATCCCGGCGTCCCCGGCGTGCTCGGTGCGGAGCAGGTCGAGCAACTGCTTCTGCGGACTGTTCTTCGGCACGATCCGGTACTGGATGTTGGGCCGGTCGAAGCTCGCCACGAAGTGCCGGGCCCCGCCCAGGTTCAGCCGGGTCGCGATCTCGTCGTGCGTGGCCCGGGTGGCGGTGGCGGTCAGCGCGATGCGCGGCACCCGCGGCCACCGCTCGTGCAGCTGGGACAGTGCCAGGTAGTCGGGCCGGAAATCGTGGCCCCACTGGGAGACGCAGTGCGCCTCGTCGATCGCGAACAGCGAGATCGTGCCCCGTTCGAGCAGGTTCACCGTGGCCTCGACCCGCAGCCGTTCCGGCGCGAGGTAGAGCAGGTCGAGCTCACCGGCGAGGAAGGCCTCCTCGACCTCGCGGCGCTGCCGGTAGTCCTGGGTGGAGTTCAGGAAACCGGCCCGCACGCCCAGGGCGCGCAGCGCGTCGACCTGGTCCTGCATCAACGCGATGAGCGGCGAGACGACCACGCCGACGCCGTCGCGCACCAGGGCGGGGATCTGGTAGCACAGGGACTTCCCGCCCCCGGTGGGCATCAGCACCAGCGCATCGCCCCCGGCGACGACGTGCTCGATGATCGCTTCCTGCTCACCGCGGAACGAGTCGTAGCCGAAGACGCGCCGCAGCACGCCGAGAGCCGGGGTCGTGGTGTCCGAGTCGGTCGCGATCACCGGGCGATGCTATCGGCGGTCACCGACAGGGCCGCGCTCACAGGTCGACCGCCCGGTAGAGCGCGGCGACCTCCTGCCGCGTCAGGCGGCGCAGCGTGCCGGGCTTCTGCGCGCCGAGCTGGACGTCGGCGATCGAGGTCCGCACCAGCTTGCGCACCGGGAAGCCCACCTCGGCCAGCAGCCGCCGCACGATGTGCTTGCGCCCCTCGTGCAGCACCACCTCGACCAGGGACCGGCCCGCCTGCATGTCCTTGACCCGGAAGGCGTCGACCCTGACCGGGCCGTCCTCCAGCTCGACCCCGGCCCGCAGCTGCTTGCCCAGCCCGCGCGGCACCAGGCCGTCCACCTCGGCCAGGTAGGTCTTGAGCACGTTGTACGACGGGTGCATCAGCCGGTGCGCGAGGTCTCCGTCGTTGGTGAACAGCAGCAGGCCCTCGGTCTCGGCGTCGAGCCTGCCGACGTGGAACAGCCGTTCCGCCCGGTTGCGGACGTAGTCGCCCACGCAGGGGCGGCCCTGGTCGTCGGTCATCGTGCTGTGCACCCCGCGCGGCTTGTTCATCGCCAGGTACACCAGGTCCTCGCGCAGGATGACGCGGCTGCCGTCGACGTGGATCACCGCGGTGTCCGGATCGACCCGGCGGCCCAGCTCGCGCACGATCCGCCCGTCCACGCTCACCCGGCCTCCGGCGATCAGGTCCTCGGCGGCGCGCCGCGAGGCCACACCGGCCTTGGCCAGCACCTTCTGCAGGCGGACACCCTCGGGTGCTTGGTCAGATGTCATCGATGGCGTCCACTTCGGGTAGCAGGGGGGCGATCGGGGGCAGGTCGGTCAGCGACGACAGCCCCAGCCGCTCCAGGAACAACTCGGTCGTCATGTACAGGGTGCCACCCGTCTCCGGATCGGTGCCCGCCTCCTCGATCAGGCCCCGGGCCAGCAGGGTCCGGATCACCCCGTCCACGTTCACCCCGCGCACCGCCGCGACCCGGGAACGGGTCACCGGCTGGCGGTAGGCGATCACGGCCAGCGTTTCCAGCGCCGCCCTGGTCAGCTTGGACCGCTGCCCGTCGAGCAGGAGTTTCTCCACGAACGGGGCGTAGGTGTCACGGGTGTAGAACCGCCAGCCCTCGCCCGCGCGGCGCAGGTCGATTCCGCTGTCGCGTTCGGTGAACCGGGCCGCCATGTCCCGCAGCGCGCGGGTGATCCTGGCCACGGGCTGGCCGAGGGTGGCGGCGAGCGTTTCCTCGTTCACCGGCGAGTCGACCACCAGCAGCAGCGCCTCGATCGCGGCTTCGAGGGTCGCGTCGTCACCGACGTCGGGCAGCGCACGGTCCATCGCGACCAGGTCCGGCCCGGCCTCCGGTTCCGTCTCGGTCTCCGGTGCCGGCACGCTTTCGGGTTCGGCCTCCCGTGCGGCCGGGGCCGCTTCCTCCTCGGGGCTCACCCGTACTCCTCTTCTTCCTCCACGCGGGCACGATCGTGCTCCGCCGCTTCCGTGGCCTGCTCGAGCGAGCCGCCGATCCAGCGCACGCTGAGCGGGCCCAGTGCCTCGTCCTGGTCGAACTGCACGGCCGCTTCGCGGTACAGCTCCAGCAGCGCCAGGAACCGGGCCACCACTTCGACCGTGTGCTCGCAGTCCGCCACCAGTTCGGCGAAGGTCGCGGTGCCCGCCTCGGCCAGCCGCACCCGCAGCAGCGCCGCGTGCTCGCGCACCGACACCCGCCCCATGTGCAGGTGGTCCAGCGACACCGTCGGCGGCGGCTTGGGCCGGAACACCGCGAGCGCGATCTCGGCGAACTTCCCCGGGTCGACCCCGAGCATCACCTCGGGCAGCAGGCCCACGTACCGCTCTTCGAGCGCCACCGAGCGCGGGTACCGGCGCAGCGCCCCGGCCTCCAGCTCCGCGAACAGCTCCGCGACCTGCTTGTACGCCCGGTACTGCAGGATACGGGCGAACAGCAGGTCCCTGGCCTCCAGCAGTGCCAGGTCCTCTTCGTCCTCCACCTCGGCGGCGGGCAGCAGCCGGGCCGCCTTGAGGTCGAGCAGGGTGGCCGCGACCACCAGGAACTCGGTGGTCTCGTCCAGGTCCCACTGCGGCCCCAGCGCACGGGTGTAGGCGATGAAATCGTCGGTGACCTGGTGCAGCGCGACCTCGGTGACGTCGAGCTGGTGCTGGGAGATCAGCTGCAGCAACAGGTCGAAGGGGCCCTCGAAATTGGCCAGCCGGACCTTGAACTTCGACGGCGAAGCCTCGCCGGGGGTGGGCTCCGGCTGGGCGGTCACCCCAGCCGGCTCCCCTGTACCACTCACGAGCCGGAAGCTTCCTCGATGTCGAGCTGCCCCTCCCGCAGCCGCTGGACCAGCACCGACTCGGACCCGTGCTGTTCGAAATCGGCGAGCAGCACCGCGACCGCCTCGCGCACCAGCCTGCCCCGGTCGATCGCCAGCCCGTACGTGGCGCGCAGCGCCAGCCGGGCCTGCTCCATCGCGACCAGTTCCTCACCCGAGACGTACACCGTGATCTTCGAGTCGTGCTTCTGCCGCCCCGAACCCCGCCGCGCCGCGCCGTCGCGGCCCAGTTGCTCGCGGCGTCCCTCGGTGCCCGGACGGGGCGCCTCGGCGGGACGCGCCGAGTCCGGGGAGGGAGTGCTGGTCAGGCGGAAGAGTTCGGAAGCCCCGGGCAGGGAGGCTCGCCTGCTCACCGAGCGATCACCTCGCGCGCCAGCGCGCGATACGCCTGCGCACCGGCCGATTTGGGAGCCCAGGTGGTGATCGGTTCGCCCGCCACGGTGGTCTCGGGGAACCGTACGGTGCGGTTGATCACCGTGTCGAACACGGTATCGCCGAAGGCTTCGACCACCCGCGCCATGACCTCTCTCGAGTGCAGGGTTCTCGGGTCGAACATGGTGGCCAGGATGCCGGTGATGTCCAGTTTGGGGTTCAAGCGCTCGCGTACCTTCTCGATCGTGTCGATCAACAAAGCCACGCCCCGCAGGCTGAAGAACTCGCACTCCAGCGGGATGATCACGCCGTCCGCGGCCGTGAGCGCGTTCACCGTGAGCAACCCGAGCGATGGCTGGCAATCGACCAGAACATAGTCGTAGTCCCTCAGCACCGGTTGCAGCACCCGGAGCAAGGTGTGCTCACGCCCGACCTCGGCCACCAGCTGGACCTCGGCGGCGGAGAGGTCGATGTTGCTCGGCAGCAGGTCCATGCCCTCGATCTTGGTCCTGCGCAGCACGTCGTCGGCGGTGACCGCGCGTTCCATGATCGCGTTGTAGACGGTCTGCTCGAGCTCGTGCGGCTGCACCCCGAGGCCGACCGAGAGCGCACCCTGCGGATCGAAGTCGACCAGCAGCACGCGGCGGCCGTACTCGGCAAGCGCGGCACCCAGGTTGATGGTCGAGGTGGTCTTCCCGACGCCACCCTTCTGGTTGCACATCGCGAGCACCTGCGCGGGCCCGTGCCGCTCGAGCAGCGGCGGATCGGGAATCGCCCGCAGCGGTCTGCCGGTCGGGCCCACCTGGGGCTTGCCGTTCACCTTGGCGGGCGGCACGGCCTTGTCCACGGCCTCGCGTTCCCCCTCTTTTGCGATGGTCGGCTGGCTGGGGTTCGCGCCGGCCGACCTGGCCGGGCCCGGGCTGGCCGGTGGCTGAGTTGTCGACATGGCGCGAAAGCTCCTCGTTCGACGGGTCGTCGGCAGCCTATTCGGCAGGACGTTTGTCGCCAAAGCGGCTCGCCGTGCCGGCGCGGTGATCAACCCAGGGCCCGAGGGTGGGCGGTAGCATATATCTCACGCAGTGTGTTCACCGTCACCAGGGTGTAGACCTGTGTCGTGGTCACCGAGGCGTGCCCCAGCAGCTCCTGCACGACCCGGACGTCGGCCCCGCCCTCCAGCAGATGGGTGGCGAAGGAGTGCCGCAGGGTGTGCGGGGAGACGCCGGCGGACAGCCCGGCCCGCTCGGCGTTGGTCTTGAGCACCTGCCAGGCGCTCTGCCGGGAAAGGCGGCTGCCGCGGGCGTTGAGGAACAGTGCCGGGGTACCCCGGCCCCGCCGGGCCAGCACCGGCCGCGCCCGCACCAGGTAGGCCTCGACCGCCTCCAGCGCGGGCCTGCCCACCGGGACGAGCCGCTGCTTGCCGCCCTTGCCGTCGAGCAGCACGGTGCGGTCGCGGGTGTCCACGTCGTCGACATCGAGCCCGACCGCCTCGGAAATCCGTGCGCCGGTGGAATACAGCAGTTCCAGCAGCGCCCGGTCGCGCAGCGCGCGCTCCCCCTCGGTGCCGGGCATGTCCAGCAGGCGGAGCACGTCCGCCACCGGCAGCGCCTTGGGCAGCCGCCGGGCCGTGGCGGGCGGGCGCACCTCGCGGGCCGGATCGTCCTCGGTGATGCCGTCGAGGTGGGCGAACCGGTGCAGGCCGCGCACCGCCACCAGCGCCCGGGCCGCCGACGAGGCGGCGAGCCGCGGAAGATCTCCGTCCCCCTCCCGCAGGGCCGCGCCGAAGGCGGTCACGTCGGCCTCGGCGATGCGGGCGAAGTCGGTGACCCCGGCACGTTCCAGGTACGAGACGTAACGACGAAGATCGCGCGCGTAGCCGTCGAGCGTGTTGCGGGCCGTGCCGCGCTCCACCGCGAGGTGATCGAGATAGGCC